>JBCCZS010000058.1:0-15852 GCA_039187035.1 Pseudomonadota bacterium | reverse complement strand
GGTCTCGGGTTTACAGAGGATCCGGGCGATCCGCTTGATAATGCGGGGATCACCTCGGAAGCGGCGACCGGCGTAGACATCAATCTGCTCGACGGCCACCAGGTCGACGTCAACGGCTACTATCTGAACATGAATTGGGAGCTAGCGGAAAACGTCACGTTAAAATCGATCACCGGTTTCCGCGATCAAGCCTCGCAGCTGCCAAGCAACTATGTCGGCGAGGTTGGCCCGATCTCGCTGTTCGACGCCAATCGCGCCGACGAGCGCGAAACGTTTCAGCAGGAAATTCGGCTTAATTGGCAGGCCACCGATCAACTCGATTTCGTGTTCGGCGGCTTCTACCAGGAAAACGACACGACGTTCTGCGTGACGCAGGTGCTCGGCTTCCTCGATTTGTTCGGAACGACGCTCCCGTTCGGGACGTTCAACGACAATCCGCAAGTCTTGTGTAACGCGCAGGATGCGACCGCCTACGCGCTCTACGGCGACATGACCTATCAGGTCACCGATCGCCTGACGCTCTCGGGCGGCCTGCGCTACACGTGGGAAGAAAAAGACTGGATCGGCCGGAACCAGGTGTTCTTCCAAGCGTTGGGCGGCGGCTTCGATACGTCGCTAAGCTTTGCGTCGTTGGGCCCGCTCGGGGCGGCGGATTTCGACCGCTTTTCGACCGGCGTTCTGGAGAGCTCGGCCGATTTTGAAGAGCCGAGCTGGCGCGCCGTTCTGTCTTATGCGTTTACGGATGATATCTTCGGGTACGCGAGCGTCTCGCGGAGCTTCCGTTCCGGCGCGTTCAACGACCAGTCCGGCACGACCGGCGCGGAGTTGACGCCGCTCGGGGTCGCGGCGACGGAACCTGAGACCGTGATCTCCTATGAAGCGGGTTTCCGTACGACGTGGGCGGACGGCGCCTTCACGCTGAACCCGACATTCTTCTTCGCGCAATATGAAGATGCACAGCGCCAAATCGCGGCGACGCTGACCAACAGCTTCGGCCAGCAGTTCCAAGAAACGCGCTTCTTCAACGCCGCCGAGTTGGAAATCTACGGCGTCGAGTTGGAAGCCAATTGGCTGACGCCGATTGAGGGCCTGACGATCGGCGGGAACATGGCCTGGCAGGACGGTGAATTTGAGTCCTTTGAAGCGGACACCGACTTTGACGGGATCATCGACGTCGACTTCTCAAATCGCCCGCTAACGCGGACGCCTGAGTTCATGTACACGCTCTTCGGCCGGTATGAGCAGCCGATAGTCAATGATCACACGCTACGCGCGAATATTGCGGCGGCATACGAAGACGAACAGGTCTTCAACTACTCAGACGTCGGTCCGCAGTTCGATACGACCCTCAACGCCCGCACGCTGTTAAGCGCGTCTTTGGAAATCGCCGGGCCCGACGATCGCTACTTCGCGCGCGTTTTCGGCCGAAATCTCACCGACGAGCGTTATCGCGTGTCGTCGCAGCCGGTGGCGACGCTGTGGATTTTCAGTCAGTATGGGGAGCCGCGCGTTTGGGGAGCTGAAATCGGCGCGCGTTTCTAAAGTATCGGGCGCCGTCGCTGACGAGGAAAGCCGGCCCCGACGGGCCGGCTTTTTTCGTGGCGCCCGTAATGGTTGGGGAATGTATGTCTGACGTCTTCAGTAAGTTGTTCGGCGCACGCAGCGAGGCGGCCGATAAAGATAAGGCGGCGGCGTCCGCCGCGTCCGCGCAATGGTCGAAACTCGGCAAACTCTCTGAGAAACGCGCCATCGTCACCGGCGGGGCGAGCGGTATCGGCGAAGCGATCGCCCGGCTGTTTATCGACGAGGGGGCGAAGGTGCTCATCGTCGATCTGCCGCAACAAAAGCCGCACGAGGCGTTCGCGACGCATCCGAACGCGCTCGCCTTCGAACAGGACGTCGCCGCGCCGGAAGCCGCCGCCCGCATCGTCGCCGCGGCGACGCAAAAGCTCGGCGGCCTCGACATCCTCGTCAACAACGCCGGCGTCGCCCAAGGCGGCGATTTGGAGGCGACGACCGACGAGCTTTGGGACCGGGTGATGGGGATCAACGTCACCGCGATGTTCAAGATCACGCAGGCCGCGTTGCCGCTCCTGAAACAAAGCGGCGCCGGGCGCATCATCAATCTCGGCTCGATCATGTCCGATATGGCGGGGCCGTCGCTCTTCGTTTACGGGACCTCCAAACACGCGGTCGCCGGCATGACGAAATCGATGGCGGTCGATCTCGGCAAGTTCGGCATCACGGCGAATTACATACAGCCCGGCGCCATCGTCACGGCGCTGTCGGAACCGTTCTTCGCCGATGAAGATTTCCGTCAGTATTGGGAGGAAAAAGCGCCGGTCGGCCGGCTCGGTCGCCCCGACGACGTCGCCGCCGCGGCGCTTTTCTTGGCGTCGAACGACGCGCAATTCGTTTCAGGCGTCGGCCTCAACGTCGACGGCGGCGCGATCGTGAAATTTTAGATGAGGGCCGCGCCGCCAATAGGAGCGCGGCGTCCGTCGGGCGCGATCCCAGAGGCAAATTGGGACCGCGCCTCGGAAATCCGCCGCGTCAGTCGACGAGTTTCAATTGGGACGCGGCCGTTTTCCCGCGATCCGTGCTCAGTTCGAAGGTCACCGCCTGGCCGTCGTTGAGCGCGGAGATCCCCGCCGCCTCCAACGCCGTCGCATGCACGAACACGTCTTTGCCGCCGTCATCCGGCGCAATGAAGCCGTAGCCTTTTTGCGTGTTGAACCATTTCACTTTTCCCGAAGCCATTTGATGTCCTTTCCACTAGGCCTGACCGGGGTCGACCATCGTGATCGAACCTCCGCAAACGCCGCCAATGATTGAAGGGGAATAAAAAGCTTCGTTAGAGGCCTGATAGACGGCCGACAAGCATGGTAGCCACGTGTAGGTGCACTGTCCCCGGGCGGTTTTCAAGCCCTAGGGAGCATCGAGCCGCTACGATGCGGCGGCGAATTCGCAATAAGCTTCCTTCTCGACGAGATCGAGAACGAATGACAGTTTCGCCATGCCGCTAATGACGGCCATGACCGTGCCGAGTTCGCAAATTTGTCCGTCGTCAAAGTGTTGGCGGAGCGCCGCATAGAGGTCCGCGCCGACGCGGCCGTCGGGGTTCGTCAACGCAACTTGTGCAGCGTATTTCAAGACGGCCTTTTCAGCCTCGTCGAACGGGCCGTTTTCATAATCGGTAATCGCCGCGATTTGCTCCTCGGAAACGCCGGCCTCCAAGCTGCCGGGCACGTTTTGTTTGTTGCAGGTCGCGCAGCCGTGCGTCATCGACAGGTAGAGGCGGGCGAGTTGTTTGTATTTCCCATCGACGCGCCCGCCGAAAAAGAGCTTCGCGTAGAAGTCGCCCATGACGAACCTTAGGACGTCGGGCGCGTTGGCGAACGCTTCGACGAACGCCGGCTCCCCCGTCAACCCGTTGAGCGTATCCCAGGCGAGACCAAATTCCTCCGGGAGCTGATCGCGCGGGATGCGCGAAAGCGGCGTATCGACCATGAGCGTTTCCTCTTTTTTGTTAGTCTTTGAAATAGTCCGGTTTGCCGATCGGCCAGACCCAGCCATATTGCGACATGCCGCCGTCGACGGCGATGACTTCGCCGGTCACGAACTTTGAGGACGGGGCGGCGAGATAGACGGCCGTTTCGGCGATATCCCACACGTCGCCGAACCGTTTCATCGGATTGGCCATCGGGAAATTGTCCAGCGCTTCGCCTGGATATTGGGTTACGCCCTCGGTTTCGATCGCGCCCGGCGCGATGCAGTTCACTTTGATGTTCAGCGGCGCCCATTCCGTCGACACCGTTTTGGAAAGATAGATCACCCCGGCGCGCGCCGCGCAGGAGTGCGCCGATTGCGGCATGCCGCGCTCGACCGTCGCGACGATGTTGATGATGTTGCCGGGCGCGCCCTTGTCGCGCCAGCGTTGGGCGGCCTCCTGCATCATCCACCACGTGCCGTTCAAATTCGTGTCGATGACCGCGAGCCAACCCTTCCGCGAGAAATCCACCGCATCCTGAGAGAATTGACCGCCGGCGCTATTGATCAAGACGTCGATCGCGCCGAACTTTTTGAACGTCTCCTCCATAAAGATGTCGACCGAGTCGGCGTCTCTAATGGTCAAGGGCTTGTAGCTGATCTCGCGGCCGACATGGTTTTTGATCCCGTCACGGACTTCCGCCAGCTTTTCCTCGCGTCGCCCGCAAATGACGACGTTCGCGCCGAGGCGGGCGAAGAGCACCGCCATCGCGCGGCCCATGCCGCTGCCGCCGCCGGAAATGACGGCGGTTTTGCCGTCCAAAAGCCCGTCGCGGTAGACCGTCGGCGCGTTTGAAAGCTCTTCGAGCGTCATGCCCGAATAATCGCGGAGTTGCGTGACGTTGTCGGCGCGTTCCGCCGCCGCGGCGCCGAGGGGCTTCTCGTTTATTTTCTTATCCATCGACTTTGCGTCCCCTGAATTAGTCGTTGCGACCGAAGATCGAAATTGCGGCGACGTTCCGGTTCGGAATGCCGCCAAGATTTTGCGCGAGCCCGAATTTGGGCGATGCGAGCTGCCGGGTCCCGGCCCGCCCCGTAAGCTGCAGATAGATTTCGTACGTCATGCGCAGGCCCGACGCGCCGATCGGATGGCCGAAGCATTTCAGGCCGCCGTCGATCTGGCACGGGATCGCGCCGTCGGCGTCGTAGCGCCCGTCGAGAATGTCGCCGGGCGCGGCGCCGTCGTCGGAGAGCCCGAGATCTTCCATGAGCACAAGCTCGGTGATTGAGAAGCAATCGTGCACTTCCGTGAGGCTAATATCGGCATGCGGATCGCTAACCCCGGCCTCCGCGTAGGCGCGCGCGGCGGCTTTGCGCGTCGTCAGCGTATGCGCGCCGTCCCACGATTGGTGCCCCATCTCGACGCCGTTCGAGGGGGCGAGTTGCATGGCTTTGACCGTGACGAAACCGTCGCCGACGAGCGACCGCGCAATCTCCGGCCGCGCGACGATTGCGCATGCGGCCCCGTCGGAAACGCCGCAGCAATCGAAGACGCCGAGCGGGTAGGCGACCGTCGGCGCATTGAGGATCTGCTCCATCGTTAAGCGCCGGCGCAAATGCGCCTTCTCATTCTGGGCGCCGTTTTCGTGACTTTTCCACGAGACGTGCGCCATGGCGCGCTTCAAATCGCCCATGTCGAGGCCGTGTTTGGCGGCGTACGCGGCGCCCAGTTGCGCAAAGGCGCCGGGCGGCGTGAAATTCGGCTGATAGAGGTCTTCGAACGTCCCCTTCGTGCGTTCGGGCAGGCCCGCAAAGCCGGTGTCTTTGAGCTTCTCGCAACCCATCGCGAGGGCGATGTCGCAGGCGCCGGCGGCCACGGCGTATACGGCGCCGCGCAGCGCTTCGGTGCCGGTCGCACAGAGATTTTCCACCCGCGTCACCGGGACGTTCGGCAGGCGGAGATATTGCGACAAGGGGTAGGCGGACTTTCCGACATTCTGTTCGTCGTAAAAGACGCCGAACCAGGCCGCTTCTATCTGGTCGCGCTCTAGGCCGGCGTCGCCGAGCGCCTCTTCGAAGGCTTCGGTGACGAGGTCTTCGGGGCGCGCGTCCCACCGTTCGCCGAAGCGCGTGCAGCCCATCCCGACGATCGCGACCTTATCGCGGACGCCCTCAGCCATGCGCGCCCCCTTCGGCCGGCGCGGCATTCCAGAAATAGCGATGGAACCCGCGCTGCGTATCGACGTCTTTGATGCGCAAGCGCATGGCGAGGGCCGCGCCGACGGCCGCGTCGCCCGGCGCGAAATCGCACATTTCCATAAAGACGTTGCCGCCGCCCTCGAAAGAGACGTTTCCGTAAACGAGCGGCGGCTCGCGCGTGAAGGCGAGCCAGTCCTCCGTGTAGGACTTGATCGTCGCACGGCGATCGGCGAAGCGATAATCGTCCTGCGTGTCCAGGGCGGCGCAATCGGGGTTCACGCAACGGCGCGACTTAGGGAATTGCGGCGTGCCGCAAACCCGGCAGCGGCCGCCGACGAACCCCGTTATGGCGCGCGATTTATCGAATGCGACCGTGTGGGCGGTGCGGTTGTCGCGCTCGGCGCGCATGCCCCAATCGACGTCGATCGCGCCGCGCGCGGATAGAAAGCGGAGATAATTCTCTTCCGTCCTGTACGGATCGTCGGCGATCGGCGCCGGCGCGCGCTCTTGGAAGTCCCGCAGCGCTTCGGTCGTGCGGAACAAGAGCGCGTCGCACCCCTGGCCGAACCCCAAGACCAGAACGGTCTCGCCGGGACGGGCCGTCTTCAGCGTTTCGACCAACGCCAACAGGGGGTGCGCGACCCCCGCATGGCCGCAATAGTCGTAAAGGCTGTCCGCGAGGCGCCCGCGATCGACGCCGAGCGCTTTAGCGGTCGCGCCGGCGAGCGAGGGATTGGCGCTCGGCGCGATCAGGTGCGTGATCTCCGCGGCGCTGACGCCCGCTTCTTCAAGCAGCGGCGCGGCGGCGGAGGGTGCGAGGCGCGACAGGCCGACGTCGCGATACCATCGCTCTTCAAGGACGTAGTCGACGCCTGTTTCCGCCGTCCGATAATGATCGACAAGGTCGGCGTAAACGGAATTCGCGCCGAGAAATTCCGCAATCGGATCACCGGGGCCGAGGAGAACGGCCGCGCCCGCATCGCCCGCTTGCATCTCCAACGGCGAGCCTGCGCGGACGGGACGGACGTCGGCCGCGACCGCAAGCGTTGCGCGCTCGCGCGACGCGCCGGCCGCAATCAACGCCGACGTCGCGGCGCGTTGCCCGCCGGAGGTTTCGAATACGAACGTCTCGGCCGGCAAATCCAACGCGGCCGCGATTACGCCGGCGTTCTGGCGGTCGAGGAAAGGGGCGGTCGTCGAGGCGAAGCACAGTTGGTCCGCACGTACGCCCGGCGCTGATTTAACGGCCGATCGGGCCGCCTCGACGCCGAGGGTGATGGGGTCTTCGTCCCACGCCGCAAAGGCGCGCACGCCCTTGGCCGCCGATTTAAGCGCCGGCTGCGCCCACGACATCGCGTCGGCGATTGCGGCGCGGGCGATGCGCTGGCGGGGCGCGAAGGCGCCGGCGCTCAGGATCCCGAAGCCGCTCACCCCCGCGCCGGCCTATTCCGCCGCCGTTCGCGCGGACGGGTTTTCGACGAAAGGCGACAGCATCGGTTTGACGCGCAAGGCCGGGTCGCCCGCGTCCCCGATCCGCCGGTCGAGTTCCTCATGCCAGTGGTACAAGCGGCGTTCCTGATAGGACAGCTGCAGGCCGCGGAAGCCGTCGCTTTCGACCGACTCCTGAATTTGCGGCGCGAATTGCGTGTCTTCTTCGAGGATGCGCTCGAAATTGCCGACCCGGGTTTCCCATATTTCAGGGAGCGGTCCGTCGCCCCAACTCGGCGAAAACCAAACGCACTCGATGACCATCGTGTTCAACGTCTTCGGCCAAAAGACGAGGAACGGCATGCCGCTCGGCGAGGGCGGGCACACAATGTTGGGGAAGACGTGATACGAGACGTTATTGTCGCGCGCGATTTCGCCGACCGTATCGATGACGGGCAGACCTGCAACGCCGGGATCTTTCCAATCCGGGCGGCGGTTCGGCGTGACCATGCGCGAATGCCCGCGCGGCCATAACTCGATCGTCGTGCCGAGGTGGTCGAGAAAGCGATCGACCGTTTGCTGATGGATTGATTTCAGATGGTAGGTCTCAAGAAAGGCGTCCAACAGGATCTTAACGTTGCACGGCACTTCGTACTCGGCCTTATGGGCCAACCGGATCGTGTCCGGCTGAAACTGCTGCATTTCGTCCGCTACCGGACCAAGATAATCGATGAGCGGTTCGGCGTTCTCGTCGCAATTGATGAAGATCCAATTGCCGAGGCGTTCGCAGCGTACGGAAATCAAGCCGAGGCACGACATGTCGAAATCCGGAAAGTCGCGCGGGTCACGCACCGCCACCAAATCGCCTTGATGGTTGTAGCTCCATCCGTGATATCCGCATACGAATAGATTGCGCCGGCCCGCGTCTTCTTTGACGAGCGGGCCGCCGCGATGGCGGCAGGTGTTGTAAAACGCCCGTACGACGTCGTCTTTCCCGCGCACGATGAGGATCGGCGAGCCGAGCCGTTTCCACAGGATGAACGAGCCGGGCTCCGGCAACTCATCGAGGTGCGCGGCGTAGACCCAACTCTTTTTCCAGAGCTTTTGCATTTCCAGGTCGTTGAAGGCGGGGTCGACATAGCGCCCGCTCGGCACGGGCGGCAGGACCGGAAACCCCTCCGGCGGGCCCGACCGGGCCTTCTCATACGCCATGCCGGCCTTGATGCGCTGCGTCGTCTGCGCGTCCATCGCTCGCTCCTTAGCGACCTTCTGATTGATCGAATGCTACCATGGCCCGACCGGCGTGAAAAGAAAAACAGACATGATTGTTTTTTCTTGCGGCCGCCTAAACGGCCGCCTCGCTAGATGATTTCGGCGGCCTGCAAGGCGGCGATTTCCGCCGGGGCGTACCCGAACTCGGCGAGAACGGCCTCGGTGTGCTCGCCCAGGCGGGGCGGGCGGCCGACGCCGCCGGCCTCCAGCGCGGAAAACCGGATGGGTAAATCGGCGGCCGGAACCGGCGTCGGCGCGCCGGGATAGTCAACGTCCCGAAAGACGCCGACGGCCCGCGTTTGCGGGTTGTCGAGCGCTTCCTGCATCGACAGGACCGGGCCGCAGGGGACGCCCGCCGTCTCCAACGCCTCCAGCGCCGCGCGTGTCGTCCGGACGGCGCACCACTCGGCCATGACGGCGCACAGAACGTCGCGCCGGTCGCCGCGGGCCTGGTCGCCGCGATAGGCCGGGTCGTCGGCGAACTCCGGTCGACCGACGAGTTTGGCCCACCGCTTAAAAAGGCCGTCCCCGACGGTATGCACTAAAATATGCCCGTCGGTCGTCGCAAAGACGTCGGACGGCGCGGATGTCTGGACGCGGTTGCCGGTGCCGACGCGGTTCTTTTGGGTGACCGCTTGCTCGGCGAGGTGGGCGTTCATCGCCGCAAGCGCGGCGCCGAGGAGCGTCGTCTCGACCTGTTGGCCGCGGCCCGTCCGCTCGCGATCCATCAACGCCGCCATCGCCCCGAGCGCGGAAAACACTGCGGTGGAAAAATCGACATACGGCGCGCCCGCCTTCACCGGGGCCCCGGGCGTTCCGCTCAAATACATCGCGCCGGACATCGCTTGCGCGACGCCGTCAAAGCCGCCTTTGTCTTTGTCGGGACCGGTCGTCCCGAAACTCGTTTGCGTGACGAGGATCGCGCGGGGGTTCGCCGCGCGCAGCGTTTCCTCATCGAGGCCCAGTTTGGCGAGCGCTTTGGGCGGCAAGTTCGCGACCACGACGTCGACCCCGGCGGCGAGGCGCGTAAGGACGGCGCGGCCTTCGGGGCGGGCGAGATCGAGCGTCACGGACTTCTTGCCGCAAGCGGTTTGAAAAAACAGGCCGCCTTCGCCCGGCGTTCCGTCGTCGCACTCAAAGAGAGGCGAAATATATCGGTCCTCGCCGCCCTCGCGCCGCTCCACCCGGATCACGTCCGCGCCGAAACACCCCAGGAGCGTCGCGCAATAGGGGCCGGCGACATAGCGGCCGACGTCCAACACCGTGACCCCGTCCAATAGTCTTGGATTCATGTCGCGATCCGCCTCGTTGTCGACAGTCCGGTTGCGATGTCGGGATATCGCGCGGGCAAATTAAAAACAATCATGTCTGTTTTTTCGGTTGGCGCCGTCTCGTGCGCTGGCTAGGCTCGCCGCTCAGCGACCAGCGGGCGACGCGATGGATTTTCGGCTCACCGACGACCAAGTCAAACTCCAAGAAACGGCGCGACAGTTCGCGCGCGCCGAACTCCCCGAAGTCGCCAAGCGCTGCGAGGCGAACGCCGAACCGCCGTCTCACGGCCTCGTCAAACAATATGCCGAGATGGGGTTCCTCGGCGTCAACATCCCCGAACGGCTCGGCGGGCTCGGCCTCGGCAATATCGACGCGCTGTTGATCGTCGAGGAATTCGCGAAGATCTCGTCCGCGGTCGCGTTCCCGATTTTTGAGTCGTGCGTCGGTCCGGTCAAAGCGATCGAACATTTCGGGTCCGAGGCGTTGAAAGAGCGGGTCGTCCCGGCGGTTTGTCGGGGCGAGAAAGTCGTTGCGATCGCCATGTCGGAACCGGACGCCGGCTCCGCCGTCACGGATTTAAAGACCAAAGCGCGGATCGACGGCGACAAAGTGATCGTCGACGGGATGAAACGCTGGTGTTCCGGCGGCGGCCACGCGGACGGCTACGTCGTGTGGTGCCGCATGTCCGACCACCCCGGCGCAAAGGGCATCGGCGCGGTTTACGTCGACAAAGAAACGCCGGGCGTCACGTTCGGACCGCAAGAACAGCTGATGGGGTTCCGCGGCGTGCCGTCGAGCGACATCTTTTTCGACGGCGCGGAACTGCCGGCCGAAAACGTCGTCGTGCCGGCCGGGGGCTTCAAAAAGCTCATGGAGGCGTTCGACCTCGAGCGGTGCGGCAATGCGACGATGGCGCTCGGCCAAGCGTCCGGCGCGCTCGAAGACGTCGTCGACTATGTTCAAGAGCGTAAGCAATTCGGCAAACCGATCGTCGATTTCCAGGCGGTGCAACTGCGGCTGGCGGAAATGCAAATGCGCGTCGAAGCTGCGCGGCTCCTCATTCATCGCGTCGCTTGCAACACCGAGCTTGGCCTGCCGAGCATTCTCGATTCGTCCGTAGCAAAATGTTACGCCAACGAGATCGCGCGGGAAGTCACCGGATCGGCCGTCCAGATGATGGGCGCCTACGGCTATTCGACGGATTTTCCGATGGAACGCCGGATGCGCGACGCGTGGGGCTGGGGCATCGCCGGCGGCGCCATCGACATCCAGAAAATCAACATCGCCTCGGCCATGGTCGGTCGACGCTTCGACCAACGATCATAGGGCGCTGTCGATGGCGGACGGATACGCCTACGCGGCGAAGGTCGGCGACATTCCCGAAAACGCCTCGAAAGCGGTCGACATTGACGGGCGCTCCATCCTGATCTGCAACACGCGCGACGGTTTCCTTGCGGTAGAAAATCTCTGCACGCACCAACTGCAAGCGCTCGAAGGCGGAAAAATCAGGGGGTGTTACATCTTTTGTCCGCTACATGGACAACGGTTCAATTTGAAGGACGGAAAGCCCATCGGCCAGTTGACGGACAAGCCGTTGCCGGTGTTCCGGTTGCGCGTCGACGGCGATGAAATCTGGATTAATCCGGAGCCGACCGTGTGCGAACCAGGTTGATCGAACGGCAAGAAAAGACCGTCTCCCCATGCTGATTGACGAGCCCGTAGAGAAACACCGCCACGCCGCGCGTCGGGTCGGACGCGGAGGGGCGCTTTTCGAGAATTTCGGACGTTGCGCGCAGGACGTCGCCGGCGCGCACGGCTTTGGCCCAGCGCACGTCCTCCCAAGCGACGCCGCAAATAAAGTCGACGTCGCCGTTGATCGAATGGTCGAGCTTGCGCCAAAGGGCTGCGGTGTAGATCCCGCTCGCGACGGTCTCGCCGAAGATCGACGCTTTGGCGGCTTCTTCGTCGGCGTGGAACCATTGGGGGTCGTAGCGTTTGGCGAAATCGACCATGTCGGCGCCGTCCACGGTCAACGGCTCGGAAACCGAATTTTCGCCGATCCGGAGGTCCTCGAAGGATCGCATGCGGAGCGCCTTTTCGTTGCGTTGTACGATGTTGCGTAGCGTATTTTTCATTATAGGGCCGCCGGCGAGCGGCGAACAGGGTATGGAGACGAAACCATGCGAGGGTATTTGATCGGCGCCGCGGCGCTGGCGGCGAGCCTCGGCGCGGCGCAGGCCAACGACACGATGGACGCGATGACGGGCGCGTCCGTGACTTACACGTACGCCGACGGAACGGAAATCGTGGCGACCTATAGCGACGACGGTACGTATACGACCGACAGCGCCGGCGGCGGCAAGTGGACGATTGACGGCGACGAGTTGTGCATCACGACCGAAGCCGGACAATCCGGCTGCACGATGCTCGACGGCGGCATGGGCGCCGGCGACTCGTGGGAGGCCGTCGACGCGTTCGGCAATCCGGTGACGATCACAATCGGGTAAGCCGCTTTGCGCCGGACCCTCGGGCTGGCGGAACGACGCGGCGGCGTGTGGGGCGCCGCCGCGTCACAAATTTATTCGGGAGGCGCCGAAGTTCGTGGCCGCCGAAGATGTGCAGAAACCGACTTTCGTCAGCGCCCGGTTGATCGCCGGCGGGCTTTATCACGACATTGACTACGCCCGCTTGCAGCTCTTGCAACGCCTTGCCGCCTACCCGCGCGTGCGCACCAAGGTCGCGCCCGATTATGCGACGCCGGGATTTTTGGACGGGGCGGATTGCCTCGTCACCTATACGTGCGACGTCGTGCCGGACGTCCCGCAAGTCGACGCCTTGCAAGCGTTTCTCGATCGCGGCGGGCGCTGGCTCGCGCTCCACGGGACGAATTCGATCCTTGCACAGAATGAGACCGGCCGCTGGTTCGCACCGCAGGACGACACCGGTTTCATGGCGTTGCTGGGCAGCCAGTTCGCCGCCCATCCGCCGATCGCGCCCTATAGGGTGCATGCCGTCAACCCTGACGATCCGCTGGTCGCCGGCGTCGGCGACTTCGAGGTCGAGGGCGGCGACGAGCTCTATTACATGCGGCTTTTCGGCGACATCGACATTTTGATGGACGCGCAAGGGCAGGGGCCCGCCCGCGGGTTCGTCGAACGCGAGTGGGACGCCGAAACGCGTTGGCCGGTCCTCTACCGCAAGCGCGTCGGCGCCGGCGAGATCGTCTACTTCACGCCCGGGCACCGGCGCAGTCACTACGATATGACCCCCTTGGTCGATTATTATCCGCACCAGGAAAACGGCGCCTGGGCCGTTCCCGCCTTCAACACAATCCTCGATCGCTGCTTGGCCTGGGCGGTTGGCGGCGACGTTCCGGCCCAATAGAACGTCGGCCCGTCAGATAAGCGCCCGTGCGGCGATCATACCCGCATGCGCCGCCGGGCCGCGGTCAAATCGGTCGGCTCATCGGTCCGCGCCGTCTTACTCAATATCGTCGCGGCCGAAGACCAGTAAGACATTGCCGGGCATATGGTAATAAAGGCCGTAGCCGGAATTTGCGACGAGGTAGCCGTTCGCGACCGCCGGGCCCGGGCCGCTCATCGACCCGCCGCTCGCGGTTTCGCCGGAGATCGTCGCGATTGGTTGCGTCGTGTCGAACGACCAGAGGACCGCGCCGCTCTCGGCGTCATAGGCGCGCAAGCGCCCGTCAAGGTGACCGGCGATGAGCGCGCCCGGCACGGCCGTCACCGCCGCCGAGACGCCCGGGTCGCAATATTCCCGGCCCGCGCAGACGTCGTCGGCGACGTTACGCCACAAGACGTCGCCCGACCGCGCGTCGATGGCGTGGACGCCGGCCCCGTATTGCGCCGCGTTGTAAACCCGCGCGTCGCGGGTGTCCTTCATGTCGTTGATCGGGACGTAGACGCGCGCGCCGTCCGCCGCCATGCCGAAATGAACGCCGCCTTGCGTGCCGCCATGGCCGAGGCGGCGGTTCCAAAGCAAATCGCCGGTGTCGATGTCGATCCCGTAGGCGACGCCGGATTTTTGTCCGACCACCAGAATATCCTCTTCCTCAGAGGTCGGAACGATAAGCGGCGCCGCGGACAGATCGACGTCCGGACCGTCTTCTTCGGGGCAGTTTTCATTGTCCATCATGCAGCCGACGTTCCAGGCGTCGTTCGCGGTCAATTGCCGGCGCCAGATTTTCTCGCCCGTCTTGGCGTCGATGGCGAAGACGGCGTCCGAGTTCCCGTCGGCGGGCGATGAGTAGTTCTCGCCGGACCCGAAATAGACCCGCCCGCGTTTGGCGTCGTATGTCGGCGCGGTCCACACCGGCGCGCCGGAGGGGCCGAAGATCTTGGTGCCGATCGACGTCTCGCCAAACGCGCTCGGCTCCTCGGGGATCGTGTGGGTTTTCCAGACGACGGCCCCCGTCTCGGGGTTCAGCGCCGCAAGCGCGCCGCGAAAAGTGCAACAGGCGTAGGTCGGGTCCGCTGCCGAGGTAACCTCGAGCGATGAGACGGGCACGTACAAAAAGTCGTCGCCTAGCGTCGGCGTGCCGGTGATGGTCGCGTTCGGATGGTCGTCGACCTTCGTGCGCCACAAGATTTCGCCGGTCTTGGCGTCCGCCGCGTAAGCGCGGCCGAGAAAGTCGCCGAAGTAAAGCCGCTCCGTAGCCGCATCGACGATGATCCCCGTACGCACTTCTGCGGAGACGCGCTGCGTCCATTTCGTACAGCCGGTCTCTAAGTCGAACGCATAGACCGTCCCGTCTTGGCTGCCGACGAAGATGGTGTTCCAGCCGATCGCCGGTTGCGAGCGCGCGCGCACGGCGGCCGGGTAGGCGAACGCCCATTTCAACTCAAGGCTTTTGAGATCCTCGCCCGCGAGCCCGGCGACCTCTTGCGGCACGAAGCGCCGGGTGTCGTGGCCCCAGCCGACCCGCGCCGGCGGCGGCCCGTCAAAACCCGCCCGGTCCGCGTCGCACTTTTCCGGCGGCGGCGGCGGCGTATAGTCGGCGAGCGACGTTCGGGTCAGATATTCCGCGATTTGCGTTTTTTGTTCCGTGCCGAGATGGGCGGCCTGTTGTTTCATGATGCCGTCCGTCATCGCCGCGAGGAGCGCGTCCGGCGCCATCATTTCGAGCCAAACGGTCGCCGGCGCCTTGGGAACGCGCCCATTGTGGCAGGTCCCGCAATTCTCCGCGTAGAGCGCGTTGCCGGGGTGGCTGTCCGGATCGATGCCTTGGCCGTCGCGCGAGACGAATTCGTCCGTTGATCGGACGCGTTCTTTTTTGTCGTCGTGCGCGCCCGTCGGCGAGGCGGCGAGGGCTGCGCCAAGGGAAGCGGCGAGCGAGGCGAGGGCGATAAGCGTTAAGCGGACGGCGTTCATGCAAGATC
This sequence comes from Pseudomonadota bacterium, assembly GCA_039187035.1. GTDB lineage: Bacteria > Pseudomonadota > Alphaproteobacteria > Caulobacterales > Parvularculaceae > JAJFFW01. The sequence continues at coordinate 793 of JBCCZS010000058.1, read as the reverse complement.
CTCCCGGCGCGTCGCTCGTCTAGGCGACGTCGTTGCGGGAGGATGCCAGGGAGGCAAAAAAAATCAATCGTGTCTGTTTTTTTGTCGCTGGCGGCGGATCGGCGCGCCGAGTGCGAGAATCGCCGTGCGCGTCAACGCCCTCTTGACTCTTTTAGGTTTAGAACAAAACATGAACATTATGAAGACGTCCGTGGGGGGCGGGAGCAAGGGTATGGCGGCGCAGACAACGCAAACGCATCCGGCGTTGCCGAAAGGCGTTTTTCGATGGGGAGAGGCGGGGTGCGCGGCCGCGGCGTCGGCGCCGAGCTTTCCGTTCGGGCTCGGCGCGCGCGGCGTCCATGAAGTGTGCGAGGCGTCGTACGGGGACCGCGCCGCCGCGCTCGGCTTCGCGCTCGCCGCGGCCGCGCAACAAGACGAGCCCCGTCGCGGCGCGGTTCTGTGGGTCGCGCAGCGCCGATACGTGCACGACGCCGGACGGCTTTACGAGGCCGGGCTCGGCGCCTTGCGCGGGCGCGCCGGGCCCGTCTTGCACGTCGCGCCGACGCGGCTCGCCGACGTTTTGTGGACGGTCGAAGAAGCGTTGACGTCCGACGCCGTCGGGCTCGTCATTGCTGAAGCGGAAGATGCGGACTTCACGGCGACGCGGCGTTTGAAGCTGGCGGCTGATCGGCGCGGCGGCGCGGCGCTTCTTGTTTTGCCGCACGCCCGGCAAGGGGCGAGCGCGGCGTGCGCGCGCTGGCGCGTCGCCGCGCGGCCGTCCGCGCCGAACCCGTACGATCCCGCCGCCCTCGGC
>JBCCZS010000057.1:0-15963 GCA_039187035.1 Pseudomonadota bacterium | reverse complement strand
GTGCACGCCGGCGGGGATCGTCCAGCTGCTGAAGCGGTCGGGGGTCGAGGTGGCCGGGAAGCGCGCGGTCGTCGTCGGCCGCTCGAACATCGTCGGCAAGCCCGCAGCGCAACTCCTCTTGCAGGAGAACTGCACGGTCACCATCGCCCATAGCCGCACGCGCGACCTCGCGGGCGCCGTCGCGCGGGCTGATCTTGTGGTCGCCGCCGTCGGCGCGCCGGGGCTCGTTAAAGGCGCGTGGATCAAAGACGGCGCGATCGTCGTCGACGTCGGGATTAACCGCGTCGACGCGCCGGACAAAGGCCCCGGCAAGACGCGCCTTGTCGGCGACGTCGACTTCGAGCCGGCCGCCGAGCGCGCGCGCGCGATCACGCCGGTCCCCGGCGGCGTCGGCCCGATGACGATCGCGATGCTAATGGCGAATACGTTGAACGCCGCGGAGCGCCGATGCGGCATGACGCCGACGGACGTTTCGTCAGTCTGACTTAAGACGAGGCTACGCCGGCTTGCGGAACGCCAACATGTAGGTCTCGGCGAGCCCGTCGACGGCGACCGGGCCGACAAATTCGAACCCGAACGAGGCGACCTCTTCGGCGAGCGCGTCTTTGCCGACGCGGACATGGGCGTTTTCCGCCGAGCGGGCCGCGCCTTCTTCGATATCAAAGTCGAGAATGAACAACCGCCCGCCGGGGGCGAGCGCGGTGCGCACCGTCTCCATCAACGCGTCCGGCCGGTAGAAATAATTGTACGTATCGGAAATAAAAACGACGTCGACGCTATGCGGCGGCAAGGTCACCGAATCGGCGCGGCCGAGGACGGGCGTCACATTGACGATTTCCAAATCCGACGCCCGCTGATTAATCAGCGTCAAAAACCGCGGCTCGATGTCGACGGCGAAGACGACGCCGGCGTCGCCGACCGCGTCCGCAAACAAAAACGAATAAAGCCCGGTGCCCGCGCCGATGTCGGCGACGCGTTCGCCGTCTTGCAAGGCGACCGCGTCGGCGACGGCGTCGCGCGCGGCGAAGATTTCGCGGCTGCCGACTTCGAGGCGTTGCAACCACACGTCGAGGTTGGCGGGGTCGTCCAGCGGATTTTCGGCCGTCGCCGCGGCGTCGTCGGACGCGGCCCCGCCGCCGCCGCACGCGCCGAGCGCGCAGGCCGCAACAAGCGCCAACGCGCCGCTTAGCGCGCGCACCTTCAACCGTTCGGCGATCGGCGTCATGCCCGTTGCGATCTCTCCGCCCCTCATTCGCGTTCGGGGTACTGAAATCGCGGCCAAAAAGCCAGCGCGATTTAAGCGACGCGCGACAGCGTCAGCGGGGAGCCGGCGCGCGCGACCCCGGCGGCGGCCCGGTCATAGGCCTCGCGGACAGCGGCGAGATCGACGGGCGGCGGGCCGCCGGCGGCGTCTTCAGCGTCGTCGTCGGGGCTTTCGCCGCGCGCCTCAGCGGCGCGTTGGACCTGGAGGTCGGCCTGGGCTGCGGCGAGTTGCTGGCGCGCCATGGAGGCGACCGCACGGTCTTGCGGCGAAGGCTCGGCCGGCGCGAGCGCCGCGGCGATGACGACTTGCATCTTCTCGACCGTCGCCGCCGGATCGTCTTCCGGCGCGATGTCGATCGGCACTTCGCCGCCGACGGCGTACCGCTGCCCGTCCGGGCCCGTCGTATACTCGTAGGAAATCGCCCCGGCGTAGCGCCCGCCGACCGCCTTGTGCGCTTGCTCATGGGCGCGCACTTCGCGGTCGCGGGCTTGCAGCTCCTCGACCTGGCGTCGCTCGCCCTCGGTGAGATCGCCCGGCGCGCCCGATCCTGATCGCGCGGACGGGCTTTGTTCGCTCGAAGCGGCGGCCTCGATTTCGGAAAACGGCGCTTGCGCGGCGACGGGTTGCACGGCCGAGACCGGCGCGACGCGCGAGACGTCGACGACGCGCACGCCGCCGGACGTCGCAGGCGTCGCGCCGCCGGACGCACGCGCGCCCGCCCCCGGCGAAGACGCTGCGGCGGGCGCAGGCTCGGCCGGACGGAGCGGCGACACGGTCGCCGCGACGGCGGACAGGGGCGCGAACATGACGCAAAGCTGAACAATCAAGGTGAGCGAAGCGTTGCCGCGCCGACGGTTTTTCGAAAATGTGATCACTCGCCGCGCCGCTTCGGAACGCGCCCGGCGCGACTTGGCCCGGTTCGAGCCAAGTCGGCCCGCGATGAAACGCGCTAGCTGACGACGTCGACGCGGGGCGCGACGTCGAAGGCGGCCGCGAGGCTGTCGAGGCGTCGCAACGGGGTTGAATCAATCATCGCATGCAACCGTCGCGGCGCGGTTAGGACGATCGCGTCCGGCTCTTTCGACAAGCGAAACGCGCGCAACGGCTCGGCGGCTTTGGGCGACAAGGCCCCGGCGAGCCGTAGCGCCGCCCCCAGACGGCGAGCGAAGGCGAGCGCCTCGGGCGAGGCGACGCCGAACATGTCGGCGAGCGCCTCCGGCGGGTTCGCGCGGCGGCCTTCATGGCGCACGAACAAAGCGAGCGCGACGACCGCGCGCTCGGCGTGGGAGATCGCCGCCAGCGGCGCGCGCACCACGGTGTCGGCCGCATGCGCGCCGCGCAAATCGGGATGGAAATACGCGCCGATGTCGACGAGCCGCGCCGCGGCTCGCGCCAGCCGCAACCGGCCGGCCCCCGCATCGTCGAATAACGGCGCGACGAACGCCTCCGCGGCGGCGCCGAACGCGGCGGTGGGCGACAAGCGTTCGGCGAAAAACTGCGTGCCCGCGACCAACGGATCGGTCCGGCGGGCCTCCGCGCCGAGATCTTCAAACAACAGCCCTTCGCGCACGCCCCCGGCCGACGTCGTCATCGACGTCGCATCCATCCGTAAAAGGACGGCTTTCAACACGAACGCGGCGAGCGGCAAAGTCTCGATGCGCTTGCGCGGGAGCCCCGGGATTTCTTCGAGCGATTGCGGGCTTTGGTGCGAAAGGAGATCGCAAATCTCAACCGCGTCCCCGCACGCGACGTCATATTGCTGGAGGATCGGCAGCGGATAGCGGCGCAACCGCATGTGGATGCGCCCGACCGCGCGCCACGCGCCGCCGACGGCGTAGAGCCGGCCCCGCGCGCCGTTCAGCCAGCCGACGCCGTCCAGCGCCTCGGCGACGATACGCTCGGCCCGCGCCAACGAGCCGCCGGTCGCCTGCAACAACCGGAACGGCCCGATCGGCAGCGACACCCGGCGCCCGACGTCCCCGTTCGAAACGGCGGTCAATTCCAGGCTGCCGCCGCCCATGTCGCCGACGACCCCCTCCGCCTGCGGATTGAACGACAAGACGCCGAGCGCGGCCAACTCAGCTTCCCGGCTTCCGCCGATCAACTCCGCGTCGAACCCGCGCGCGCGTGCGGCGTCGAGAAATTCCGCGCCGTCAGAGGCGTCACGCACGGCCGCCGTCGCCACGGCCTTGACCGGCGGATCGCCGTGCACGGCAAGGACCGCACGGAACCGCTCCAGCGCGCCGAGGGCGGAGGCGACCGCTTCAGGGTCCAACGGCGCGCCGCCGCCGACGCCCTTGCCGAGGCCGCACAACGCTTTCTCGTTGCAAATCTGGATCGGCGCGCGGGCGGGTCCGTCATAGATCACGAGGCGGACGGAATTCGACCCGATGTCGACGACCGCGCGCCGGTTCGATGTTGAATGCGGGGATGTCGGCGTCATCGAAATACGGAGCAAAGGCGGCGCGCGGCGGTCATCAGGAGCGATGCGTCAAGGGCTTGGGCGCATTATACTCGATCGCCGCGCCGCGTCCGGACAAAGACGGGTTGGTCATCATGTAATCGTGCACGTTGAAGGGCGTCACGTCGCCCGCGGGGCGCACGCGCTCCCACCGCGCGTCGGGCGTCATGCGCCAGCTTTGCGCCTCGTCGTTAAGGTTCGCGACCATAATCTGATCGAGGACCTGGCTATGGACGGTTTCGTTCTTCAGCGGGCAGAAGACCTCGCCGCGCCGCGTTAAATTCCGCGGCATCAAATCGGCCGACGCAATGTAAACTTTAGCGCCCGGATTTGGCAGGGGCGCGCCGCCGCCGAAGCAGTAAATGCGCGAATGTTCTAAAAAACGCCCCACGATGCTTTTGACGCGGATGTTCTCCGACATGCCGGGAACGCCCGGCCGCAAACAACAAATGCCCCGCGTGACGAGATCGATCTGGACCCCGGCGTTGCTGGCTTCGTAGAGCTTATCGACCATTTCGCCATCGACGAGCGAATTCATCTTCATCCAGATCGCCGCCGGTCTTCCCGCGCGTGCGTGCCGGATCTCGTCGTCGATGAGCTGCACGATGCGCGCGCGCCCGGTCATCGGGGCGACCGCGAACGTCTCGAATTTTTCGGGTTTGGCGTAGCCGGTGACGTAGTTGAAGACGCGCGATGCGTCCCGGCCGACCTCCGGGTCGCAGGTGAACAAAGACAGATCCGTATAAATCTTCGCCGTGATCGGGTGGTAGTTGCCCGTGCCGACATGGACGTAAGTGACGGACTTTCCGTCTTCCTGGCGCACGATAAGCGAAAGCTTCGCATGCGTCTTATAATCCATGAAGCCGTAAACGACGTTGACGCCGGCGCGCTCAAGGGCCCGCGCCCATTTGATGTTCGCCTCTTCGTCGAAGCGCGCCTTCAACTCGACGAGGGCGGTGACGTTCTTGCCGGCGTCGGCGGCCTCGGCGAGGGCTTCAACGATCGGCGACTGTTTCGATGTGCGATAGAGCGTTTGTTTAATGGCGACGACGTCGGGGTCGGCGGCGGCCTGTTTGAGAAACTGCACGACGACGTCGAACGTTTCGTAGGGATGATGGACGATGAGGTCTTTGGCCCGGATCGCGGAAAAACAATCGCCCCCGTGCTCGCGGATGCGTTCGGGAAACCGCGGCTCATACGCCGGGAACTGAAGATCGCGGCGCTCGTCCGGGATCATCTCGGAAATTTGCGACAGGCCCATAATGCCGTCCACGACCTCCACCGCGTGGCGCGAAACGCCCATGCGCTCAGCGACCAACGCGCGCAGGCGCTCGGGCGTCGACGCGTCGATCTTGAGGCGGATGACGTCGCCGCGGCGGCGGCGCTTCAGCATCGTCTCGAAAACGCGGACGAGGTCTTCGGCTTCTTCCTCAATTTCTACGTCGCTGTCGCGGACGATCCGGTAGGCCCCGGAGCTTTTGAGCGTGTGGCGCGGGAAGAGATGCCCGATGAATTTGACGATGGTCTTTTCGAGCGTGACGTACCGCGCGGTCGCCGGCGCGTCGTCCATCTTCGGCAAACGGATGAAACGACGCACTTTTGTCGGCAACGGCAACAAGATCGTCAACACCGCCCCGTCCCGGCGCACGAGTTCAAAGCACAAAACGAAGCCGAGATTCGGGATGAACGGGAACGGATGGGCGGGGTCGAGGGCGATCGGCGTCAAGACCGGAAAAATGTTGTTGAGGAATTCCTCTTCCAGCCACGCGCTTTCCAGCGCCGACAGCTCTTCCGCCTCGAGGGCCTCAACGCCCGCCTCGCGCAAAAGCGGGCGTAGTTCGCGCCAGCAACGCTGCTGTTCGCCGACGAGACGCGCGGCGAGGTCGTTGATCTCGCCCAGCTGCTCGGCGGGCGAGCGCCCGTCCTGGCTGATCGCCTCGACGCCCTCGCGCAACTGGCCGCGCAGTCCGGCGACGCGCACCATGTAAAACTCGTCGAGATTGCTCGCGGAAATCGATAAAAACCGCAGCCGTTCGAGCAGCGGATGGCCCTTGTTATAGGCCTCTTCCAGAACGCGGAAATTGAATTCCAGCCAGGAAAGCTCGCGATTGACGAAACGGTCCGGATCGTCGGGCCCATAGGTCTTCGGGGCCGGCGACGGCGCGCCGTGCGAGAGAAGATCGCTCGCGCCGTCCGCACCGGCGGCGCCAGGCGTCTCGCGCCGCGTTTCGTCCGGAGTGGGATTGTCCATGACTACGCCTCGCCGCTGAGCCGCGTTAGCTAAAGCGTCTCAACGTATTAACTGTTAACGCCCGGCGCGTCGCCCCCTGTCGGCGCCTCCGCCAAGGCTTCGATCGCCTGGCGCGCAAGCGCCTTCGTGACGGGGCCCTGGCGTTCGTTCGCCATGCCGTCGGCTGCCGCGACGAACGCGCGGGCGGCGTCGAACCGGCGCGGCAGGCGCTCGGCCGCATAGCGCACGACGTCGGCCGAAACGTCGAGCTGGCGGTCTTGAAACAGCTTGGCGATCAACGCCTGAAGGAGCGCTTCGCCGGGCGGCGCCATCGTGACGCGCGGCATCGCCTCCAGCCTTGTTTCTAGGTCTTTAAGCCCGCGCGCCCAATCCGCCGGCGCGCCGGCTCCGGCGACGGCGACGCGCAAACCCGCCGCAGCGGCCGCAATCAGAAAGTCAACGAGATCTTGCGGCTTCGGCGCGCAATGGGCGTCGTCGACGAAGACGAACCGCGCGCCTTTGTCGAGGAGCGCCACGACGTCGACGGGGGCGGATGCGGTCAAGCAATCGGCGTCCGCACCGGGCTCGCCGAATTCGGCGCAAAGAATCCGGCCCAAATGGGTTTTGCCCGACCCGTCCGGCCCGCAAATCGCCAGGAACCCGGCGTCGCTCTTTATCCAGGCGTCCGCAAAGGAGAGCGCGTCGGCGGCGGCGTCCACGGCGACGAACGCCTGGCGTCGGAAGTCGGCCGGCGGATCGCCGAACGAAAGACGCGGCTGGCGCGCCCCGCCCTGTTCGGCGTCGGACGCGTCGGTCATGCGCCGCCTCCCTCGCGCGTCAGCGCGGACGGGCGGCGCGGGCTATCGGTCCTGGTCTTGATATTTCCGTGCATAAGGAGAGCCGTCGTCGCCCGACAACCCGCGGAGCATGTCTTCGTTCGTACGGCGACGGCGGGGTCCGTCGCCGGCGGTCAGGAACCGCCGGCCGCGCACATCGCGCGCGGTCTCCGGCGTCGCGATGAACCAGCGGTCGTTCGTCTCGGTCCACAAGGAAAGCCCCTGCCCCTCCATCGCCGTTACGAGGCGCGAGGGATCGCCGAATACGCGCAGGCGCATTTCCGCGCCCTGGCGGGACAGGGCCGAGATTTGCACAGAGCCCACAAGCGGCGTGTCGACAAGCGCGCCGCGAATGCGGCCCCACTCGGAAACGTCCCGGAAAAACGCGGTGCCTTCCAGCATCTGCTCGACGCCGTAGTCGATCAGGGTGCGCCGCTTCCAGTCCTGGCCGTACGCGGCGACCGCGCGCTCGATGGCGCGTTCGGCGAGCGCGGGAAAATCGCCGGTCGGGGCCGCTTCCTGCGTTTCCACGAGGACGTCGCCCGTTTCGCCGCCGAATTCCGGGGCCGGCGCCGGCGCCGGCGCGGCGCCGCCGCCCGTCAATCGCGCCGCCTCTCCTACTTCGCGCGACGGCGCGACGGCGGCCGACCGACGGTAACCGTTGATCAAGCGGACGGTGAGATCGTCCTCGCCGTCGGCCTGGCTGAGCCGCGCATGCGCGACGACGACTTGGGAGACCCCGTAATGGTCGGCCATGTCGGCGAGCGCGTCTTCGTCAAGCGCGAGCGCTGCCTTCACGTCGATCCGCGAGACGTCTTCAAGGTCGCCGAGCGGCACGGACAAGGGCGTCAATTCGTGGGTGAGCGGGCGCGCGCGCCAGGCGGCGAGCCATGGATTGTTCGCCTCCCAGAGGTAAGCGCGCGTATCGGTTTCCAGGACGGGAATGACGAGCGCCGTGCGCGTCTGCGCTTCGGAATAGGGAATGCGCGCGTTCCGCAGGGCGCGCCGCACGTCGTCGGCTTTAAAGCGATAGGTGATTTCAGCGCGGTAGGTGCGCGACGAGCTCTTTTCGCCATAGACGACGAACCCGCTTTCAAGATCGGTCAGCGACGCCGCGTCGATCGCGATCGGCGCCTTGCCGTCGAGTTCCGCGACGCCTTCGGGGGGCAGGTCGTCGACGAGCGTCGGCAGGTACGGCCAGTCATCTTCGATCGTCAGGCGCCGCAAAAGAATATCCATCGCCCGCGCCCGCCCCTCGGCTTGGGCGGTTTTGCGCGCGACGCCGGCGCTGTCGGCGCGCGCTTCAACGCGCACGCGCGGCACGGTGAAAACGTCTTGGCTTTGCGCGCGCGCCGCATCGACGAGCCCGGCCGCCGTCGCCCAGACCAAAAACGCCGTCCCGAAGACCGTCTTGCGCCAACCCGTCATCCCGTCGCTCCTCACCACGCACGTCGCCGCGACCCTCGGCGACGCCCCGTCTATATAGTGCGCCGCACCGAGGCGCACCCCTCGATCGGTCGCCATAGTCGCAGGCGCCGCGCGCCCTTCGGTGCGGCCACCATTTGCCGGCCCCGCCCCTCATCGGCTTGCGCCGAACGCCGGGCGCACGGTATCTGCGGCTATGGCGAACACCACTCGACACCCCGAAAGCGCCTATAAAAAGGCGGGCGTCGACGTCGACGCGGGCGCCCGGCTCGTCGACGCGATAAAACCGCTGGCGCGCGCCCCCGCCCGGCCGGGCGCGGACGCAGCTCTCGGCGGCTTCGGGGGCCTGTTCGACCTGAAAGCCGCGGGCTACGCGGACCCGTTGCTCGTCGCCGGCGCGGACGGCGTAGGCACCAAGCTGAAAATCGCCGTCGCCGCCGACAAGCACGACACGATCGGCGTCGATCTCGTCGCCATGTGCGTCAACGACGTCGTCGCGCAAGGCGCCGAGCCGCTATTTTTCCTCGATTATTTCGCCTCTGCGGCGTTGCGCGAGGACGTCGCCGCCGCAGTCGTCGCTGGGGTGGCGGCCGGCTGCAAAGAGGCCGGCTGCGCCCTGATCGGCGGCGAGACCGCCGAAATGCCGGGCGTCTACGCCCCGGGCGACTACGACCTCGCCGGCTTCTGTGTCGGAGCCGTGGAGCGCGGCGGCGTTCTGCCCCGCACGGCCGCGCCGGGCGACGTGCTGATCGGCCTCGCCTCGTCCGGCCCGCATTCCAACGGCTACTCCCTCATCCGAAAAATCGTCGACGAGACGGGCGCGTCATACGCCGCGCCCGCGCCTTTTGACGACGCGCTCACCCTCGCCGACGCCCTTCTCGCACCGACGCGCATTTACGTGCGCGCCGTCCTCGCCGCAGCCGCCGCCGCGACTTTTCGGGGCTTTGCGCACGTCACCGGCGGCGGGCTGACCGAAAACGTGCCCCGCGTCCTGCCGGACGGCCTCATCCCCGCCTATGACGGCGACGCGTTCGACCGGCCCGCGCCGGTGTTCGACTGGCTGCGCGAGGCGGGCGGCCTAACCGAGGCCGATATGCGCGGCACGTTCAATTGCGGCTATGGCGGCGTTGCGGTCGTCGCGCCGTCCGGGGTCGACGATGCGCTCGCGTCATTTAAGGCCGCCGGCGAAAGCGCGCGGGTCATCGGCCGCGTCGCCGCACGCTGACCGCCCGCGCCGGCGAGAAAAGGCCCCCATGAAAAAGCGCGTCGCCGTCCTAATTTCCGGTCGCGGATCGAACATGTCGGCTCTTTTGGACGCCGCCGAAGCGCCCGATTATCCGGCGTCGATCGCGCTCGTTTTGTCGAACCGCCCCGACGCCGCCGGCCTCGCGCGCGCCGCAGACGCCGGCGTCGCGACTGCGGTCGTCGATCATCGCGCGTTCGGGACCAAAGCGCGGCGGTACGCCGACGGGCGGGACGCGTTCGACGCCGCCGTCGAACGCGCCTTGACCGACGCAGATGTTGACGTTGTTTGCCTCGCCGGCTTCATGCGGCTCTTCGGCGCCGCCTTCGCCGAGCGCTGGAAGGGGCGCATTCTGAACATTCACCCGACCTTGCTGCCGGCCTTTCCGGGCCTCCACGTCCATCGGCGCATGATCGAAGCGGGCGTCAAAATCGCGGGGTGCACGGTGCATTTCGTCGTTCCGGAAACGGACGCCGGCCCGATCGTCGGCCAGGCGGCGCTCGCCGTGCGGCCGAGCGACGACGAAGAAAGCCTCGCCGCGCGCATCCTCGCGCTCGAACACCAGCTTTATCCCCGATGCCTCGAACTCGTCGCGAACGGGCGCGCGCGGCTCGCCTCCGGCGACGTCACCGAATTCGCCGACGCCCTCGTCGACGCCGAGGGCGCCCTCGTCAATCCCGTTTCGGGATGAGGCGTCCCGTTCGCGACGAGGTCGGCCCGCCGCCGACGACGACGCAGCCCGAACTATGCAAATCTTAACGCCCGCCGTTTAGCCCTCAGTGCTGAATGGAGGCGTCGATGAGCCAAACCGCACCCCTAGCCCGATCCGCGCCGCAAGGACCGCAGGACCGCGCGCCAAAGCCCGCGCCCGTCGATATGGCGTACGCGCCGGAAGACGTGGCGATCTTTCGCGCGGCCTTCCCCGATCGGCCGTGCACGTTCCGGCATCCGCTGGTCGGCCATCCGCTATTGTCGCTGGAGGCGTTGCAAGCGCTCGCCCCAAAGCTTCCCGGTTCGTCGCACGAATTTCACTCCGGCCAAATCGACCCCAGCCAACCGGATCCGGACGTCATTCCTGGGACCGGCCGCAACGCGTTTAAAACGCTTGAAGACATCGAGGCCGCCGAAGCTTGGATGTCGTTGCGGTCGGTGCAACTCGTGCCGGAATACGCAGCCTTGACCGATTCCCTAATCGCCTCGCTCGGCGCAGCCGCGATGCTCCCCGGCGGGCGCACGCATTTGCACGAGTCCTTCATCTTCGTATCTTCGCCGGCCACGACGACGCCCTTCCATTTCGATCCGGAATACAACGTCCTGATGCAGATTGAAGGCGAAAAGACCGTACACGTCTTTCCCGTCGGCGATCGGGAGATGGTGCGCCCGCAAGACGAGGAAGAATTGCACGCGACCGGCAAATGCAACGTCGTGTTCGACGAAGCGCGCTTCCAGGAACGGGCGCAGACATTCGTGCTCAATCCGGGGGATGCGCTCTATATGCCCGTCAAAGCCCCGCATTGGGTGCAGAACGGACCGTCGACGTCGATCTCATTTTCGGCGACCTGGCGGTCGGCCGCGACCGACGTCGACCGGCGCGTGCACTTGTTCAACCGCGCGCTGCGCAAGCGGGGGATTACGCCCAGCGCGCCGGGCGCCGCGCCGCGCGCCGACCAAGCCAAAGCTTTTGCATATCGTCTTCTTGAGCGGCTGGGCGGCGGCCGGGTCGCGGGCTGACTGCCCGCCCCTCGTCAACGCACCAATCGTACGTCGCCCGACCCGATCGCCGAACGCAAACCGAGCGTTAAATCGTCGAGATCGTCGACCGAGATGTACCGAGAGCCGGCGCATTGGGTGAAGTACGGAATATTGGCCCCATATTCGTTGACGCCGATAAGCCATAGCTCGACGCCCGCCGCTTTTACCCGTTCGCATAGGTCCATGAGGTGGTCGCGCCCGCTTGGCGTCACGTCGAACGCCGTGTTGTTGGCGCCGGTGGTCGAGCGGGTCGCCCGCACCTCATAAAGATACGCCGACGTCGCAAAATCCGTGATGACGAAGAGCATTTTGCGACGCACGCCATAGTCCGACGGGTAGCTGGCGTCGCTGAATTCGCCGCGCCATTTCGGCGACAACAACCGCCAGCCCCAGGCGATCGCCACGTCGAACCGTCCGCTGCCGTCGTTGGACACGTTCGATAAAGCGGCCCTTATCTCCGACGGCGACGCGCCCGGCCCCGTAAACGGCGTGATGCACTCCGCGCCGCCGTGCGCCAAATTCCCGCCTAGGCTTTCGTCCCAATACTGAAAGGGCTCGCTTGCCGGGTCGTCGTCGTCGAGCGCGAACGCAAATCCGCCGATCGCTTCCTCACGCGGCGCGAGGCACCCGCGCCAATTCGTCGGCCGCACACCCGTCGCCCAGCGTTCGTTCGCAGTCGGTATCATGACCCGATCCGAGTACGGAAGGAGCGTGACAAAGACGTCGCCGGAGGCGCCGGCGGGCATCGCGTCGGCCAAGACGTCTTCGATCGCGTCGTAGGCCTGGCCGCGGCTATTGATGGAGCCCATCGACGTCGTCGCATCGAGCGCGATGACGATCTCCGTGGAACCGACGCCGGCCGGGGCCGCTTCCGACGCGACTTCGATATCCAATTCCGAAACGCCGATGAACTGCAGGAACAAAACCGGCATCGACGCCGACACGTCGACGGCCACGTGGCCGTTCGCAAGCTGATTGGCTTGGACGCTCTTGAGGGCGATCTCATCGCCGAACGCCGTCAGCCCGGACGCGACGGTCCGGCGCGCCTTTTCGGTCAGCGCCGCATCGCCTTGTAAGTAAACAGCGGCCCGAAGCGCGGCCGTGTCCGCCACTTCTTGCAGTTTTGTTCTGGCGGACTGTTGCCGCGAAAAGTCGACGGCGACGCCGCAACAAATCATGAAGAGCGGAAGCATGATCGCGACCGTCGTCACGATGCTGCCCGACGTCGATCTGCCGAAGCCTTTTGCGACCGAAACCAAACCCATCACAACAGACTATGGGGTTTTTGTAAAAACTCCGTAAGCCAATCGATAAAATGAAGACACGCCACAGCGTTATTGAGAAACCAAGTAATGACGGCGCTCAAAATAGGAGCGACGTCTTTGCGCGCGCCCACGATCCGGCGTTATCCCGACGCTATATATTGGAGCCGGGTCGGCCCGGAACCCATGAGTCCGGACATCACGGGGATCGTATATCCCCGGTAAAGTCGCGGATACTTGTCTGATTTTACTTGTAGGACGTGAGGCCGATCTTCTCGACGACGCGAAACGCTTCCGCTTTGATCATGTCGCGGACCGGGTGCGCGCCGGGACGCGAGGGCCCGTAGCCGATGCGGCGCAGCATATGGTTGATCCGGTGGACGCGGCGATCGCGGTCGCTTCCCGCCGAACGCCAGGTCATGCTGAGCGAAACCGAAAAGCCTTCCGGCGCCACCTCGACCCAGTGCGGGGCTTTGACCGGAATGAACAGCGCGTCGCCCGGCAGCAATCGATAGGGTCGGCCCCGCTCTTTGAAGCGGGCGGCGTCGTAGGCGAGGTTCGCCCGACCGGTCGCGTGATATTCTTCATGGCGCGTTTGCGGGAGAACGACGTCGTCGTCAGCGTCGTAAAGCCAAACGGTCTTCTCGCCGCAGATTTGCATCAGAATGTTGTGTTGCGGATCGATGTGAAACGGCGCGACGGCCCCGGCGGAGGAGACGAATATGTCCGCCTCGGGACGAAAAACCGCCCCGGTAGCCGGCCGCACGACCGGCGCGATCGTCTCGTGAAAGCGCGTCACCAGCGCTTTGTAGGCCGGATGGATCTCGACATTGTGCAGACACGCCCAGGAGCGATTGCGGTCGATCGAGGCCACGGTTTCGGCGATGGTCAAGCCGTTCTTCGGGATCGCGTCTTCATCGTAGCCGTCGACGGCGATGTCGCCGGCGTTGAATTCCTGGTGTTCGTTCGGGGTGCGCGCGGCGAGCCGATTGAGCGCGTCATGGCTGAGAAGCGGATGATCGCACAGGCCGTGCCGCAGGCGCAGGGGCTTGTCAGGGTAAACGTCGGCAAACCGGGAAAGCTCGCCGTCCGAGAAGATCACGACGCCGCCTAACGCGCCCAAGCCGCCTGGGCCGCTTGGCCCGCCGTCTTCGTTCGCATGATCCTCGACGCGGCCGGCCGCGCCGTCCTTCCGGCGTAACGGCGTCGCGTTCATCGCCATCGCGGTCTCCCTCAGGATCGCCTTCGAGAGATCGTCGAAGCAAAAACGGGGCCGCCGCTCGCCCGCTGGGCCGTTGTTACGCGGCGGCTTGGAGTTTCGTGCTGAACGCGCGAATGCGTTTCGCGTTCGTACCGAGGTCCGATCCGCCGATGCGGGACTTCGAGCGAACGTCGATCCGGGTGCGGCCGGGCTCCTCGGCGGGACGCAACCGGACGATGAAATCGTCTTTGAACTTAAACCAGCGCGTCGTCGCCACCGCTTCAATGCGCCAACCGTCGGCGGCCTCGGGACCCGCCGGTCCTTCGGCGATGACGTCGAGGCCCATTGCGTCCAGCGCGGCGCGCGCTTTGGCGGTTGCGGTTTCGACGTCAGCGTCAAGGATGATCGGCACGACGTCCGGATAGGCGGCGATTTGCGCCTCGGCGACCGTCTTGCCCGTGTCGCCCACGGGGTCGTCGCCGACGTAACGCGGCGGGTTTTTCCGCTCCGCGCCGGCTGCGGCGACAATCTGCGGCGGATCTTCCATGTCCGTCGTGATGTCGTGAATGAACGGGTTGGCCGCCACGAGATTTTGCAACGACGCGGTCAGGCCGACGCCCGCGCCCGCGACGAGCGCGCCCAGGACCGCAAACACGGCGAGCCGCGGCGCGCGCAAGCCGAACGTCGCGACAAGCGCCCCGACGAACGCCAGGCCGCCGAGCACCGTCGCCGGCAGCGCCAACGTACGATAGGCGCTAAAGCCGTCGCGGAACGTCCAAAACCCCGCGCCGGCGCCGGGCCCGGCAAGCAAAATAGCCGCCCCGACGCCGATCGCCGCAACGGCGAGTAACCCGATCACATAACGCATCGTCCGCCCCGTTTCCCCGAATAGTTGTCGATCGCCGCGCCTCGTCGGTTGCGCTCGCGGCGATCGCGACCCACTTCTTAGCGCAGAAAAAGGACGCCGCCCATGCCCCGCCCCGTGACGATGACGATCGCCCACGACCTCGGCCTGGAAGAAGCGCGACGGCGCATCCAGGAGGGCTCGTCGAAGCTACGCGACGGGTTTCCGTCGGGCCTCGCCCGGGTTGAAGAAGAATGGACCGGCGACGACCAGATGCGGTTCGCCGCGCGCGGGCTCGTCGGCTCCGTCTCCGGCGTCATCGACGTCTTTCCGCAACATGTGCGCATTGAGGTCGTGCTGCCGAACCTTCTCGCCTCGGTCGCCGAAGCGATCACCGGCTCGCTTGAGCGCGAAGCGAAAGTGCTGCTCGAAAAGAAGTGACGCGCGCGCCGGTTAGAGGTCGCCGCGCACAAGCTTCATCACGCCCGAAAAATCGAGATCGTCCTTGCCCGCCGCTTCCATCAGCGCGTAGAGCGCCTCGGCCTGCGCGCCGAGCGGGGTCGGCGCTTTTGCGGCGTGCGCGGCGTCCTGCGCAAGGCGCATGTCTTTGAGCATCATCGCGGCGGCGAAACCGGGCGCATAGTCGCGGTTCGACGGTGCAGCCGCGACCGGACCCGGGGCCGGACAATAGGCGGTCATCGACCAGGACTGGCCGGAAGCGGTCGAGGAGATGTCGTAAAATGTCTGCGCGTCGAGGCCTAAACGCTCGGCGAGGTTGAACGCCTCGCAGGTGGCGATCATCGTCGTGCCGAGGAGCATATTGTTGCAGATTTTCGCAACTTGCCCGTTGCCGGCCGCGCCCGCGTGAAAGATATTCTTGCCCATCGCGTCGAGGACGGGCCGGGCCCGCTCAAAGGCGGCGGTCTCGCCGCCGACCATAAACGTCAACGTCCCCGCCGTTGCGGCGCCGACGCCTCCGGAAACGGGCGCGTCGACCATCGCAAATCCCGCCTTTTCGGCCGCTGCGCTGACGTCGCGCGCCGTCGCGACGTCGATGGTCGAGGAGTCGATCAAGAGCGCGCCCTCTTTGGCGTTGGCGAGCACCCCGTAATTATCCATATACACCGACTTTACGTGCGGCCCGGCGGGCAGCATCGACACCACGATGTCGGCCTCGGCGACGGTTGAGGCGACGCTTTCGCCGCGTTTGCAGCCCGCCTCGACCGCGCGGTCGACCGCGCCGATCGACAAATCCGTTGCGGTTACGTCGAAGGCGGCCTTAGCAAGATTGGCGGCCATGGGCCCGCCCATGTTTCCCAGACCGATAAACCCGATTTTCATGGAACGTTTCTCCCGTCCGTACGCGCCCTATCGTCGGCGCTTCATCGTTGCGGTTATTCTTGCGGAATGGTCAGCGCGACGCTGGCGCGCGCCGCCGCCGCCTC
>JBCCZS010000056.1:0-15999 GCA_039187035.1 Pseudomonadota bacterium | reverse complement strand
GTGTGAAGACCCCTGGCAATTTATCCATCCTGCGCCGAGCCGCCAAAGCGGCAGCACTATGCGCCAGAGCTGGTCTAGCATCGCACATGCGCGACGAAACATGTCGGAAACGGGCATTTACAAGGAGGTTCATCACGGCAGGATGTTATGAAACCGACGAAAGGATCAGACCATGAAAACCCACGCGCAGGCGGTTGTGATTGGTGGCGGCGTTATCGGGTGTTCGATCCTCTATCACCTGACCAAGCTTGGGGTTTCCGGCCAGACCGTGACGCGCGGTTGGGAGTCCACGCTCAATCGCTATCGCGAGCGTTATGGGGACGGCGACGCGCTTGGACAGCTGGATTTTGACGATCTCGACGTCACCATGATTTCCGACGATGTCGGCGTCGTCGTGGGTCGCTATGCGCTTGAGCGCGACGGTCAGACCGACGGCGGCGTGTTTTCGTTGGTGTTGCGCCGCATCGACGGCCACTGGCGCGTCGTGCACGACCACACCGTCGCAGACGACGCGAACGCGGGCTGACAACCGCGGCTTAGGCGAGCGATTTCGTCAAGGTAAGGACGATGTTGTCGCCGGTCCATAGCGGCGCCGTCGTCCGGTCGGTCTCGACGAAACCGAGCTTTTCGTAGAGCGCCATCGACGCGTCGAGACCCGGCGTCGTTTCCAAGTAAACGCGCGCACAGCCCGCCTCGCGCGCATAGTCGATCGCGCCGCGAACGAGCCGGCCGCCGAGCCCGCGCCCGCGCGCGGCGGGCGCGGCGACGATCCACCGTAACTGACCGCACCGATCGGAACCGTCGCCGCGCAGGATCAACGCCGTCGTCGCGAGAAGCGTTTCGCCCGCTTCGGCGAACCAGACGCGCCCGCGCCCGGCGTCGTCGATCACGAAGTCGGCCACCGTGCGCGCGACATAGGCCTCGAACATCGACCCGAAGTGCCCGTCTTCATCCTCGTATACGGTGCCATGCAACGAGACGAGCCGACCGAGATCGCCCGGGCGGATGTCGTATCGGATGCGGATGTCGTCGTCGGTCATGGGCGCATCGTGGGCGTTCGCGTCAGCGTCAGGGTCGGGCGTCGCCATCGCCGACAGCCTCCGGCGGGGCGGTGAAAAGGCTGCAGCGCGTCGTTTCGTCCGACGCCCGCCCGCCTATAGTCACGCCGCGGACGGCGGGCGGCAAGCCGACCGACCATGCCGCGGCGAGACGGAGAACGAGATCATGGCGACAAGCGAGGCGGATCTGGCGATCATCGGTTCGGGCCCCGGCGGCTATGTCGCCGCAATCCGCGCGAGCCAGCTCGGGATGAAGACCGTGATCGTCGAGCGCGAGGCGCTCGGCGGGGTTTGCCTCAATTGGGGTTGCATCCCGACCAAAGCGCTCCTTCGCACTGCTGAAGTCTATACGACGATGAAGCATGCGGCCGACTTCGGGCTTAAGGCGGACGGGATCGGCTTCGATATCGACGCCGTCGTCAAGCGCTCCCGCGACGTCGCCGGCCGCCTGTCGAACGGCGTCGGGTACCTGATGAAAAAGCACAAGGTCGAAGTCGTCGCGGGGCAGGGCCGTATCGGCGCCGCTGCGAACGGCGGCGGCCGGCGCGTCGTCTCCGTTCGCGGCGCGGACGGCGCCGAAACGCAGATTCATGCGCGTCACGTCATCATCGCAACCGGGGCCCGCGCCCGCACGATCCCGGCGGCCGGGCTCGAGCCGGACGGGAAATTCATCTGGACTGCGAAAGAAGCGATGGTCCCGGACGTGATGCCGTCTTCGCTTCTCGTGGTCGGCTCAGGCGCGATCGGGATCGAGTTTGCGAGCTTCTATCGCGCGCTCGGGGCCGAGGTGACGGTCGTTGAGATGGTCGACCGCGTGTTGCCGGCGGAAGATGCGGAGATTTCGGCGTTCGCCCGCAAGCAGTTTGAAAAGCAGGGCATGACGATTTTGACCGAAGCGACCGTCGAAAGCATCGACAACGGCGCCGACGCCGTCACCGCGCGGGTCAAATTAAATGACGGGACCGTGAAAGACGTCACGGCGCAACGCGTCGTGCTGGCGATCGGCATTACGGGCAATACGGAGAATTTAGGCCTGGAAGAGGCGGGCGTCGCCGTAGAACGCGGGCACATCGTCGTCAATGAATGGCTCGAGACGGGCGCGCCCGGCGTATACGCCATCGGCGACGTCGTCGGCCCGCCATGGTTGGCCCACAAAGCCTCCCACGAGGGCGTCATCTGCGTTGAGAAAATCGTCGGCCAGAACGACGTTCATCCGCTCGACGTAACGCATATTCCGGGGTGCACCTATTGCCAGCCCCAGGTCGCCTCGGTCGGGCTCACGGAGGAAAAGGCGCGCGCGGCCGGATACGCCGTCAAAGTCGGCAAGTTTCCTTTCCAGGGCAACGGCAAGGCGATCGCCCTCGGCGAGCCTGAAGGCCTCGTCAAAACGGTCTTCGACGAAAAGACCGGCGAGCTTCTGGGCGCGCACATGGTCGGGGCGGAAGTGACCGAACTCATTCAAGGCTTCGGCATCGCGCGCACGCTCGAAGCCACGGAAGCCGATCTCATGCATACGGTTTTCCCGCATCCGACGCTTTCGGAAATGATGCACGAGGCGACGCTCGACGCCTATGACCGCGTCATGCACATCTAATCTCGCGCCGCCGTTGAGCCATTGCACCGCCTACGGACGAGGCGGTTAACGGTAACGACCGCGCGCTCGCGCGCGACGCGTGTGCGTCGTTGAAATTCGCGGTTACGTAGCACCGAAACGTGCCGTTGCGGGACGGTGTTGCGCTCGGGTCAGTCGCCCCAAAATCTATCGCGTTAACCGATTCATTTGACTGTCAAAACACATCTGCGTGACGTAAGAGCGCTGCGCAGGGGTGTTGTGTTGACGACGGCGCGGGCGCGCGCCGGTTTTGGGGGACGGCGCATGAGCCAAGACGAACAATCCCTTTCCAGCGAGCGGCAAACATCTGAAACGACGCCCGACATCGGCCGCCGGCGTCTTCTGCAGGGCGCGCTCCTCGGCGCGACGGCGCTCGGGGCGGGCGGGCTCGCCGGCTGCGACAGCGGCGCGAGCGCCTCGCCCGCCGTCGGCAATCCGTCGCCGCCGGTTCAGCCGCCGATCTCCAACACGCCGGGCTCGACGTTCGGCCCGCTGCCGGCCGCCCGCGCCGATGAGGCCGCGCAGCTCAAGATTGCCGCCGCCGAGGCCAATCGCGCGCAACACACGGCATCGGCACAGCCGAACAACGGCGACGAAGCCCGGTATTCAAATTTCATCGGCAGCTTTTCAAAAACGTTGGCCCACAACGCGATCGGCGAAGTCAACGAAACGTCTTATCTGGGTTACTTAGACGCGCTTGAAAGCGGCGACCCCGACCGTTTCGACGCGATTATCGTCGGCAATCCGACGCTCGCCGGCCGCATCGGCCTCGTGAGCCCGCAAGCCGCCTTTTCGTTCGAAACGGCGGGTCTTGACGGCCAGTCGCCGCGGTTGCCGAACGCGCCGACGTTCGAAAGCGCCGAGACGGCCGCTGAAATGACGGAGATCTACTGGTACGCCCTGTGTCGGGACGTGCCGTTCTCGCGCTATGACGCCGATCCGTTGATCGCCGCCGCCGTCGCCGACCTCAACGCGCTGTCGCGAAGCGACATTTTTCCGGGCGTTTCCGGAGCGGTGACGCCGCAAACCATTTTCCGGTCCGCGCTCCCGGGATCGACGACGGGGCCGCTCGTCAGTCAGTTTTTGCTGCAGCCTTTCTTCTTCGGGGCTTTTGAGATTGACGGTCTTTATCGGCGCGTCGCCGAAGGGTCGGTCAACGATTTCATGACCTCGTTCGACGAGTATCTCGCCATTCAGCGGGGCGCGCCGCCGGTAAACCCGAACGTCTTTGATACGACGCGCACGAACCTCTATTCGATGCGCCAGCTCGGCGAATTCGTGCATGTCGACAATCCGGTGCAGTCGGGTCTCTATGCGGCGACCATTTTGTTCGAGCTCGGCGCGTTCGACGCCACGCTGCCCTTGCAAGACAGCGCCGTCGAAGACGGGTTCGTCGATTTCGGCAAAGCCGACATCACCGCGCTCGTCACGCGCGGGCCGCGCCACGCCCTGACCGCGGCGTGGTATCAGAAATGGCTCGTTCACCGTCGTCTTCGCCCGGAAAACTACGCCGCCCGCATCAACATCTCGCGCCGCGCGCTCGCGAATTACCCGATCCATCCGGACGTCCTGAACTCCGACGCGCTCGCGCGCATCGACGCCGCGCAATCGAACGCCGACGATCGCGGTCTCTTGCCGATGGGCTATCCGGAAGGGTGCCCGGCGCACCCGGCCTATCCGGGCGGTCACTCGACGTTTTCTGCGGCCGCGGCGACGATGTGCAAAGCGTTCTACGATGAAAACTTCGTCTTTCCGAACCCGGTTCAGCCGAGTGCGGACGGGTTGTCCTTGGAGCCCTATACCGGGCCGGACCTGACGGTGGGCGGGGAACTCAATAAGCTTGTCGGCAACATCACGCACGGGCGCGACGGGGCGGGCATGCATTGGCGCTCCGACGGGGTCGGCAATTTCGCCGGCGAGGAGATCGCGATTTCGATCCTCCAGGACTACAGCCGGACGTACAATGAGCGCTTTGACGGCTTTCGCCTGACCCGCTTTAACGGAACGCCGATCCGCATCGTCGACGGCCAAGTTCTCTAGCGGCCCGCAACCGGCGCGCGAAGCGTCGGGCCCCCCCGGGCCCCCTTCCAACGTTTGGATTTCTTGCTACGCTCACGGCAGGGGAAGCATGCGGAGGGTATGATGGGACGCGCTTTGGCGTTTTTGCTCGTTTTTCTTTTAGGGGCGCTTTTCGGCGCCAGTTACGTGGCGGCCGTCGTGCCGGAAGTCGATCTCGGTACGGCGCTCGGTTCGTGGATCGATCCGCTCGATCTCAGCGAGTATTTGGGGCCGCTCGTATCGGCGGTGCGCGGCATTGCGATCGCGTTGATTTGGATGTCGTTCGGGCTTGTCGTGGCGCTGCTCTTCAGCGCCGTCAGCCGTCTGTTCGGCGGCGCGTTTCGCTAGAGCGCCGGATGATCATAGTGGATCGGGTGAAGACCGGTTCAGGCGCTCAAAACAAAAAATCTAGAGCGTCGGCATGATCCAATACAAAGCGCCGACGCACTAAAGCCCGTCGCGCCGCGCCATGAACGCGAGGCGTTCGAAGAGATGGACGTCCTGCTCGTTCTTTAAGAGCGCGCCGTGGAGCGGCGGGATCGCCTTGCGCGGGTCTTTCTCGCGCAAGGTTGCAAGATCGACGTCTTCCGCGAGCAACAGCTTCAACCAATCGAGCAATTCCGACGTCGACGGTTTCTTTTTCAACCCGGGCACGTCGCGTACGTCGTAAAACGTTTTGAGCGCGTCGGCGACGAGGCGTTGCTTGATGGCCGGGAAGTGCACCTCGACGATCTTGGACATCGTCTCGGCGTCGGGAAACTTGATAAAATGGAAAAAGCACCGGCGTAGAAACGCGTCTGGTAGCTCCTTTTCGTTGTTCGACGTGATGACGACGACGGGCCGCTGCGCGGCTTTCACGGTTTCGCCGGTCTCGTAAACGAAGAATTCCATGCGATCGAGCTCCTGGAGGAGGTCGTTTGGGAATTCGATGTCGGCTTTGTCGATCTCGTCGATGAGGAGGACGGGCCGCTCCGGCGCTGTAAACGCGTCCCAAAGCTTGCCGCGTTTGATGTAATTGCGGACGTCTTTAGCCCGTTCGTCGCCGAGTTGGCCGTCGCGCAGCCGGGCGACCGCGTCGTACTCATAGAGCCCCTGTTGGGCTTTCGTCGTCGATTTGACGTGCCACTCGATCAACGGCGCGCCGAGCGCCTTGGCGATCTCGACGGCGAGCACCGTTTTGCCCGTGCCGGGCTCGCCTTTGACGAGGAGTGGGCGCTCCAGCGTCACGGCGGCGTTGACGGCGACCTTGAGATCGTCCGTCGCCACATAGTCTTTCGTTCCGACGAATTTCACAGAAACGCGTTTCCTTGATAGCGGGGAAGCAGTGAGCCTAACGGACGCCGCCGCCGCCCGCTAGATGACGAATCTATCGACCGCGCCCGTCGTTCCGTTGCCGGCCGGCTCGCGCGCGCCGCCGAGAACGTAAATTCCATCCTCAAGCGCGACGGCGCCGAGGCCGTGGCGTGGGCGCGGCATCCCGGCGACGCTGCGCCATTTGTCTTCTAGCGGATCATATTCAAAGACTTCCGAATAGACGCCGCCGCCGTCGTCGCCGAACCACTCGCCGCCGAATGCGTAGATATGGCCGTTATAGGTCGCCGCCGCATGGCCGCCGCGTCCGACGGGCCCGCGCTTTGACTTCGGCAAGGGCGCGGCGCGCTGCCAGCGGTCCGTTTGCGGATCATAGACGTCGACGCGGTCCGAATTGCCGCCGGAGACCGTCCGCCCGCCAATGACGTAAAGCGCCGAGCCGAAGACCGCGCCGGCGGCCGAATTGCGCGGCGTCGGCAAGGGCGCGCGTTCATACCAGCGATCCGCAGCGGCGACGTAGGCGAAATGTTTGTCCGTATCGATATGGTCGCGCCAGCCGCTGTTGCGGCTGCCTGCAGGGCTGCGCCCGCCGACACGTGAATACGGCCCGCCAGCCCCGCGGCCACGACTTCGGCTTGCGGGAACGGAAGCGGCGTCGCTTCATACCAGGCGTCCGCGTCCGGCCCATCGAGCGTCATGACGCGGTTCTCCATGCGCCAACGGTCCGCGCCGGACGCGGTGAACCCGCCGATCGCATAGATCGTCCCGGAGTTTGAAACGAGCGCCACATGGTGCATGGGGTCCGGCAAGGGTTCGCCTTCGCGCCATGTGTCCGTCGCCGGATTATAGAACCAGACGCGGTCGGAAATGTTCTCTGAAAAGCCGGATGCGGGCGTAAAGCCGCCGGCGGTGACGATCGTCGCCGTCGAGACCGGTTTGCCCGTCGGCCCCGGGGCGACGGTGCGATGGCGCGCGGGGTAAATCTCCTGCGTCGCAAAGGGCAGAGCGCTCAGCGTGCGCCATTCGCCAAGCGCGCTCCGCCGCGGATTGTCGGGGTGCGGATGAGCGGGCGCGGTCGCCGGAAAAGCGGCGAGGCCGGCGGCGCCGAGGAGCGTTTGCCGTCGAGTGGGGCGGTGAAGGGAGGTTTTCATAACGCTACACGTCCTCGTTTGTTCGAGTTGTGGAAGGTGCTTTCTTGCTAACCTGCGGGAACGCGGCGCACGCGATCCGCGCACCGGATCCGCCGAGCGGCTGCGTGCGATGGTCGTCTTCATTCTCATGGAAGACGACGGCGAACCCGTCGACGTCGCGCAATACGTAACGGCCGCGCAGCGGGGCGGGACCGCCCGCATCGAGCACGACGCCCTCGCGGTAAACTTCGGCGCGTATATGTCCGAATTGGGAGAAGACGTTCGGCAAGTTAGCGATCTTCGGTCCGCGCGAGTCGGTGTTCAGGAGACCGTGCGCAGCCCCGTCGGGATTGATGTGGCCGCCGGACGCCGCGAAGCCGTCGGCAAAATCCGAACAGTCGGCGACCTCGTGGAGATGGACGGCGCGCCACCCGTCAAATGGATCCAGTATTGCCGACACTCTGAATAACACGCCCTCGGGGCCGGATGTCGCTTCAACGAAACCGATCTCATCGCCGCGCGTATCAATGACGTCAGCGACGGCGTCGATTTCGCCGAGGCTTCGTTTGTTTGGTTCCGGTACAGGAGCTTCAATCGAAATCACCCAAGGCGGATAGGTTTGCGTTGCGCAGCCAAAACACGCCGCTGCGGCAAAGCCTATCGACGCCGCCCGCATCAAAAGTCGCAATTTCGACAGTCCCGAATTCACGGCTACCCCCGGTGAGTTGATAAGCTACCAAATCGAACCCCGCTGACAATTGGCGAGCCTGCGCCTCCTTGCCGGCGCGCATGCACCGATGGTATGCCTCCGACACGCGTTTTCCAGTTGATTCTTCTAAGGTTTTTTCGTGACAGACGAGACTGACGACACCCCGCCGGCGCCGCCGGAAAACGAGGGGCAGGGCCCGGACGGCGTCGCCGGCGACCAGATCGCCATCGAAGACGAAATGCGCCGGTCCTATCTCGATTACGCCATGAGCGTGATCGTCAGCCGCGCGATTCCCGACGCGCGCGACGGGTTGAAGCCGGTGCATCGGCGCATCCTGTGGTCGATGCACGAGAACGGCTACACCTCGAACAAGCCGTACCGGAAATCCGCGCGCGTCGTCGGCGACGTGATCGGTAAATATCACCCCCACGGCGACTCCGCCGTCTACGACGCGCTCGTCCGGCTCGCGCAGGACTTCTCCATGCGCCTGCCGCTCCTCGACGGGCAGGGCAATTTCGGCTCGATCGACGGCGACCCGCCGGCGGCCATGCGCTATACGGAAGTGCGCATGCAGCGCGTCGCCGACTTCGTCCTCGCCGACGTTGAGAAAGACACGGTCGACTTCGAAGCGAATTACGACGGGAACGAACAAGAACCCGTCGTTCTGCCGGCGCGTTTCCCGAACCTCCTCGTCAATGGCGCAGGCGGGATCGCCGTCGGCATGGCGACCAACATTCCGCCGCACAATCTCGGCGAAATCGTCGACGCGACGATCGCGCTCATCGACGCGCCGCACCTCACCGACGAGGAATTGATCGAAATCGTGCCGGGTCCGGATTTTCCGACCGGCGGCGTTATTCTGGGGCGCGCCGGGGCCAAAGCGGGCGTCTTGCTCGGCCGGGGCTCGGTCGTGATGCGCGGGCGCGCCAGCGTCGAAGAGGTGCGCAAGGACCGTTACGCGATCATCGCGACGGAAATTCCGTACCAGGTGAACAAGGCCCACATGGTTGAGCGCATCGCCGCGCTCGTCCGTGAAAAGAAGATCGAAGGCATCGCCGACATTCGCGACGAGAGCAATCGGCACGGCATCCGCGTCGTCATCGAGTTGCGCCGCGACGCGCAGGCGGACGTCGTCCTGAACCAGCTCTATCGATTCTCGCAGCTACAAACGAGCTTCGGCGTCAACATGTTGGCGCTCAACCGCGGTCGTCCGCAGCAGATGACGCTGCGCGACGTTTTAAACGCGTTCATCGAGCACCGGGAAGAAGTCGTCGCCCGGCGGACGAAATTCGAACTCGCCAAAGCGCGCGCGCGTGCGCACATTTTGGTCGGGCTCGCGATCGCGGTCGCCAATATCGACGAGGTCGTCGCGCTCATCCGCAACGCGCCCGATCCGGCGACCGCCAAAGAGCAATTGATGGCGCGCGATTGGCCGGCCAAGGACCTAGCGCCCCTCGTCGCGCTCGTCGCCGACCCGCGCCACATGATGATCGACGGCGACAAACTGCGCCTGTCGGAAGACCAGGCCAAAGCGATCCTCGATCTGCGCCTGCAGCGCTTGACGGCGCTCGGCCGCGACGAAATCGGCGACGAACTCAAAGAGCTCGCTACGAAGATCGAAGACTATCTCGACATTTTGCGCAGCCGCGCGCGGGTCATGGCGATCATCAAAGACGAGTTGACCGAGGTGCGCGACGCGTTCGCCACGCCGCGCAAAACGGAAATCATCGACGCCGAAGGCGAGGTCGAAGACGAAGACCTTATCGCCCGCGAAGACATGGTCGTCACGGTCACCCATTCCGGGTACGTGAAAAGAACGCCGCTCTCGACTTATCGGGCGCAAAAACGCGGCGGGCGCGGGCGCGCCGGCATGCGCCCGAAAGACGAAGACTTCGTCTCGCAACTCTTCGTCGGCAATACGCACACGCCGCTCTTGTTCTTCACGTCCTCCGGCATGTGTTACAATCTCAAACTGTGGCGCTTGCCCGAGGGGCCGCCGCAAGCGCGCGGGAAGGCGTTCGTCAATCTTCTGCCGCTCGCGCAGGACGAACGCGTCACCGCGATTTTGCCGGCGCCGGAAGACGAAGCGGCGTGGTCTGAGCTTCAGCTCGTCTTCGCCACCCGCTCCGGCGGCGTGCGGCGAAATCTGCTGTCGGATTTCCAACGGATCAACCGCAACGGCAAGATCGCCATGAAGCTCGACGCCGACGCGGTCGAAGGCGGCGATTCGATCATTGGCGTACAGATTTGCCGCGGCGACGAGACGGTGTTGCTGACGACGCGCGACGGCATGTGCATTCGCTTTCGCCTTGACGACGTGCGCGTCTTTACCGGGCGGACGTCGACGGGCGTGCGCGGAATCAAACTCGCCGACGGCGACTGCGTCATCTCCATGGCGCTGTTGCGCGACGTCGACGCCGCGCCGGAGGAAACGCGCGCCTACCTCAAACACGCCGCCGCCATGCGCCGCGCCATGGGCGACGGTGAGGGCGACGCCGATGCGGACGCGGAAACGGACGCAGGCGCCGACGTCGATAACGATACGGCCTTGTCGCAAGAGCGCATCGCGGCGCTCGGCGCGGCGGAACAATTCGTCCTTACGGTGACGGAAAACGGATTCGGCAAACGCACGTCGTCATACGAGTACCGAATTTCCGGGCGCGGCGGCAAAGGCATCATCGCGATCGTCGTCAATGATCGCAACGGCCCCGTCCGCGCCTCCTTCCCGGTCGAGGAATCCGACCAAATCATGCTCGTCACCGACGCCGGGCAACTGATCCGAACGCCGGTCGACGACATCCGCGCCGCCGGCCGCAATACGCAAGGCGTCACGATTTTCCGGACCCGCGACGACGAGAAGGTCGTCTCGGTCGGTCGCGTCGAAGACATTGGCGACGACGAGGTCGGCGATGGCGATGGCGAGGGCGAGGGCGGCAATGGCGACGGCGGCGACGCCGCCGACGGCGAGGAGGGCTGACCGCGATGGCGCGACGTGTCGGTTTGTATCCGGGGACGTTCGACCCGTTGACCCTCGGCCATGTCGACATCATCGAGCGGGCCGTCAAATTGGTCGACGAATTGATCATCGCCGTCGCCGTCAATCGCGACAAAGGCCCGCTCTTCACGCTGGACGAGCGCACCGCGATGGTCTGCGAAGAGATGGCGCGCGTCGAAAAGACCGGAAACGCCACGATCCGCGTCTTGCCCTTCGACAAATTACTGATGACGTTCGCTGAAGAGCAAAACGTCAACATCATCGTCCGCGGGCTTCGCGCCGTTTCCGACTTTGAGTACGAGTTTCAGATGGTCGGTATGAATCAAGCGCTTAATGATGAGATTGAGACGGTGTTTTTAATGGCGGACGCGCGCTATCAATCGATCGCCTCGCGGCTCGTTAAGGAAATTGCGCGGCTCGACGGCGACGTCACGGCGTTTTTGCCGGCGGCGGTCGCAACGCGGGTGCGCGAGAAGTTTGCAAGTTTGGCGGCGGCGAAATCGTAACGGACGCAAGACGCGTCCGACGGAGTAGCGGGAGCACCTGCAAGCATGAGTTCATCGGTAGACGGCGCGGCACGGCGCCCCCTCCGCGTAGCGGGCGCGGCGCTTTTATCGGCGGTTATGGTCGCCTCGATCGCGCCGGCGGCGGCGAAGAAAAAGAAAAAAGACGAAGATCTCGGGCCGAAACCGAGCGAAATCGTGAAAGCCGCCCCCGATGACGCATGGCGGACCGTCGACACGGAAAACATCCTCCTGATGGACGTGCCGACCGGGGTCATCGTCATTGAGATGATGCCGCAAATCGCGCCGCTCCATGTCGAGCGCATCAAAAAGCTGACGCGCGAAGGCTTTTACGACGGGCTGCGGTTCCACCGCGTTATTGAGGGGTTCGTCGCCCAAGGCGGCGACCCGAACGGCGACGGCACCGGCGGGTCGAGCGAGCCGGATCTGCAGCCGGAATTTACGCGGGATACGGCGGAAACTGAACGCTTTGCCGTCGTCGGGCGCGACCGGATGGCGGGGCAGGTCGGCTTTGTCGACGGGCTGCCGGCGGCGGCCGAACCGGAGGCGCTCCGGTCCTTCTTGACCGAGCGGCGGGTGGATCTGTGGGGCGCCCATTGTCCGGGCGTGATGTCCATGGCGCGTGCAGCACGGCCCGATAGCGCCAACAGCCAGTTTTTCCTAACGATCGGCGACGCGCGCCAAAGCCTTGACGAACGCTACACGGTTTGGGGCGCGGTCCGCGACGGCTTTGAAAACACAAGGCGCATCGAACGCGGGGAACCGCCGCGACGGCCGACGCCGATCGTTCGTATGCGCATTGCTGCGGACGTTCCGGCTGAAGAGCGGCCGAACGTGCAGGTGATGCGTACGGAAAGCGATACGTTCGCGTCGTTTTTGGATGCGACTAAATTGATCAAAGACGGGGCGGTGCGCGATCTATGCGTGCTCAAAGTTCCCGTCAAAGTTAACGGAAAGGCCGTAGGATGACCGACGTAATGACGCTGACGCTGGACACCGGCGAGGTGAAAATCGAGACCATGCCCGACAAAGCGCCCAAGCATGTCGAGCAGATCAAACGTCTCGCGGAAGACGGTTTTTACGACGGGCTGACGCTGCATCGCGTGATCGAAGGGTTCATGGCGCAGATGGGATGTCCGCGCGGCGACGGCACCGGCGGGTCAGGCAAAAACGTCAAGGCGGAGTTTAACGACGTCAGCCATCAACGCGGCGTCGTCTCCATGGCGCGCGCGCAGAGCCCGGACAGCGCCGACAGCCAGTTTTTCATTGTCTTCGACGACGCCTCGTTCCTTGACGGTCAATACACCGCCTGGGGCAAGGTGATCTCCGGGATGGAGGCCGTCGACGCCGCACAGCGCGGCGAGCCGCCGGCGTCGCCCACGAAAATCGTCAGCTTCCGGACGGACAGCTAAAGCGCCGAAGCCTTCCCGCCTGCAGCGCGGGCGCGCGCTCCTACCGTTGATGGACGGGGACGTAGGGGCGCTGCTCGGCGCCGGTGTAGATCTGGCGCGGACGACCGATCCGCTGCGTCGGATCGGAGATCATTTCCGACCACTGAGCGATCCAACCGACGGTGCGCGCCAGCGCGAACAGAACGGTGAACATGTCGGTCGGGAACCCGAGCGCGCGCAAGGTGATGCCGGAATAAAAGTCGATGTTCGGGTAGAGCTTCTTCTGGACGAAATAGTCGTCTTCCAGGGCGATGCGTTCGAGTTCCATCGCGACCTGCAAAAGGGGCTCGTTCTTCACGCCGACGGCGTCGAGGACTTCGTGGCAGGATTTGCGCATGACCTTCGCGCGCGGATCGTAGTTTTTGTAAACCCGGTGGCCGAACCCCATGAGGCGGAACGGGTCGTCTTTGTCTTTCGCGCGCTTGATGTATTCCGGAATGCGATCGACGGTGCCGATCTGTTCGAGCATCTGAAGCGCAGCTTCGTTCGCGCCGCCATGTGCCGGGCCCCAGAGCGAGGCGATGCCGGCCGCGATGCACGCGAACGGGTTCGCGCTCGACGAACCGGCCAGGCGCACCGTCGACGTCGACGCGTTCTGTTCGTGGTCCATATGCAAAATGAAGATCTTGTCGAGCGCGTCGCAGAGGACCGGCTCGCATACATAGTCTTCCGCCGGCACGGCGAAGCACATGCGCATGAAGTTCGAGGTGTAATCGAGGCCGTTGGACGGGAAAATGAACGGCTGGCCGATGGAGTATTTGTAGGCCATCGCGGCGATCGTCGGCATTTTTGCGATCATCCGGTGGCTCGCGATCTTGCGTTGCACCGGGTCGGAAATGTCCGTGGAGTCATGGTAGAAGGCGGAGAGCGCGCCGACGACGCCGACCATGATCGCCATCGGGTGCGCGTCGCGTCGGAAGCCGTTGTAGAAGTTTTTCAGTTGTTCGTGGACCATCGTATGGTTGGTGATGGCGTCGTCGAACTCCTGCTTTTCGTCTTCCTTCGGCAACTCTCCGTGTAGCAACAAGTAGGCGACTTCAAGAAAGTCGGAATTCTCCGCCAGATCGTCGATCGGGATGCCGCGGTAGAGCAAAATCCCCTCGTCGCCGTCGATAAAGGTGATCTCCGACTCGCAGCTCGCGGTCGACGTGAAGCCCGGGTCGAAGGTGAACATCCCCGTTTCTTTGTAAAAGGCGCGGATGTCGACGACGCGCGGTCCGTGGGAGCCCTCGAAGATCGGAAAATCGTAGGATTGGCCGTCCAGCGTCACCGTCATTTCGCCGGACTGTTTCATCTTGCTTTCCATCGGGAACTCCTTGCGCAAGGCCTCAGTCGCCCGAACGCCGCCTGGCGGGCGTGCGTCGTCGTGCGGCGCAACCCGAGCGGACTGCGCGAATTCCCAATAAGCGCGTCAAGCCGCCTTGTCACGCAGGCGCGACAGAGACTCTGATTTTCCCAATGAAAACAATGTCTCAGCAAGCGACGGAGACGGTGAACCGCCGGTTAACGCGGCCCGCGCCGGCGGGCCGATTTGGCCGAAACTGAGCCCGTTCGCCTCGGCGTATTGCTGCAACGCAGCATCAATCGGGTTCGGCGACGACCAATCCGCGCACGCGTCGAGGACCGTGCAAAGCGCGGTTAGAGTCTCCGCCGCGCCGTCTTTGCGCAGCGCTTTGCCGGCCTTGCCGGACGCCTCGATCGGTCGGCGACGCGTTACAAAAAGCGCGGCGTCAGGAACGTCTTTCAACGTTTGGGCGCGCTCTTGAAGGAACGGGGCTGCTCGACGCAACGCGTCGGCGATCTCGGCGTCGGCGGGGTCGACGCCGGCCGCTTCCAAAAACGGCGCGGCGCGCGCGAGAAACGCCGCCGCTTCCAGCGCCTTCATGTAGTGGCCGTTGACGTGCGCGAGCTTATCGAGGTCGAGCCGCGCCGGCGCTTTGTTGACGCCCTCCAGATCAAAGACCTCGAGCGCCCGCGCGCGGTCGATCAGCTCTTCGTCGCCGTGCGCCCAGCCGAGCCGCAATAGATAGTTGGCGAGGGCGTCCGGCAAATAGCCGTCGTCGCGATAGGCTTCGACGCCTAGCGCCCCATGACGCTTGGAGAGTTTCGCCCCGTCGGCTCCGTGAATGAGGGGTACGTGCGCGAATGTCGGGACCGCAAAGTCGAGCGCTTCATAGATTTGCTGCTGGCGGGCGGCGTTTGCGAGGTGGTCGTCGCCGCGGATCACGTGCGTGACGCCCATGTCGGCGTCGTCGACGACGACGGCGAGATTGTAGGTCGCCGCCCGCGTCTCGGCGTCGCCGCTGCGCAAAATAATGAGGTCGTCGAGCGCCGAATTCGGAAAAGCGACGGCGCCTTGGACCGCGTCGCGCACAACGGTCTCGCCCTCGCGCGGCGCGCGAAAGCGAACCGTGTGCGGACGGTCGGCGTCGCCGGTCGGGGCGGCGTCGCGCCACGGGCTTTCAAAACGCACGCCCGCCTCGCGTGCGGCGGCGCGCGCCGCGTCGATCTCCTCCGGCGTCATATAGCACCGATAGGCGGCGCCGGCGGCGAGCAGCGCTTCGGCCGCTTCAACGTGGCGCGCGCGGCGCGCATATTGCGAAACCGGATCGCCGTCCCAATCGAGGCCGAGCCATGCGAGGCCGTCCAGAATGGCCTCGACCGCCGCGTCGTTGTGGCGGGCGCGGTCTGTGTCTTCGATCCGCAACAAGAACGTGCCGCCGCGCCCGCGCGCATAGAGCCAATTGAACAGCGCGGTGCGCGCGCCGCCAATATGAAGATAGCCCGTCGGCGACGGCGCGAAGCGCGTCACGACGGGCCGACCGTCTTCAGAACCGAGCGCGTCGGTTTTAGGGGATTGCGACATGGGCGAGCGTCCGCTTTGGTTCGCGCCGGACGATTGACGCGCGGCCGCGCGGTGCGTGCGGCGCGCCGCCCATGTCCGAGAAGGAGGCGATCGCTGGCGCTATACGACGATCGCGGCGGACCGACAATGTCGCCGGGCCGGCGGCCGCGAACAGCGTTGCTGGCGGCGTTATCGACGTCGTCGGCGTCGCGGGCAGCCCTTTTGCGCGGCGTGGCGAACGTGCGCGCCGCCGTCGTGCGATGGCTTCGGGCGTGCGCCGCCGCAGACGCCGACCGCGCGTTTTAC
>JBCCZS010000055.1:0-16280 GCA_039187035.1 Pseudomonadota bacterium | reverse complement strand
GTCGCGCATTACAGGGTCAAAGACGTATATGGTCTGCAAGTTCTTCACACAACGCTACTGCTAAAGGTCGTCGTTCAACTACGCGTGTGCTTTCCGCTTTACGGCATGTCGAGATGGACGGGTTCGAAGCGAACGAAGGAATCATCCTCATCGCGGCGACGAACCGGCCGGACGTTCTGGACCCGGCGCTGTTGCGACCGGGCCGCTTCGACCGTCAGGTCGTCGTGCCGAACCCGGACGTCATCGGGCGCGAGAAGATCCTGAACGTGCACGCCAAGAAAGTGCCGCTCGCGCCGGATGTCGACATTCGCACGATCGCGCGCGGAACGCCCGGCTTCTCCGGGGCCGATCTCGCCAACCTCGTCAACGAGGCCGCGCTCCTTGCCGCGCGGCGCGGCAAGCGCTTCGTCACGGCCAAAGAGTTCGACGACGCCAAGGACAAAGTGCTCATGGGCGCCGAGCGGCGCTCGATGGTCATGACCGACGAAGAAAAAGAGCTGACCGCCTACCACGAGGCCGGTCACGCGCTCGTCTCCCTGTCGATGCCGGGCTCCGACCCGGTCCACAAAGCGACGATCATTCCGCGCGGGCGCGCGCTCGGCATGGTGCAATACCTGCCGGAACGCGACCGCTATTCGATGACGCTTGAACAGATGAAAGCGCGCATCGCGATGGCGATGGGCGGCCGCGTCGCCGAAGAGCTTAAATTCGGTAAGGAAAAAACGACGTCGGGCGCATCGTCCGACATCGAGCACGCGACGAAACTCGCGCGCGCCATGGTCACGCAATACGGCTTGTCGGAGAAGCTGGGCCCCATCGCCTACGCCGAAGACGAGGGCGAGGTCTTCCTCGGCCAGTCGATCGCGCGGTCGCGGGCGATCTCCGGCGAGACGTCGAAAATGATCGAGGACGAGATCAAACAGCTCGTCACCGACGGGTTCGACACCGCCAAGCGCATCCTCACCGAACGCAATGACGACTGGGAAGCGTTGTCGCAGGCGCTCTTAGAGTTCGAAACGTTGACCGGCGACGAGATCAACCGGCTCTTGAAGGGCGAGAAAATCGTTCGTCCGGACCCGTCGGAAACCGACGAGACGCCCCCGTCAAGCTCGGTCCCCTCGACCGAACCGGGCGCGACGGACGGT
This sequence comes from Pseudomonadota bacterium, assembly GCA_039187035.1. Taxonomy (GTDB): domain Bacteria; phylum Pseudomonadota; class Alphaproteobacteria; order Caulobacterales; family Parvularculaceae; genus JAJFFW01. The sequence goes on along the minus strand of JBCCZS010000055.1, from coordinate 15,135 downwards.
AAGAAAGACGAAGGCGGCGGCGGCTTCGAGCCGACCCCCCAAGGCGCCTGACCGGTTAGGCCGCCGACGTAAACCAACGGCGCGCCGAGAGGCGCGCCGTTTTCTTTTGGATATTCCGAGTTGCCGTCGTCGCGCTACCCAGCCGCGCTCTACGTCGCTTTTTCGACGGCGCCGCAAATCTCTTCGACCACGGTTTTTACAAGGTCGGCGTCGTCGCCTTCGGCCATGACGCGGATCAAGGGTTCGGTGCCGGATTTGCGAACGACCAATCGCCCGCCCGCGCCGAGCCGGGCTTCGGCGTCGGCGATCGCCGCTTGGACGCCGCCCTCGGACAATGGGTCGCCGCCCTTGAAGCGGACGTTCTGCAAGAGCTGCGGGTAGGGCTCGAACAGCGCGCACGCCTCGCTGACTTTGCGGTTTTCCCCGGCCGCAACCGCCAACACTTGCAGCGCCGTGACGAGCCCGTCGCCCGTCGTCGCGTAATCGCTCAAAATGACGTGGCCGGACGGCTCGCCGCCGACATTCGCCTGGTGCGCGCGCATCGCTTCGACGACATAACGATCGCCGACTTTGGTGCGCACGAGCGACAAGCCCTCGCGCTCCAGGAACTTCTCCAACCCGAGATTGGACATTACCGTGGAGACGACCGCGTCGGCCGTCAGTTGTCCCGACTTTTTCCACGACGACGCGATGAGGCCGATAATCTGGTCGCCGTCGACGATCGTTCCGCGTTCGTCGCAAACGATGACGCGGTCGGCGTCGCCGTCGAGGGCGATCCCCATGTCGGCGCGGTAGTCCAAGACCGCGTCGCGCATGCGTTTGGGTTCGGTGGACCCGCATGCGCGGTTAATGTTGAAGCCGTTCGGTTCGTCGCCGACGGTTTTGACGTCCGCGCCGAGTTCCCAAAGAACCGTCGGCGCGACTTTGTAGGCGGCGCCGTTCGCGCAATCGACGACGACGCGCAGCCCGTCGAGCGACAGCCCGCGCGGGAACGCGTTTTTGGCGAACTCAATGTAGCGCGCGCCGGCGTCATCAATGCGTTTGACGCGCCCGAGGTCCGGCGCCGGCGCGAGGCCGCGGCCCGGGTCGTCCGCCATTAGGCGTTCGATTTCGAGTTCGGCGTCGTCGGACAGTTTGAACCCGTCCGGGCCGAAGAACTTAACGCCATTGTCATGGTACGGATTATGCGACGCGGAAATCATGACGCCGAGATCGGCGCGCATCGAGCGCGTCAGCATCGCCATCGCGGGCGTCGGCAGGGGCCCGAGTAGAAAGACGTCCATGCCGGACGCGGCGAACCCGGACGTCAGCGCCGGTTCGATCATATAGCCCGATAGGCGCGTGTCCTTGCCGATGACGACGCGGTGGCGGTGCGCGCCTTTTTTGAAATAGCGCCCGACGGCGAGGCCGAGCTTGAGGATGTTTTCGGGCGTCATCGCGCCCGCATTGGCGAGCCCGCGCACGCCGTCGGTGCCGAACAGGCGCCGCGTCGCCGTCGGCTGGTCATCGCCTCGCATGGCCGTCGCTCCTCGTTACCGAACTTCCCTAAGGGTATACAATTATCCCACGCGCGGGTTAATCGCCGTTTCCCGCCCCCCGGATCGCCGTGCTGATCGCCGCCCTGATCGCCGAATCGACGGCCAGCGCTTGGCGGGTCGCCGCCACGTCGTGGACGCGCACCATGGCGACGCCCTCACGGGCCCCGGCGAGCGCGGCGGCCAGTGATCCGCCGAGCCGCGCGTCGGCCGGCCCCTCGCGGTCGAGCGCCGCGATAAACCGTTTGCGCGACGCCCCGAGTAAGACGGGCGCGAGGTCGGCGAAACTGCCGACGGCCGCGAGCAGCGCGAGATTGTGCTCCAGCGTTTTGCCGAAGCCGATCCCCGGGTCGACCATCAGCCGCGACGGTGCGACGCCCGCCGAGGTCGCGACCGCCAGGCGTTCGGCGAGGAAGGCGCGGACCTCCCCGACGACGTCGTCGTAATGCGGGGCGTTTTGCATCGTCGACGGATCGCCTTGCGCGTGCATTAAGATGACGTCGCAGGCGAGGTCGGCCGCGACGGCGGCGCTGTCGGGCGCGAAGGTCAACGCCGAGACGTCGTTCCAGATCGACGCGCCGGCGGCGATCGCGGCGCGCGCGACGGCGGGTTTGCGCGTGTCGATCGACAGCGCGGCCTGCGTGCGGCCGGCGAGGCGCTCGATCACCGGGAGGACGCGCGCAAGCTCGGCGGCCGCGTCGACCGGGGCGGCGCCCGGCCGCGTCGACTCGCCCCCGACGTCCAAGACGTCCGCGCCGTCCGCCTCGAGCTCAAGGGCGTGCGCGACGGCGCGCTCAGCGTCGACGAATTGTCCGCCGTCGGAAAAAGAATCCGGCGTCACATTGACGACGCCCATGATTTTAACGCGGCTCGCGGGCTCAGCGGTCATGGGGAACCAACACGAACTGCACGTCGCCGAAGACGACGTCGGAAAGGCCGGGGGTCGGCGCCAGGGCGTCGACGAACGCCCGCCGCGCGGCGGCGTCCTTCGGTAGGCGCGGTCGGTCGTCTTCTGCGACGCCGCGCGGATTGTAGACGCCGAGGGGGCGCTTGGTTTCGCCGAGAAACGCCCAACGCGCGTCGCGCCGTTGATAGGCGAGCGCGCGGAGCCGGGCGCGGCCGTCGAAACGAACGAGAACGACCTCGTCAACGCCGTCGCCCGTGAGATCGACGGCGCGCGCAAAACAGCAGGTCGGACCGCAATTCGCAAGCGGATGGTCGGCCGGCTGATCGACGAGCATGTCGGTCGGGATCTCCAGCCCGTCGGGCGCATCAACCAGTCCCCGGCGTTCGCCTGCGTCGCGGGCGTCGTCGGCCGGCGCGAGGCGCAGGCGGACCCCGCCGCCGACAAGATCGTCGACGCCGGGAGCGATCGCGCGGGCGTCCTCAAAAGCGGCGAGGAGGCGCGCGGTCCGCTCGTCGTTCGCCAGCGCGTTGACGGCCTCCTGGGCCGCGCGGCCGGCGCGGATCAATCCGGGGCGCGAGGCCCCGGCGAACCGCCACGCGCCGTCGTCTTCGCGAACGAGGGCCGAAACGACGCCCCATTGCGCAAATGTCCCGCCCTGGAACGCGCGCCACACGGCGAGATCTTCGTCGCCGTCGCCGTCAAGATCGAGGCGTTTGGCGCGGCAGCGGCCGTCGCGCGGGGCGTCGTCGGAAGCCTTCCGGCGGGCGGCGGCGCGGTCCGCGTCCGCCAGGCAGTCGCCGATCGGGTCGTGGCCGATGAGCGGCAAAAACGCGGCGTCCGGCGGCGCGTCGCCGACCGTCACGACCGCTGCGCGCCGGTCGTTGAAACTTTGCTCGGTCAGGCGCCGCGCGCGCGCGTCGCCGGGGTTCTTCGCCAGAAGCGCGATGCGGTCGTCGCGTTCGGAGCCCGCGCGGGCGGCGAGGTCGTCAAGCGCGCGTGCGCCCCACCGCCGGGAGCGCGGGTCCGCAAGGAAGCTGAAGTCGAAATCGTCGGGGTCGACGCGTCCGCTATCGAGCCGCGCGACCTGGCTCGCGACCGAGATGCGGGCGGGATCGAGGACCGGGGTCATCAGGAGGGAGAGCAACGCCGCGACGAGCGCCGCGCCGGCGATGTTGACGGGTTTGACCGTCGCCATCCACGCGCCGGGACGGACGGCGGCGACGGCGTAGCCGATCGCGAAGAACGCGACGATCGCAAGCTCGGCGCCGGCGAGGACGCGGGCGGGCGTGAAGCCGTACTGATCAACGCGCAACCACAAGCCGAGCGCGGCGAGCGCCACGACGCCGAGCATCGGCGCGGGACTGAAGCGGACGGCGGCGCGCACGATCCGGGAGGCGGGGGGCGCGCCTTTCTGGAACGCCGCGTTGATCAACAAGATCATCGTCGCCGCGGCGTTCAGGAGGAGCACGGTCGCGCGTTTCGTGTCCCATAGGGGCTCCAGCCCCGTAAACGGCAAGGCGACGAGGAACGCGCTCAAGATCCCGGTCATTAAGACCGCGAGCAGCGCGAGGAGCGAGAGGCCGATCTGGCGCGCGCCGGCGGTTAAATCGGCCTGCGCTTCGGTCCGGTCGACGGCGAACGCGAAAACCGTCGCGCCGGCGATCCAACCGAATTCGTCGGAGAAAATCAGCTTGCGGACCGCCGTCAGGCCGATGAGGTCGAACAGCCAAGCGCCGAGCGAAATGACGACCCAGAAGGCGCCGAGGAAGATCAGCGCCAGGAGCACCTGGAACGCATGGCGCGAGGCGTTGTCGAAATAGGTTTCGTAGGCTGCGATGCGCCGGGCGTCGTCGGCGCCGCCTTGAATGAACTCGTGAAGAATAAACGCGACGATGAAAGAAAAGAGCCAAACGGTGATGACCGGCGGCGCGCCCGTCCAAAGGGGCGCCGGCGCGAGCCAGCCAAAGAGCGCGAACAACGCGATCGCGCCGAGCGACCAGGCGGCGAGGCGCAAGCCCGGCAAGCGCCCGACGCCGAACAAAAAGGCGAGCGGTCCGAAGATCGCGGCCGTGCGCGCGACAACGACGAATTGACGCCATAGCGCCTCGTCGACGCCGAACGCCGGATCGCCGGCGCGCCAGACGCCGAAGGCGAGGTATAACGCGAGCCCCTGGGCGAGGCCGGCGATGAGCCGCGCGATCGTCACGCGCCGGGTCGCATCGTTTTCAACGTCGGATGGGATCGTCACGCCGCGTACACTCCACCGTCATCCCCATGGGCCGACGGAAGCGGTCGCGCAAGCGCGTGTCGAAATTACGACGGCGTCGGGGCGAACGTCGCGCGATGTCGGCGCCGCCGCGCTTAGTCGTCGGCGGCCGGGGTCGCTTTGGGCGTCGCTTTCGGGGCCGGCTCCGCCGGGGTTTCATCGCCGGACGGTGTTTCCGCCGCCGGCGTCTCGGAAGGCGCGGCTTGCGGCGCCGGCGCCGTGACTTTGTTTGGGCCCGGGGCCGACGCCTTCGTCAGCGGCGTCGGCTTAGCGGCCATCGGGCGTTCATCCGTCGGGTCGTTCGTCGGTTCGGGCTCGACGGCAGGGGCTTTCGGGGCCGGCGCGATCGGCGTCGGGGCGGCCTGCGGCGCGCCGAAGCTCGGCGCGTCGACGGTCTCCGGCGCGAACTCCGACCAGTAGGCCGGCTGGCTCAAAAGCGAGCGCAGATAGGCGACGTTCGCGTCGGCGATTTGCGGCGGCAAGTCCGAGCGCGCCAACCGTTCAGCTTCCGTCATGTCGCCTTTGATGGCGAGGACGAGGGCGAGATTTTGGCGCGTGCGCGCGTCGGCGCCGGGGCTCGCCGCGGCGGTGCGCAGCGTGCGTTCGGCGAGGCGAAGATCGCCCGTCATCGCGTAAGACAGGCCTTTATTGTTGAGCGGTTGGACCGCGCCCGGCGCCATCTCCAGCGCTTCGTCATATTTGAGGCGCGCCAGATCATGTTCGCCGATCTGGTCGAGCGCGACGCCGTAGGCGGACAAGACGCTCCAGTCTTCCGGCTTTAAGGCGGCGGCGCCTTCCAAGTAGCGCACCGCTTCGAAGCTGCGGCCGGCTTCCACCAGCGCCTTGCCGGCCTCGAAGGTGACGTCGGCGTTGTCCGGGAAGCTCTGCACCGCCTTCATGGCGACGGTGACGGCTTGTTCCGTCGACCCGATTTTGCGCAAGGCGGCCGCATAGCTGGCGGCGACGGTCGGGTCTTGCGGATTGCGATTGTACCGCGTGCCCCAAAAGGCGGCGGCGGCGATCGGGTCCATCGACGTCGGATCCGCGCCGGGGTTCGCGTAGGCCCCGACGGCTTGGCGATACTCTTCCGTCGTCGTCTTTTTTTGATCAGCGTTCGAAGCGCACGCGGCGAGGCCGATCGCCGCCAAAAGCGCGACCGAGCGGCCGCCGGTCAGAAAGGCGCGCGAGAATGCCATCCCTGTCTCCATCATCGAGGACGCGCGCGCAAAGCGCACGAGATTTCGCCGGGACGATCGCGGAATCTCGTCAATAAAGGCTTAACCGTGTGCGGATACCGAAAATTTATGGTGTCATTGCGCGTGTTGCCGCAATGACCGGGAAAGCCTTGTGAACGCTTTACTAATCGACCCCGCCGCCGACCCCGACCGCGCCGCCGCCGCGACGCCGATCCACCGCATTCGCAAAAACGCCGAACCGCCGGAGCCCTTGCGCGCGCTCGCCGAGGCCAACGGCTTTCAAGGCGAGGCCGGCGCCGTGCTGGCCGCGCCCGACGGCGTGTTGTTCGGCGTCGGTGATGAAACCGACGCGCTCGTCGCCGCCGCTTTGTCCGACCGGTTGCCGGCCGGGGATTACCGGTTTGCCGATGACGGCGAGGGCGCGCCGTCCGCACAAAAGGCGACGCTCGACGCGTACGCCTGGCTCCTCGGCGCGTATCGGTTCGACCGATACAAATCGATCCCGCCGTGCGAGGCGCGCCTCGTCGCGCCGGCCGGCGCCGACGTCGCCGCCGCCCTTCGTGCCGCCGCTGCGGGCGCGTTGACGCGCGATCTCGTCAACACGCCTGCAGGCGACATGTTGCCGACGGAATTGGAAGCCGCGGCGCGCGCGCTCGCCGACGACTTCGACGCGGTCGTTGAGACGATTGAGGGCGACGCGCTCCTATCGCGGAATTTTCCGATGATCCACGCGGTCGGGCGCGCCTCGGCCGACGCCCCTCGGCTGATCGACCTTGTCTGGGGCCGCGCCGACGCGCCGAAGCTCACCGTCGTCGGTAAAGGCGTGTGTTTTGATTCCGGCGGGCTCAATTTAAAGCCGGGCCGCGGCATGGCGCTCATGAAGAAAGACATGGGCGGCGCCGCGCACGCGTTAGGCTTGGCGCGGATGATCATGGCGGGCGGGCTCGACGTGCGCCTGCGGGTTTTGATCCCGGCCGTCGAAAACGCCGTTTCGGGCTCGGCTTTCCGTCCCGGCGACGTACTGGCGAGCCGCGCCGGCAAGACGGTCGAAATCGGCAATACCGATGCGGAGGGGCGCCTCGTCCTCGCCGACGCGCTCACTTATGCGGGCGAAGACGACCCGGCGCTTGTGGTGACGTTGGCGACGCTGACGGGTGCGGCGCGCGTCGCCGTCGGCCCGGATATCGCTCCTTTCTATACGGACGACGAGGCGCTCGCTGAGCGGATCGCGGCTTTCGGCGTGCGCGAAAGCGATCCGTGTTGGCGGCTGCCCTTGTGGGCGCCGTACGAGCGCAACTTTTCGTCCAGCGTTGCGGACATGAATAACATTTCGAACGACGGCTTCGCCGGCTCGATCGTCGCGGCGCTCTTTTTGAAGAAATTCGCGCCGCCGACCGCGTCCTGGGCGCATTTCGATATCTATGCATGGCGGCCCAAATCCGCGCCCGGACGGCCGGTCGGGGCGGAGGCGCAAGCGATCCGTGCACTGTATGGAGCCTTTACGGAGCAATTTTCCTAACCGGCCTTGCGCGTTTACGCCGAACAGTTGCAGGGTCAAGACGAATCAACCAGCCGCTATGGGGAGCGGCCCCGAAAGGCGATCGGAGCTATGGCTGCTACAGATATCTTATCCGCATGGCGTGACGTATTCGCAGAGGCCGTCCGCAAAGAGGGACCCGACCTCTCGATGCGGCAATGGGCGATCCTCTTGCGCGTCTATCTCAATCCGGGACGGCACACGGTTCGCGCGCTCGCGCAAGATCTGAACGTCCCCAAGCCCGCCGTTTCGCGCGCGCTCGACGCCTTGTCGATCCAAGGGCTCGTCAAGCGCGTGCGCGATCCGGACGACAAGCGGATCGTCCTCGTACAGAAGACGCCGCAAGGCTCGGTCTATGTCGACGAATTCGCGCGCATTGTCGCCGAACGCGGCGACGCGGGGCCCATCAGCGCGCTTTACGACCAGATGGCGGGCTGAACCGAGCCGTCCGCCGGCGCAGGCGCTTTAAAACGAGGCGTCTGGAGGCGGCTGTTCGGCGAGGAGCATTGGCGCGGGGCCGAGATCGACCCCCGCCAGCCGGGTGCGCCCATCTTGAAACGTGAACGGCGCATTGACCACGCCGCCGCCGGCGATCGCCGCGAGCGTTAAGGCGGCGGTCAACGTTTGCGCCTGGGCGTCGTCGACGGCCCCGGCGTCGGCGAGCGCGCCAACGAGCGCGCCGGGATTGGTCAGCTTCACCGTGAGATCGCCGCGCGCGCGGCCCGACGCGTCGATCGATACGTCGCCGCGCAGGTCCGCCTCAGCGTCTTCCGTGCGCAGGGCGACGCTTTCAACGCGCAACGTCCCGCCCGTCGCCCGCCATGCGGCGGGGGAGAGGGCGAGGGCGTCTAGCCCCGAGAGACGCACGCGCGCCGTCCCCGACAGTTGACGTCCGCCCGCCTGGTCGTCGCGGCGCCCGCCCTCGCCAACGATCATCGAGAACCCGTCGGACGCGGCTTCGGCGACGAGCGTCGTCGGATCGGCGACGTCGACGCGCAGGCGCGCGCCGTCCGTCCGGATCGACCGCGCCGCACGCGGGCGCGCTTCCGCCGCCGCGCCCGGTCCGGTGTCGATCTGCATCGACCAGGCGCCGGCGTCATCGCCGGCGAGCCGCGCGACGGCCTTCGGAAAGTCGAGCGTCCAGGCCGCCTCGTCGACGAGCGCAAGGCGCTGCGGTTTCGGCGCGCGAAGGGTCAACGCGCCCGGCGCCCAAGGCAGGAGCGTCACGGAAACCTCGTCCGTCGACCAATCGCCTAACGTCCCATCACGGATGGTCACGTCGGGCGCGCGTGCGGTCAGGACGAACGGGTAGCCGCCCAAGCGCAACGGCCCGTGGCGCACGTCAAGGCCCGCGGCGCGTTGATCGTCGACCCAGGCCTCCACGCCGAGGCGCAGTTGCGCTACGCCGGCGCGCCACACGAGCGCGTGCGCGGCGAAAGCGAGGAAGGCCAACCCCGCCGCGATCGTCCGATAGGAGCCGCGTAGGGTCACGCCGCGGCGTCTTTCATTTGCGCCGTCGGGGCGGAGGGCGCTTGCGTCGGTAGGCCGGCGCGCGCCTCGGCGATTGCGTTTTCGAGGTCCCGCACAAAGGTCTTGCGATCGAGCCCGGGCGCGATCGGCGGGAGAAACGCGATGACGATTTCGCCCGGGATTTTTATCGGACCTGGATGGCGCCAATGGGCGCCGGAATTATGGGCGACGGGCGTACACGGAATATCGAGCGCCTTGTAAAGCGCGGCGACGCCTGGCTGGAACGCGCGCCGCTCGCCGATCGGCGTGCGCGTGCCTTCGGGGAAGACGATGATCTGCTTGCCCGACGACGCCGCGGCGCTGGCGGCGGTCGTCATGGCACGGAGCGCCTTGGCGCCGGCGTCGCGATCGACGGGGACGCCGGCGCGCTTGCCCCATAGCCGGTAGATCGGCAGCGCGTTCAACTCCCTTTTATAGACCATCACGCCGCGCGGCAGGATATGAAAGAGCGCGATCGTCTCCCACATTGATTGGTGGTTGGCGGCGACGAGGGCGGGGCCGGTCGGGATATGCTCGCGGCCGGCGACGCGCATGCGCACGCCGCAGATTACGCGCAAGCCCGCGAGAACGACGCGCGTCCAGAAGCGAACCCCGCCGTAGAACGCGCGGTCCGACAACAGCAAGGTTGGCGACAGGACGATCATCAACAGGATCGTCGTCCCCGCCAGGAACAAGAAAAAAAGCGCAGAACGCGCGGCGATCAACACGGGCGACACCACACAAACGGAGCGACGCGAGCAGTTCCCCCTCCCCCGGGACCACGGGGACCGCCTGCCCTCAAAACAACGTTTTCAAACGGACCGCCAAATACTTCGTATATTCGATCGTGAGAACCCGCCATGCGCCGAGCGAGGCGGGGCGCCCGTCCGCGTCCATAAAGACCGACCGCACGGCGTGCGGCGCCACCGCCACGTTCGGGGTCGCGTGGCGCCATTCCAACAGCGCGCGCGGCATATGGTAGTCCGACGTCACGAGGACCACCGACCCGAACTCGTGCGCCGCCGTCCACGCCGCGCTCTCAAGGGCGTTGCCGCGCGTCGTGCGGGCTTCCCGGCCCAGGTCGACGCAGCAGGAAAACCGCGCAAAAGCCCCGGGCCAAAAGGCGGCGACGGCCTGGCGGTCGGTGTTGGGATGGACGCCCGATATCAGCAGCCGCTCGCCTGCGCCGCCCGCAAAGAGCTGCATGGCGGTCGGGATGCGCTCGCCGCCGGCCCCCGTGAACACGACGACGGCATCCGCCCCGTCGCCGGCCGTCGCGGCTTCGGCCTCGGGGATCACCGTGCGCGAGACCTCGACGACGAAGCCGAACAGGCCGAGCGTCCACAATGCTGCGACCGCAATGAGAATTTTCGCGCCGGTGCGCAAAACCGTCCCCTCATAAACCTTTATAACGAAATCTTAACGCGCGCCGCCGGGTCCGGTCCAGCGACCGGCGCCGCTCTCAATAGGCGGTTCGCAGCGTTTGCAGCACCGTTAGTCGCGCCGACACGGCCGTCACGAGGGCGACGCCGAGCGGCACGACGAATAGGCTCGCCAGCAGCCAGCCGGACATGGCGAACCCCGGGACGAAGAAACGATCCCCCCCGGCGGTCTGTGCGGCGAGCCCGGCGAGCGACAACGCAAGAAGCGCCGCCGCGACGCCGGCGAACGCGCCGCGCAACGCCAATATGACGAAACGGCGTTGCACTTCGTCGGCGGCGAACCGGTCCGTCGCCCCCACAAGATGTAAAAGCGAGACGACGTTCTCGTTAGCGGCGAGCCCGGCGCGCGCGGCGAACACTGCGATCGCGCAGGCGGCCGCCATCACGACGGCGAACACCCCGAACGACAGAAATTGGCCGGAGCGCGCCGCCGCGGCGAGTTGCGCGCGCCACTCGCCGTGATCGTCGACGACGACGCCCGGCGCCGCCGCGTCCAGGCGCGCCTGCAACTGGTCGAGCTCGTCGCGCACGCGGGCGTCGGCGCGGACTTCTATCAGCGCCGGCACGTTCAGATAGGCGCCGACATTGCCCTTGCCGAGCCACGGCTCCAACAGCGCGGCCGCGTCCTCCGGCTCGGTGACGTCGTAGCCGGAAACGCCCGGCGTCTCGTCGAGTACGGCCCGCGTCGCCGCGAGGTTGGCGGCGACGCTTTCCGGCGCGTCGCCTTTGACTTGGATCGTCAGCGTCGCGTTGAGCGCGTCCGTCCAGGTCCCCGACGCCGCGGTGATGACCATGAACGCCGCGAGGGCGAGGGCCGCCAAAAAGGAAATCACCGCGATAACGGCGGTCAACGGCGCGCCGCCGGCGCCCGCTTCCGGCAAGAGCGGCTCGGCGCTAAGGCGCTGGAGCCATCCGGCGATCGCGCGGGGCGCGGCCTCTTCGGACGACGCGTAGCGCTCGGCGATCCCAGCGCCTTCTTTGGCGGTCTTCGGCATCGGCGCGTCGTGCTCGCTCTTTTTTCGCCGGGCGGCTGTTTGTCGTGATGCGGCTTTTCGCGCTGCGGCGGGCGCACATCAACGCTCGGCGGGGCGCTAAGCCGCAATCTTCTTGTAGACCGACACGCCGCCGTTTTTCAGCACCATCGTCGGCTTGGCGAGCGCTTTGACCAGGCGCAAGTCGTGCGTCGCCACGATGACGGTGGTGCCGAGCCGGTTCAGCTCGACGAACAAGCGCATGATCCGCTCGCTCATTTCGGGATCGACATTGCCCGTCGGCTCGTCGGCGAGAATGAGGTCCGGCTTCGAGACGAGCGCCCGCGCAATGGCGACCCGCTGCTTTTCGCCTCCGGAAAGGGTCGCCGGGAGCGCGTCGATGCGGTCGCCGAGCCCCACCCAGATTAACAGTTCCCTTACGTCTTGTGCGTAGTGAGTTTGGTTAACGCCCGCGACTTTCATGGGCAGGGCGACGTTCTCGAAGGCGGTCAAGTGGTCGAGCAGGCGAAACTCCTGAAAGACGACGCCGATGCGCCTGCGCATGACCGGCAGGTCTTCGCGCGGGGCGTCGGTCACGTCCGCGCCGAACAAAATGAGCCGGCCGGCCGTCGGACGTTGCGCCAGGTAGATCATCTTCAACAGCGACGTTTTGCCGGCGCCCGACGGCCCGGTGAGAAAACGAAACTCGCCCTTGTCCAAGGTGAAGTTCAGATCGCGGAGGACTTCGACGCCGGGATCGACGTCGCCTTCCCGGTAGGTCAACGAAATATTGTCGAAACCGACGATCATGGGGTCTCTCGCGCGCCGCGGTCGGCCGGGGCCGGGGAGCGGACGCTGTAGCCTATGTTGATCCCGTGTCCCAAGTGCGCCACGCGATATGACATAGACCCGGCCCGCTTGACAGAGGCCGGGCTCACCGTCGCGTGCGCCGTCTGCCAGCATGTATGGTTCGTGCCGCCCCCAGCGCCGGTTTCCTCGCTCTTAAAGCCGACCGACGGCGCGCCGGATCCTGAACCCGTAGCGCCCGAACAGACGGCACGGCGCGACCAACCGCACCCGCATCCTCAACCGCATCAAAGTCGACGCCCGGGCGGCGACGTGCCGTTCGCGGACGCCGCGCCCAAACCGCGGCCCGCTTGGGCCGGCGGCAGAGGCGCGCGCGCGGCGGCGGCCGACGACGACGACCGGCTCTTCGACGTCGTCGACGAGGCTCGCCCGAACGAAACCGCCGGCGGCGCCCGGCCTGGGACCGCTAACGCTGACGCCGCCGGCGCCGTGCAGGACGATCGCCAGTCTGAACGCGAAGGCGGTCGCCAGTATGATCGCGAAGGCGGTCGCTCGCCTGATCGCGGCGCGGCCCAAAGCGATGCGCCGGACCGCCCCGAGGCGGACGGTCCGACCCCGGAGCGCGGTGAAACCTTTCTTGATTTCGTTCGCCGCCGGGCGGCCGCCTCGCGCGAGCGCCCCGACGACGCCCCACGCCCCAAACCCCGCCCGCGCATGGCCGAACGGCGCGGCGATCGCGACGATACGGACGAGACGCTGGCCTTCGGCGATCCGGACACGAGCGTCTTCGACGCCGAATTCGAAGAACTCGGCCGTTCGGGCGATGCGCAAGCCGACGGTTTCAGCGCCGGGCGCGTCGCCGAACCGGCGGCGAAAGAACCGGTCTTGCGCGCCGAGCGAGACGGGGGCGATGCGGCGTTCGGCCGGCGTCCCGCTGCGCCGGACGCGTCCGCCGCGGCCGTCAGCGCCGTCGAGGGCCGTGCGCTCGCGCCGATCGACGCCATCGACGAAGCCGCGGAGCGCGTTTTCAACGAAGCGTTCTTCAAGGCGCTCCGTGTACAACCGAAAGATCTAGAGCGCGCCATCCGCCGCGCGCGCCGCCGCGCGGAGTCGCGCGAGAAAAACCGCCTGACGCCGGCGCGCGCCGCCGGCTGGGCCTTGTGGGTCGGCGTCGTCGGCGCCGCCGGCTACGGATTGTTCGCCTACCGCGAAAACGTCGTCGAGGCGTGGCCGCAGGCTGAAGCCGCCTATGACGCGGTCGGGTTGGAGGTCTCCGCCGCCGCGCTCGCCATTGAAGACGTCGCCCAGCGCCTCGCGATGTCGACGCAGGGCCCGACGCTCGAGGTCACCGGGCGGCTCGCCAACCGCACGGCCGAGACCCTCGCTGCGCCACGCATGCAAGTCGAAGCAGTGTCGGCCGCCGGCGATCTCCTGGCGCGATGGACGTTCGATATCGGGGTTGCGAGCGTGCCCGGCAACGCGGCGACGCCGTTCACGACCCGCGCCCGCGCGCCGGAGGGCGTCGCCGAGATCTTCGTCTCGTTCGCGCCCGCAGTCGCCGGCCCGCGCGTCGGCCCCGGCGGCGCGCCGGAAACGGCTGAGGCGCCGCAGCGCCCAAAAGATCCTGCATCGGCGCCCGCTGCCGACGAGGGCTTGGCCGAAGACGCCGCCGCCGACGACGGGGCCACAGACGGGGCCGACGACGGGGCGGGCGAAGAACCGCTGCGCACGGACCTGCCGGTCGCGCCGAGCCGCCGACGCTAAACGCGCCGCCGGCGTTCGTTGCGCCGGGCGGACGCGCCGACTTCTCCATCGTTTCACGAGACGCCCCGCTCGGCGTGCGTTAGGCTTTCCAAACCCGCCCGCCGATCGCGAAGGAGCACCGTATGCGAACCGTTTACGACGAGAACGCCCTGCGCGCCCGCATCGAGGCCCTCGCCGAGGACGTGGTGCGCGACCTCGGGCCCGACTTTCTCTTAGCCCCGGTGTTGACCGGCGCGTTCATCTTCGCAGCCGATCTCGTACGGGCCGTCCATCGGGCCGGCGGCGATCCCGCGATCGACTTCGTGCAGCTCTCCAGTTACGGCGGCGCGCGCGCGTCGACGGGCGTCGTCACGTTGTTGAAAGACTTCTCGGTCTCCCTCGAAGGCCGGCGCGTCCTCATCGTCGACGACGTCCTCGACACCGGACGCAGCTTGCATTTCGCCAAAAACATGGTGCTCGACCGCGGCGCGTCGGAAGCGCGCGTGTGCGTTCTCGTCCGCAAAGCGACCGGTCGGAGCGACGACATCGACGCCGACTATGTCGGATTTGAGGCGGGTGCGGATGATTTTCTCGTCGGCTACGGCATGGACGACGACGGCCGCAAGCGGGGCCTGCCGTTTATCGGCGCCGTTTAACCCGGGCGGCGCCCTAAAAATTCGTCACCAACGCCGTTCAGCGCTGTTCGTCGTCGCAAAACGTGGCGATACTTGCGCGCAATGGAACGCCTCTCCGAATTCGCCGCCAAATTCCCGACGCCGCCGCCGGCGCTCGCCGCCTTCGGACGTCTGTTGCGCGACAGCGCGCGCGACCTCGCGCCGATCGTCGCCGTCGTCGCGTTCTTTCAGATCGTCGTTTTGCGTCAGCCGTTTCCGGATTTCGCGAACGTCGTCTTCGGGCTCGTCGCCGTGTTGTTCGGGCTCGCGCTGTTCATCCGCGGGCTGGAGATCGGCTTGTTTCCGATCGGGGAGTCGATGGCCGGCGCCTTCGCCGCCAAAGGCAGCGCCTTGTGGCTGCTCGCCTTCGCGTTCGCGCTCGGCTTCGGCACGACGGTCGCCGAACCCGCCCTCATCGCGGTCGCCGGCGAGGCGGGCGCCGGCAAAGCGGCGGCGGGCGACCGCGGCGGCGGCGAAGAGGCGAAAGCGCAAAACGCCCGCGGCCAGCGCGACACCGGCGCCGGTTCGGTGGGCGGCGCGCTCATTAT
>JBCCZS010000054.1:0-16361 GCA_039187035.1 Pseudomonadota bacterium | reverse complement strand
TTATAGGCCTCGCCGGCCTCGCACGTCGCCGCGCCCTTGAACGGATGGCGCAAAACGTAGCGGCCTTGATAGTTCGACCGGTCGCCGGTTTCCTTGAACATGAGGTCTTCCGGGAACGTTTTGGCGTCATATCGCACGTGCAGGCGCGTAACGTAGACGTCGGGCGCGGCGGGCATGCGCCGGCGCGGCGCCGAGCCCGGCGCGTCGTCGTCGAGCCAATAGACGCCGAGCTCGCGCAATTCGTCGTTCGACAACGGATCGGCCGCACACGGATCGCACCACGCCATGTCCCAAGCGTATTCCAGGAAGATTGCGCGGTCGTCCTCTTTCTTGGCCGCCGTATCGAACATCGACTTATAGAAATTCGCAAAGTCGTTTTTGACGAAGATCGGGACGTCCATGTTGGACGGGATTTTCACGGTACGGTAGTTCGTCGAGACGATGCGGCCTTTACGCGAGAGGCCGAAGACGAACAATTCCTGCTTGCCGTCCGCGTTCACCGTGCCGAGGCGGATCGGCAGCATGAATTTCGGCGATTCAAACGCGATCTGGAGCGGCCGGAGATATTTCAATCCGGTTTGCGCCTGGGCGTCGAGGTTGACCTTGGCGACGAAGAATTTCGTGTTCTGCTTGATGTAGCTCTCGAGCGTCGGGCCCGCGCCGTCGGGAACTTTGTATCCGTTATCAGTAAGCCATGTCTGCAACCCGTCAGATTCGTCCGCTGACAGAATAACGATGTCGTACTCGCCGATCGTGTATTCCGCCTCGACCGTCACGCCAAGTCCTTTGCGGCGTGCGGGCGTCGGGAGCGCGTCGGCCATTTGGGCGACGGCCGTCGTGCGCGCTTCATAGGCGATTTGCGGCGCGCAGGGGTCTTCGTCGAAATACTCAACGAGCCGCGGCGCAGTGTACGCGTCCAAACGGTCGATAAGCGCGTTGTCGGCGACGCGGATTTGATCTTCCTGCAAGACCACCGGAACCGGCACCACCAGCGCGAACGCCGACAACTCGCCTTGGTAGTCGTTCGCCATGCTGATGACGGTGCGCTCGCCGTCCCGCATAATCGCGACTTTAGACGCCTCGTTGAATAACTTCGTATCGGCCTTCGCGACGTAAAAGCCGCAAAAGGCGGCGGCGCCTGAAATTGCCGCGACGCTTACCGCTACGATAGCGCCAAACAGGGCTTTACGCCTGCTCATCTCGAATGCTCCCTCTCACCGACGCCGGATGGGCGTTATGTGGGCGACGACGACTATAGTGCGCGCCGCGTCGGATGGTTCGCGCTGATACCGATCGTATTCACCTTGTCGATCACGATATCTTGGAAGCTCGGTCTACGTAATTGATGGCGTAAATGAGGAGGCTTGCAGGCGACAACGTGACCGGGTCGCAAGTGTAAATCGATGCTACGCGGATCAGCGGCGAAAGGTTCTAGCGCTGGTGCGACGTATAGAGCCCGCCAATTTGTGCGCGCTGAAAAAGCGCAAGGTCCTGCGCATAAATTTTCTCGACAATCGACCAGTCAAGGTCGTTGTATTCAAAGTCTTTGGATCGATTTAAATGGCCCACTTGTATTGGGCGACCTGTAACGCTCTCGATAAAGTCTTCAACAAGATCGATCCGACTCATCGAAAAAACAAAATCACAAGACAGTAAATTCTCTTGATTCACGATGAATTGGCATTGATCGCAGAAATGCGACCAACTAAAGAGCTTCCTGAATACTTTCGGGTCGTTTAGCGATGCGATACACTCTGAAAGCGTATCGAACTGCGATAACACTTCTTCGCTGAACTTTCTGTCGGCGGGATCGGTAGATTTGTACTTGAGGTAATTGAATGCGGACGCAAATCGTTCGCGTGGGTCCCTCAGAATCGCGAACGTTGGAAAATTACGAAGATAAGCGTTTGGGAGGACCCTTTCGTACATCTGCATCGAATAATGACCGGGTGAATCTCCATATAGCCCGGCAGAGACGGAGCTGCCCGCATTTTTGGGAATGTGTACGAAGATCATTCGCCCACGCCGCAACCTTCGGTAGAGACCGTCCCGGTTCATGGACCGGAGGCGTCTTCGGTTAACGCGCAAAAAAAGGTGGGCGTCCCGTAAGGCGGGGTTTGACCAAAGTCCCTCAGCCGGCGGTTTCATATCATACGGCGTGTCCAGCGGATCGAGGACCGGCGTCGGGCTTAGGGCGACCATATCTTTATTTTTTTGCGCCCAATTCTTTGCGCGCCGTCTGGGCGTGTCCTCGTTATTTCCGCTGACCGTCATATTACAAATCGCGTAAACGCAGGACCGTCCTTAGCCAGCCGTCCAATTACGCCGGAGCGATTGTTTATGGACGGAACAAGACATTGGTCGTGACGTAACGCAATTGCGGCGAAATGTGAATTGGTGACGCGTTAACGCGTAGGGCGCGAGACCGAGCTAATTTACCGCCCCGTTCTTTGCATAGCCCGCCGGTAGAAGCACCTGCCTTTTTTCGCACGCTTAGGCAGTCGTCGTTTGGGACGTTCGCCGCACGTCTTCGCCGCCTTTTGGGGGCTGTAATACATGGGTGCGAGTTAGATTCTTACCGTTTATATCAGTTACTATTGGTCTAGTAATTGATAAGTTCGGATCTTAAAGGTAAATACCCGTGATCATAGTGAAATTATCTGGCTGTCTATCGTAGAGACGGGGTCTTTTGGACAACGAGTGAGCCGGGCGCTTTCCCCATCTCGGATCCGCCTCGCACCGAAAGCGAACCGGCGCGCGCAACTAAAAGGTGATTGGTGACGGACGAAATCGCGCACAGCGCGAATAGCGCGTAAAACGCGCCGTCGCTGACGAAAAACAGCTGCGTCAGAACGAACGCCAACGCGGCCGCGGCCGCTGAGAACGCGGCGCGAACCCGCGGCGCCGCGGGCGTCGTCATCGGGTCGGACAGCATAAAGAACGCAAAAAGCGCCAGCGCGCCGTTTTGCAGCTTTAAGAGCGGGATCGCGAGCGGATCGCCTAGGTAGATCGCGCGGCCCAGAATGAGCGCCGCGTAGACGGCGAGAAAGATAAGCGGCGTGTCGAGCCGGCGCGCTTTCGTCGTGACGATCGCGCCCGCGCCGGCGAGCACCGCGGCGAGCCAAAACGCCGATCCCCATTGGCCCGACGCCGTCCAATAGGACGGGCTCGCGGCGAGGGCGGCGACCACGGCGAAGTTCGCAGGGTTAAAGACGTGCCGCCCGTCGAGGCGAATGAGGAATTTCGACCCAATCGCAACGGCGCCGGCGAGGGCGAGATGCGCCGAGCTCGGCGCGCGCAGAAGCAACGTGACCGACAAGGCCGTGATCAGGGCGCTGCGCGGATCGAACTGCACGCCGACAACTTTTGACAAAACGGCTTGGGTCGCGACGCTGGCCGTCGCAACGGCGACGAACGTCGCCACGCTCGTGTCGAACGCGCCGGTCGCAAGACCGGTCGCCAAAAACGTCCCAAGCGCCGCGATCTGAAAAAGCCGCGCGTCGCGCGACCATGCGCGGAAATCAACCGATAGAGCCGTAATAGTGGACGCCATGCGGAGAGTCTGACCCGCGTTTGGCGGCGGAAGTGAGGCCGATTGTGGATTTCATTCCGGCCGCGCGGCCCGATCACGCCGGCTCACGCTTGCGCCCGCCGGGCCGTTTGCACGCTTGAGCGGTGCTGCGGGCTGGCCTAAGGCTTGCGTGCCGATCGTGGTTGTTGCGCCGCCGCAAAGTTCGGAGACCCCGCATGGCCCCGCGCCCCCTCATTGACGTCATGATCGATCTTGCGCTCGCCGCAGGGGCGAAAGCCGCTGAAATCTATGCGTCGGACTTCGACGCCGACGTTAAAGGCGACGGCTCGCCGGTCACGCAAGCTGATCGTTTGGGAGAAGAAATTATTACGCGCGGCCTTCAGGCGGCGGCGCCCGAAATTCCCATTCTCGCCGAGGAAGCGGCTTCGGACGGCGATATCCCCGAGCTCGGCGCGCGGTTCTTTTTGGTTGATCCGTTGGACGGCACGAAAGAATTCCTGAAACGGACCGGCGAGTTCACCGTGAACATCGCGCTCATCGAGGACGGCGTGCCGACGCAGGGCGTCGTTTACGCCCCGGCGTGCGAGAAACTTTATTACGGCGTTGCGGGCGACGGCGCATACCTGCAGTTGATCGCGCCCGGCGCCGCCCGCGCCGACGCGCCCGCGCCCGCTCGCATCACCGTTCGTCCTGCGCCGACGGACGGCCGCGTCGCCGTCGCCTCACGCAGTCACCGCTCGCCCGAAACCGAAGCGTTCTTGGCGCGCATCGGCGCGGCCGATTTCACGCCGGCCGGGTCGTCTTTGAAGTTTTGCCTCGTCGCTGAGGGCGCGGCGGACGTTTATCCGCGCCTCGGCCGCACAATGGAATGGGATACAGGGGCCGCCCAAGCCGTTCTCGAAGCCGCCGGCGGCGCCGTTTTCGCGCTCGACGGCGACCAAGAGATCGGTCCCTTGCGCTACAACAAAAAAGAGCGCGGCTACGACAACCCGCATTTCGTCGCCTGGGGCGCGCGTTAGGTCGCCCCGCTTTAGACTGTCCGTATTTGGAGGATTTCGCCCATGAGCGAGACGACCGCAAAAGAGCCGATCGCGCGCCTCGACGACCTCATCGAGACCGATATCGCCGCGTACCTGCGCGCCCAAGAGAACAAAGGGCTGTTGCGCTTCATCACGTGCGGGTCGGTGGACGACGGCAAGTCGACGCTCATCGGCCGGCTCCTATACGACTCCAAATTAATCTACGAAGACCAGCTTGCGGCCGTTGAAGCCGACAGCCGGAAAGTCGGAACGACCGGCGAACGCCCCGACTTGGCGCTCCTCGTCGACGGCCTGCAGGCGGAACGCGAGCAGGGCATCACGATCGACGTCGCCTACCGGTTTTTCACCACGGAAACGCGCAAATTCATCGTCGCCGACACCCCCGGCCACGAGCAATACACGCGCAACATGGCGACCGGCGCGTCGACGGCCGATCTTGCGATCTTGTTGATCGACGCGCGCCACGGCGTGCAGGTTCAAACCCGCCGTCACGCCTATATTTGTTCGTTGCTCGGTATTCGGAGCGTCGTCGTCGCCGTCAACAAAATGGACATCGTCGATTTCTCCCAGCACGCTTTTAACGATATCGAAGAAGACTTCCGCCTGTTCGCCGAACCGCTCGGCTTTGAAGATATCGTCTGCATCCCGATGTCGGCGCTCGACGGCGACAACGTCACGACAAAGAGCGATCGCGCGCCATGGTATCAAGGCAAAGCGCTGCTTGATCATCTGGAGACGGTCGAAATCCGCCGACCGTCGCAGACGGGCGCGTTTCGCTTGCCGGTGCAATGGGTCAATCGCCCGAACCTCGATTTTCGCGGATTTTCCGGCACGGTCGCCGCCGGGCGCATAACGCCGGGTGAGGAGATTATCGCCATTCCGTCGGGCAAACGCTCGCGCGTTAAATCGATCGTCACTTATGATGCGGAATTGCGCGAAGCGGTCCGCGGCCAAGCCGTCACGGTGACGCTCGAAGACGAAATCGACATCGCCCGCGGCGACGTCATCTGCGGCAAAGACGGGCCGGCCGAACAGTCCGACCAGTTCGCCGCGCACGTTTTGTGGATGACCGACGACGCGCTGTTGCCGGGCCGGCAATACCTCATGAAGGTCAACAACGACACGCTGCCGGCGACGGTCACGGAGCTCAAATACAAAGTCAACGTCAACAACTTTCTCCATGAGGCGGGCAAGACCTTGGCGCTGAACGAGGTCGGCGTGTGCAACCTGTCGCTCGCCAAATCCATCCCGTTTGATGCGTACAAAGATAATCGCCAGACCGGCAGCTTTATCCTGATCGACCGCCAGACGAACAACACCGTCGGCGTCGGCATGCTCGAGTTTTCTCTGCGTCGCGCGGCAAACGTGGTCTGGCAAGACCTCGAAGTCGGCAAGATCGAACGCGCCGGCCAAAAGCTGCAGAAACCCGCCGTTCTCTGGTTCACCGGGCTTTCCGGCGCCGGCAAGTCGACGATTGCGAACCTCGTCGAAAAGCGCCTGTTCGACCTCGGCCGCCACACCTACACGCTCGACGGCGACAATGTCCGTCACGGGTTGAACAACGATCTCGGCTTTAAAGACGCCGACCGGGTCGAGAATATCCGCCGGGTGTCGGAAGTCGCGCGCCTGATGGCGGATGCGGGGCTCATCACGCTCGTCTCGTTCATCTCGCCGTTCCGCGCCGAACGGGCGATGGCGCGCAATTTGATGGGCGAGGGCGAGTTCATCGAAATTCACGTCGACACGCCGCTCGACGTCGCCGAAAGCCGCGACGTCAAAGGCCTCTATAAGAAGGCGCGCGCCGGCGAGATCAAGAATTTCACGGGCATCGACAGCCCGTACGAGCCGCCTGAAAACCCCGAACTGACCGTCAACACGGTCGAACTCACGCCCGAGGACGCCGCCGAACGGATCGTCGCGTTCCTCGACGAAAAGGGGTTCCTTTCCGCGGGCTGACGAAACGGCGCGTAGCGCCCCGTCGTCGCGCGCCTCATCTTTCGAGATCCGGTCAAACGGCTTAAACGGGTCCGTGCAAACGCATGAGGACCCCGCTGTGACCGCACAAGCGCCCGCGCACCCCCCGTACGCGCCGTCCGCGTCTACGACGCAGACGGCGACGCTTTTTCGATCAAGGCTCGTCACGCCGCCGCAAAAGCCGCTCGGCGCGTTGCGCCGGATCACGACCTTCGTGCGCAACCCCGCCGCGCTGTGGCATGAGGACATGTATGTCGACGGGCATATGGCGTCGAGAACGTTCGGCAAAACGTATGCGACCGTCGCCTGGCCCGACGCGATCCGCACGGTCCTCCTCGACGCGGTCGATTGTTTCGAGCGCTCTTACCTCATGCATCGCATCCTGTCGGAAGCCATGGGCCGCGGCTTGTTGACGTCCGACGGAGAGGCCTGGCGCCGTCAGCGCGCGATTGCGGCTCCCGTGTTCCGCCAACAAGTGCTCGACGGTTTCGTGCCGGTCGTCGACGACGCGGCGCGCGGTTGCGCCGCCCGCCTGCGCGCCGGAGCCGGCCGCGAGCGCGCCGTGCTGCCGGACATGTTGACGACCGCGATGGACATCATCGTCGAGACCTTGTTCGGCGAGGCGGACTTCGACCGTAAGCAGACGGTCGAGGACATCGGCGTTTACATTTCCACGATCGGCCATGCAGACGTCTTCGATCTGTTCAACGCCCCGCAGGCCGTGCCGCGCCCGTGGAAGGCGGCCGGTCGGCGGGCGGTGGCGCGCCTGCGCGCGACGGCGCTGGCGGTTTTGGCGCAAAAGCGCGCGGACCCCGGCGAAACGCGCAGCCTCACCGCGCGCCTCCTCGCCGCACGCGATCCGGAAACGGGGGAGGGCCTATCCGACACCGCGATCGTCGACAATGTCGTGACGTTTATCGGCGCCGGCCATGAGACGACGTCGGTCGGCCTGTCATGGTCGCTATACTTGCTTGCGCACGCGCCCGACCTCCAGGACGCAGTTGCGGAGGAAGCGCGCGCCGCGTTGGCTGACGGCGCGAGCCCGGACGCGATCGACAAGCTCGAGTTGACGGCGCGCGTCTTTCAGGAAGCGATGCGGCTTTATCCTCCGGTGGCGGGCCTTGCGCGCAATGTCGTCAAACCGGTGACGGTCGGCCCCTACGACTTGGCGCCCGGCGACCATGTGACCATCGCGGTCTTGCCGCTGCATCGCAACCGGCGCCTTTGGCCGGACGCGGACGGCTTCGATCCGGCGCGGTTTTCGCCGGACGCCGTCAAGGCGCGCGACAAGTACGCCTATCTGCCGTTCGGCGCCGGGCCGCGTATTTGCATCGGATGGAAATTCGCGATGATGGAAGGCGCGTTGATCCTGGCGCGGATGGTCGAGGCGTGCCGCTTCGCGCTCGGCGACGCTGCGCCGCCGCGTCCGGTGATCCGCATCACCATGCGTCCGGAAAACGGCGCACCGCTCGTCGCGACGCCGCGATGAGGCGCCCGCCGCCGTCGCGCCGGCGCCGCCCCCGTCGCCCCCGTCGCCGATGACCGGCGTTCGCATCGATACGTTGGGTCCGGACGATTGGCGCCGTTTGAAGACGATTCGTTTGGCGGCGCTCAGCGCGGACCCGGACGCCTTCGGCTCGACCTTCGCGGCGGAGCGTGATCGGCCCGAAGAGGCCTGGCGATCGCGCTTGTCGAAGACGGACCGCGCTACGTTCGTTTGCGTTCGTGCGGCGGCCGACGTCGGGCTTGCGGTCGCGGCTGCGAATGAGGACGGGTCGGCGAGCTTGTATTCGGTCTGGGCGGCGCCGTCCGAGCGCGGCGGCGGGGTCGGGGACGCGCTGATCGACGCGTGCGTCGCGTGGGCGCGCGGCGAGGGCTTTACCCGGATGACCCTCAATGTCGGCGATGGCGCCGCGGCGGCGATCCGACTTTACGCCCGTCACGGCTTCGCGCCGACCGGCGTCGTCGGCAGTTTGCCGCCGCCGCGTGACCACATTCTGGAACATGAACGCGCCCGGGCGCTTTAACGCCCCGCGGCGTCGACGAGCGCCGCGAACGCGTCGTCGACGTTCCGCGCGATGACGGCTTTGTCTCGCACTGAAGGCTGCGCGCACAAGGCGAGTGCGGCCGGTCGCTGTTGTTCCGCGTAGCCGAGCGCATACTGCAAAAAGTCGTTGGTGAACCGTTCCGGGCAGCCTGGGGCGAGATCGGGGCGCGAGCGGCCGTAGCACCGCAGCGTTCGCATGACGATGCGCGCGAGACGCACCGCCGTCGGCGCGTCGAGAAAGACGACGTGGTCGGCGCGGTCCGCGCGTTCGCGCCAGGTGGCGGAATAATTGCCGTCAATGATCCAGGCGTCCTCGGCGATCCGCTGTCGGACGGCTTGTATGAAGCGCGCCTTGTCGGTCTCACGCCAGCCGGGCTCCCAATAGAGCGCGTCGAGATGGATGTGCGGCAGGCCCGTGCGCTCGGCGAGGCGGCGGGCGAGCGTCGACTTTCCGGAGCCGGGACCGCCGATGATCATGATGCGCCGCATCGCAAACTCGTGGGACGGTGCCGACGGTTGGGCCGTTGCGGGCGCTCCGGTCGCCGCCGACGGGCCGCGGCGGGCCGGCTAGTCGACCGCGAAGGTCACGGTCGCCCAATTGGACTCATAATCCGCTTCCGGATCGTTCGAAAGCGTCTCCATGTGGATTAACGTCACGAACCACACGCCGGGCGCGCTCACCTGAAAGACGGCGCGTCCGTCGTCGTCCGTACGCAGCGTTTGCGCCCGCGCGTGCGCTTCTGGATCGCTCGGCCCTTCAAAGCCGTCATAGCTGGCGTACGCAAGCTGGCCCGCGACGGGGGCGCCGTCGCGGAGCACCGTGAACGCCAAACTGTCCCCGACGTCGGCGTCGTAAGGGTTGCCTTCAAGAACGATTTCTATCGGATAACCGAGGACCTGCCGGTGGTCATCAGTTCGCGCGTCGCCGACCTGGACGATCGTCCGGACGTGCTTTGAATAGCGTTCCCGTACTGACTGTAGCGTGTTCTCGGCTTCGAACGCGGCGAGCGCGTCGACGACGCCGTCATGTTTTAGATAGCCGGCGAAATCATCCGGCGTCATCGTAATGATGCGCGGCTTTGTCGAGACGCCGAGCGCGTAGGTGCCGGCCTCGCCGACTGCGTATGACAGGACGGTTGCGTCGCCTTCCTCGCGCCATTGCGTCGTCTCGGGGCGCACCCGCTCGCCGGCGCCGTAAACCGAAACGTCGATCATGCGATCACGGTCGATCGTGTTGTCGCTTTTTTCAAACGTGCCGTTGACGAGGGTGACGCTCGTCGTCCCGTCGGGCGCGATCTCATAGCGGGCGGGTTTGAGAAACATTTCGTGGGCGGCGACAGGCTGCACGCCCCCCAAGAAGAGCGCCGCCGCCAGGAGGCGCGTCGGCGTCGATCGAAAGCGGTCGGTCATCAGCGCGTCCTCGCTATGAAACAAGATGCCGCGGTCGCGCGCCGCCCGTTTCATTCCGTCGTTTTCGCGTCGGCTTTAGGCGTCAGGAACGCGCCCCGGCGATCCTCATTGAACACGAGCGTGCGCTTCGGGCCGTCGAGCATGACGTTGACGTGGTTGATCTGCCGGGGGCGCAGGTCCGCCAAGATGTCGTTGCGTACACGGATCGTCGCGGGCGGCGCGTCGCGCGCCGCCTCCTGATAGACCAACACGTAATCGCCTTCGATCTCCGCGCCGACAAACTCGAGCGGGATCGGCGCGCCGGCCCCGTCCGTCAGTTCAAAGCGCTTCTCAACGTAAAGCCCGAGCGCGGCGAGGCTTTTCGTTCCGTTAAAAGTGGCGGGCGCATCATTGCCGGCCGTCGACGCCGCGGCGTCGAAGGCCTGGTGCGTATGGATGCGGTGGATGACTTCGAGCGAGCCCGCGTCAGCGTTCCACGCAACGGACGTCAATGCGTAGTCGGCGTCGTGCGCCCGCGCCGCGCCCGCGATGCCGGCTGTGAGCGCGGCCGTTAGCGCAACGACGGCGATAAACAGAGCGCGCATCGCGGTCAGTCTTTCTTGTCCGGCTCGCCGTCCGCGTCATCGGCGGGGCGCAGCGGCACCCGCGTCCCGTCGCCTTCCGGCTGGTCCTTGGCTTCTTCGGCCTTCAGCTTGGCCATCATGTCTTTCATGAGATCGCGCGTCTCGTCTTCGGCTTTAAACGCCTGAAGGCGCGAGGCTTTGATCGTACGCGGATAGTGGTTGTTCTGACGATCGGCGTCGGCGATCTCGTGGTTTTCGTCGATGGCGACGGCGGTGATTTGCTTTTCGCTGATCATCAAGCGCGTCACGCGATGCGCGTTGCGCCGCCAAATCTCCGCCGGCACGATCGTTTCCGCCGTGGAGCCATCCGCATAGGTCAGTTTCAGCGGGATCGGCATCACGAGCCCGCCGATATTTTCAAAGTCCATGAAGTAGATGAAATCGTCGTCGGCGATCGCCTGGTCGAGCGCTTTCTTTTCCCACTCTTCAAGGCCGCCTTCCTCAACCGGCGCGTTGCGCATCACCCAATAAACGTTCTTGTCGGCGTTGGAGACGGTGAATGGGTCGTTTTCGTTGTAAAAGTCGGCCAGTTCCGGATACCGCGACAGGTACGTCTTTTTGCCCTCCGCCCGGTTGCGCGCCTGGATCAGCGGCTCCGGTTCGTTCGCCGCCGTTTCTTTGCGGTTTTCCGGAAAGTCTTTTTCCGGGTCGCTGGTCGCGATTTTGTATTCGCGCACGTCGTTGATCGCGATGTCGACATGGTCGGTCGTGTAGAACCAACCGCGCCAGAACCAATCGAGGTCGACGCCGGAGGCGTCTTCCAGCGTCCGGAAGAAATCGGCGGGCGTCGGGCGTTTGAACTTCCAGCGCTGCGCATATTCGCGGAACGCAAAGTCGAACAGCTCCCGGCCCATCACGGTCTCGCGCAAGATCGTCAGGGCCGCCGCCGGTTTGGTGTAGGCGTTGGGCCCGAATTGCAGGATCGAATCCGATTGCGTCATAATCGGGACCTGCGCTTCGCTCGTCATATACTCCGTGATGTAGTCGAGGATATTCGTCTTGCCGCGGAAGGCCGGGAATTCTTCCTCCCATTCAATCTCGGCGACATATTCGAGGAAGGTGTTGATTCCTTCGTCCATCCACGTCCATTGACGCTCGTCGGTATTGACCGTCATCGGAAAATAGATGTGGCCGATCTCGTGGATAATGACGCCGATGAGGCCGTATTTGATCCGGCGCGCATAGGTGCGCTCGTCGACTTTGTCTTTCTTCGTGGGCCGGTACCCGTTGAACGTCATCATCGGATACTCCATGCCGCCCCGTTCCCACGTGTTGACCGATTGGGCGGTGGGGTACGGGTAGGGGAAGGAAAACCGCGAATAGACGTCCATCGTGTGCGCGACGGCGTGGCTCGAATATTTCGACCAAATCGGCTCGGCTTCGCTCGGATAGAACGACATGACGAGGACGTTGGGGTTGGCTTTATCGTCCTGCTTAAAGCCCATCGCGTCCCAAATGAACTTGCGTGAAGACGACCAGGCGAAATCGCGCACGTTTTCGGCTTTGAATTTCCAGGTCTTCGTGCCGGTCGCTTTGTCTTTTTCGTTTTCCAACGCCTCTTCGGGCGTGACGATGAAGCTCGGCCGGTCTTTCGTCCGCGCTTCGGTCAACCGTTTGCGTTGTTCGGCGGTTAGAACTTCCGCGGGGTTCGTCAGAACGCCGGTCGACGCGACGATGTGGTCTTCCGGCGCGGTGATCGCGACTTCATAATCGCCGAATTCAAGCGTGAACTCGCCGCGGCCGAGGAAGGCTTTGTGCGCCCAGCCTTCATAGTCCGTGTACGCCGCCATCCGCGGGAACCATTGGGCCAGGAAGTAAATGTACGTGTCGTTGTCGAAGCGTTCATAGCCGCCGCGCCCGCCCATCGCCGCTTCGTCGATGATGTTGAACGTCCAGCCGATCGAGATCGACGTCTTTGCGCCCGGGCGTAGCGGCGCAGGCAAATCGATCCGCATCATCGTGTCGACGACGGTCGCTTTCAGGTCCTGGCCGGCGCCGTTCTTGACTTCGGTGATCTCAAAGCCGTGGTCTCGGCTATTAAAGGCCTGCGTCCGGCGCAGCGTGTTGTAGGAAATAAAGTCGCCGTCGCCGGTTTCGGCCCGGCGCGTGCCGGCCGTCTCCGCCGTCTCCGAGCGGCGCGCGAGCGAGTCGTTGCGGAAGCGGTTTTGGTCGAGTTGCACCCACAGATAGCGCAGCGTGTCCGGCGAATTATTCGTGTACGTAATCGCTTCGCGCGCCTCGATGCGACGGTTCTTCTCGTCGAGCGCGACGTCGATTTTATAATCGGCGCGCTGTTGCCAATATTGCGGGCCCGGCGCGCCGGACGCGGTGCGATAGACGTTCGGGGTCGGCAGCGCTTGGCCGAGTTGATTGAACGCGCGGGCGCCGGAACCGATTTCGCCGTCGTGTTCTTGCGACGTCGAATTGGCGAGCGCGGGCGCGCAAAAGAGAGCGGCGGCGAAAAACGCCGCGAGGCGGACGAGCGACATGAACGAAGTCCCCTTGAAATACCGTGTCGGAAGCGCGCGCATACGGCCGCAAACCAGTTGATTTGTAAAGGCCTTCAACGCCGCGCTTCATCGAAAAGCGGGCGCCGGCGCGCGCCGGTCGCCGCCGCCCGACAGTCGTCACAATCGGGCGCTAGCGTCGACGGATGATCAGGCAAAAACTGACGGCGCTCGCCCGCTTCGCGCCAAACGCCCGGCGGCGGCGTGGGGCCGAACCGGCCCGACGTCTTGCGCTCGCCGCGTCGGCGGCGCTGTCGGTCGCAGCGGCGTTTTCGGTCGCAGCGGCGTTTTCGGTCGCGGCGGCGTTTTCGGTCGCGGCGGCAGGGCCGGCAAGCGCGGAGGGCGCCGTCGTCCGGCCTGACGGCGACGCGAAAATCGGGGCCGGTTGCTCGTTCAAAGGCGTTCCGCTGAAGGGACGCGTCAAATTTGTCGGCAGTTTCGCCGATTTCCGCGTGCAGGCGGTGACGAGCTTCCCGGACCTGCGCGTTCAGTTCGTGTCGAGTTTTCCCGACTCGTGCGGCAAATGGCAGATCGTCGACAGCCATCCGGATTTCACCGTGCAGCGGGTCACGAGTTTCCCCGATTTCACGATCGAACGGGTGTCGAGCTTTCCCGGCGTGCCCTGACGGGCGCGGGCGTCCGGCGCGGATCGGCGAGCCTAGTCGTCGTCGGTGTTCGCGTCGTCTTCGCGGTCCAGCGGCCCGGCCGTCGACGGATCGCCGTCATAGGCTTCCTCGAGCGGGTCGAACTTGCCGTCTTTTTCCTGGATTTCGTCGACGGCGATCGCGCCCGCGGCCGCCCCGGCGGCGAGCAGGCAGCCCGACGTCGACAAAGCAAAGCCGGCCAACGCGGCGAGTTTGAGCAAGAGTTTCAAGGTCATAACGCGTCCCCTCTCTTTAACCTGCGCGGCGGCGGCGCCTGTCGCCAGCGTTCGCGCGAGACGAAGTGTCCACGATCCGGCGCTCTCGCGCCACTTAATTGATGCAAACCAGGCGGCGGCCCGCCGCGACCCGTCTCAGTCGTCGATCGTGCGCGAGACGTCCGTGCGCACCTCGGCCTCGGGCACGAGGGTCGGATCGTCGACATAGGTTTCCCAGATCAGCGCGCCTTTGGCCCACCCCTCGGCGTCCATATGCGCCCAGACTTTTTGGTGGGTCTCGCTCAAGGTCATGTAGGACCCGACATGGGTCGCGGTGGCGACGTCGCCCGCAGGGATCGACGCGGCTTTGACCGCGCCTTCGGCCTTCGCGGCGTCGTCCGCGCCGACGAAGAACGCCGCGCGGAACGTCATTTTGCCGTCTTTCGGGAACGCCGTGTAGATCGCCGAGGGCATGGCGAGCGGCGTGATGTTTTGCGCCTGCACAAACCCGTGCACCTCCCCGAACCCGGACCCCATCGCCGCCGCAATCGCCGCCCCGTCCATGGCTGTCTCACGCTCGACGTAAAGATAGTGTTGTTCGGGCAGGGTTTTGCGTTCGACGGTCACTGCAATCTCCGGTTTGCTCCTGATCATGTGGTAGCACAGCGATGTTCTAACGGACCGCCGTTGGCAGTAATTGCTGCGATGCTAGTTCAGACGTCGCAACAACAGGAATTATGAATAATTGATGAAAAATCTCGAGTTGTGTTGAGCTGTGACGGCACGTTATGGTTAATCATCAAGTGAAGTCGGGTGGCGACGAATACAGGATTTGTCCATTACGTATACATGGCTTAGGAGAGCACGGCATGACCAAAAGCCTCTTAATTAGGTATTTAATTGTAATTCTGAAATTTTTTTTGCTTATCCCTGGAGCGGCAATGGCTGAAAGCTCAACGTATGTCGCTTTCGGGGTCGGTGTCGTAGACCTAAATCCTGAAGTCCTTAAGGGTCTGAGAGCGGCCGGTGGAGCAGGCAGCGTATCGCAAGACTTGTTGGACCAAGCACTAAATTCATCCACGGAGGCACTCGAGGATCAGAATTTTGCGGTTACAGGATATGTAGGCCGTGCATTTACTGTTCGCGACTTTCCAGTCGCATTGGAACTAGAGGCACTTTGGTCGCAGGGGGAAAATTTGACGGCGGAAGCCGACGTCGAAAACGAAACGTTGAGCATCTTCGTCAACGTGCGTATTCCGGCGTTCGGGTTTCGCGAATTGGTTAAGGCGATACCGCTTTGCTCGTCGTGCGAAGTTTTTTATCGCGGTGGCTTTGGTGCCGCCTACGTCCAGCAGTCTTTGTTTTCGAGTATTGCATCATTCGACTTCGAGGAATGGCAGGATGCGTATCACGCCGGTGGCGGTATAACAATTCCGGTAACTAAACGGCTTTCCGTCGAAGGGCATATCCGCCGATTGTTTGTCACCGATCTTGAATTTAGAGGAGCAATAAACGACGAACCGTTTGCAGCCAGCGAACGATTTCCAACCGTGCAGTTTTTAGGAACCGTTCGATTCGCGATATAATCGTTTATGTGAATTCGCGGAAGATTCGAGGCCGACCGGTTTTTTTGCGAATAAAAGCGGCCTCTTGAACGGTACTAGAACTGGCAATAGAAATCACGCCGCCCGCCGCTTCCGTTTCACCGCTGTCTTTTTCTTCGCCTTAGGCGCGGTCTTGCGCGCCGGTTTCTTTCCGCCGCCGGCCTTGGCCAAGACCTCGGCCAAAAATCGGCCCGTGTGGCTCTCCGCGACGCCGGCGACGTCCTCCGGCGTTCCTTGCGCGACGAGGCGGCCGCCGCCGTCGCCGCCTTCGGGGCCTAAGTCCAAGATCCAGTCGGCTTGTTTGATGACGTCGAGATTGTGCTCGATGACGACGACGGTGTTGCCGGCGTCGACGAGCTCCTGGATGACTTCCATCAGCTTACGGACGTCTTCAAAGTGCAGCCCGGTCGTCGGTTCGTCGAGAATATAGAGTGTGCGGCCGGTCGCGCGTTTGGAGAGTTCTTTGGCGAGTTTGACGCGTTGAGCTTCCCCGCCGGAGAGCGTCGTCGCCTGTTGGCCGATTTTCACATAGGTCAGGCCGACGCGGCGCAAGGTCTCCAGCTTATCGCGGATCGACGGGACGGCTTTGAAAAACTCGACGCCTTCTTCGACCGTCATGTTCAACACGTCGGCGATCGATTTGCCTTTAAAGAGGACTTCCAGCGTCTCGCGATTGTAGCGCGCGCCTTTGCAGACGTCGCAGGTCACGTAAACGTCCGGCAAAAAGTGCATCTCGATTTTGATGACGCCGTCGCCCTGGCAGGC
>JBCCZS010000053.1:0-16413 GCA_039187035.1 Pseudomonadota bacterium | reverse complement strand
CGCGTTCGCCGCGCTCGCCGCGCTAATGGGTCTCGCCGTCACCGGCGTATTCATTGCGGAAAACGCGAGCGCGCGCCGCGAGGAAACCGGCGGGATCGACGACGGCGCGCCGCCCCGGCGTTTTCGCAATCGCGCGCTCGTGCCGGTTTTGTTGGGTTGGGGCTGGTCGTTTTGGGCGCTGTTCAGCTTTATGGCGTTCGCCCTCAACGCGCCCGATCAGGCCGACGCGCGCGCGTTCACACGCGAGACCGGGCCGTTGATCGTGACGGCCGCGATCATTGCGCCCGTGGTCGCGGCGGCCGCCATGCTGCGCGTCGCCGAGCGCGCCCCGGCGCTCACGAGCGCGGCCGCGGGCCCCCTCGCCGCGCCGCCGGCCGGCGTTCAACGCGCGCTCGACGTTCTGTACGGCGCCGTTCTGACGCCGATGACGGATTTCATTCGCCGCCTCGGCTACGGCGCGCTCCTCGTTCTGACGCTCGTTCTGTCCTACCGGTTCGCCGATTTGATCTGGGGCGCGTTCGCCTATCCGTTTTACCTCGGCGAGAATTACGGCGCGCTCGGCCATACGCTCGACGAGGTCGCGATCGCGTCGAAACTCTTTGGAACGCTGATGACGTTCGCAGGGATCGCCGTCGGCGCGACCGCGATTTTACGATTTGGGCGCATGCCGTGCGTCTTCGTCGGCGCGGTGCTGGCGGCGGCGACGAACCTTCTGTTCGCGGACCTTGCGCTCGGCGGCGGCGGGACCGACGCCTTTATGCGCGCAACCGGGCTCTACGGCGTCTTCGGCGTTTTGCAGCCCCTCGCCGACTATCTAGGCCTCGAAGTGACGGTCGGGGAAAAACTCTCCCGGCTGATGATCGTCATCGCGGCCGAAAACCTCGCCGTCGGCTTCGCGAGCGCGGCGAGCGTCGTTTATCTCTCATCGATCGTGAACCCGAAACACGCCGCCGTTCAGTATGCGTTGCTTGCCTCGTTGACGATGTTGATCGGCTCGTTCGGCCGCGGCGCCCTCGGCGAGCTTATCGAAACGCAAGGCTTCGCTTTCGTATTCTATCTGACGGCCGCGCTCGGCTCGGTCGCCGTCGTCGCCGCCGCGCTCGAATGGCGCCGACAAGCCGTCGTCGCAGCGCGCGCTACCGCACCCTAACGCTCCGTAGACGGAAGACCGGCCGCGAGACACGCGTCGAGGTCGGGCTTGGCCGCGCCCGCCTCGCCGGCGACGGCCTCTAAATGGCCGGCCCCTTCGGGCGGGTACAGAATGACGACGAGGTTGCAGCGCGCGAGCGCATAGCGCCGGAACTCCCCGCGCCCTTCCCGGCGGACAAGACCCGGCGCCCCCAACAACGCGTCGATCGCGTCAGCCGATTTGCCGCGAATGTCCGATTGCACGAAGACCGGCGCGGCCGGCGGAGCCGGCGTCGACGACGCCCGGCTCGCCGATGCCGGCGCTGTCGAGGCGCCGTCGGGCGCGCTGGCGCAGGCCGCGAGGGCGACGAACGCCGCCGCGACGCCCGCGCGCCGCGCGCCGTTCGCGGCGATAGCCCGACCCCCGCGCGGTGACCGCAACCCCATGACGCCGTCCTTTCGCAGCCGCGGCGCGCAGCGGGCCGCCCGCCTCGCTTGCTCGCACTCAGCCCCGCCTTTATAGCCGGTCGGGTTTGAACGCCAGCGATCCGCGACCGCAGATCGCGCAATTTTCCGAAAGGCCGACCTGATGACCGACGCGACACCGCCGCAAGCCGATCACGACGTCGTCGGCATCGGCAACGCCATCGTCGACGTCCTGGCCCCGGCCGACGACGCGTTTTTGGCGACCAACGACATCGTCAAAGGCGGCATGACCTTAATCGACGAGCCCCGCGCCGAGACGATTTACAGCGCCATGGCCGACACGGTGGAAAAATCCGGCGGCTCGGCGGCGAATTCGATCGCCTGCGTGACGTCGCTCGGCGGGCGCGGCGCGTTTATCGGCAAGGTGGCGGACGACGCGCTCGGCGAAGCCTTCGCCGACGACCTTCACGCGCAAGGCGTCACCTTCGCGACGCCGCCCTTGACAGACGGGCCGGCGACCGGGCGCTGCCTGATCAGCGTGACGCCGGACGCGCAGCGTTCAATGTCGACGTTTTTGGGCGCCGCCGGACGGTTGCGTCTCGACGATATCGACGACGCGCTGATCGCCGGCGCCGCGATCACGTTTTTCGAAGGCTATTTGTTCGAAGAGCCGAACCCGCGCGAAGCGTTCGTAAAAGCCTGCCTCGCGGCCAAGGGCGCCGACCGCCGAACCGCGCTCACCTTGTCCGACGCCGGCGTCGTTTCCCGCCAGCTCGACGCGTTGAAGCGCTTCGTCCCGGCGCACGTCGATATTCTGCTTGCGAACCAAACCGAGGCCGAGGCGCTCTTCGGGTCGACGGACGTCGGCGCGATCGCCGACGCGGCCCGCGCCTTATGTCCGTTGACCGCCGTGACGCGGTCCGAACACGGATCGGTGTTGATCCAACGCGACGGCCCGATCGTGGAGATCGAGGCCCGCGCGCCGACGGCCCTCGTCGACACGACCGGCGCCGGAGACGCCTATGCGGCGGGGCTTTTGTTCGGTCTTTCCCGCGGCTTCGACCTCGGCCGCGCCGGCGCACTCGGCTCGCTCGCGGCGGCGGAAGTGATCAGCCATTTCGGCGCGCGGCCCGAGACCGGCCTCGAAGCGCTCGCGAAGGACGCGGGGCTGTTGTGACCGCAGGGCTGGCATGAAGCGCGGGCTGATCGCCGCCGGCATCGCAATGGCGCTCGCGCTCGCCGCGATCGGCGCGAATCTCCGACCGTTCGTGCTCGGCGCGGCCGCGCTTTTGACGCCGAAAGCCTCACTGGCGACGCTTGAAGCGCGTGTGGCGGAGCAAATGACCGTCCGCACCCCGACGGACGCGTCGCCGCCCTACCCCGCCGTCATTCAGTTTCACGGGTGCGGGGGCATGTGGCCGGGCCACATGGCGGCGTGGGCGGAGGTCGTCAACGCGGCCGGCTTTATGGCGATCGCCGTCGACAGTTTGGCGGCGCGCGACATCCCCCGCGCCCAAGCCTCGCAAACCGTTTGCGCCGGCCGCGAGTTGCTCGGCCAAGAGCGCGCCGGCGACGTCTTGGCGGCGCTGCGCCTCGTTCAAGCCCGCCCGGACGTCGACCCCGACAACGTCGTCTTGATGGGCTGGTCGCACGGCGCGTGGAGCATCATGGACTTCTTGACCATGGACCTTGAGCGCGCCCGGCCGGCGCAACTTGGTCCGTTGACGGCGGATGAACGCCCGGCCGCGCCGCCTGCGGGCCTCGTTCTCTTCTATCCCTATTGCGGGTTCGCCGCGCGCTCGGCGTTTCAGGCCTGGACCGGCAACCCGCCGACGCTCGCGCTCCTCGCCGGGGCCGACACTTGGGTCGACACGCCCGCTTGCGAGCGGGTTCTGGAAGACGTGCGCAGCGGCGGAACCGACGTTGAGATCGCGTTTTTTCCGGGCGCGGAGCATGAGTTCGAGAACCCTGCGATCGATGAGGAATTCCCGGGCATCTACGACCCCGACGCAGCCGCGAAGGCCCAGACCGACGTGGCGACGTTCCTTAACGCGCTGCGCGGCGCGGAATGACCGCCGCGGCGAAATCCGCCGCCGCGCTCGCCCTCGCCGCCGCACTCCTTTCGCTCGTCGGGTTTAACGCCTCGTTTCTCAGCCCGGCTCCGGACGGCGCGGTTAAAATTCTCGCCCATCGCGGCGTGCACCAGACGTTCCGCACCGACGGCGTCACGAACGAGACTTGCACCGCGACGCGCATCCATCCGCCGACGCACGAGTTCCTGGAGAACACGCTCGACAGCGTCGCCGCGGCGTTCGCTTACGGCGCCGACATGGTGGAAATCGACATTCGCCCCACCAAAGACGGCGACTTCGCGGTCTTTCACGACCATACGCTCGATTGCCGAACGAACGCGACGGGCCGCACGTCGGACCGCACCATGGCCGAACTCAAGGCGCTCGATATCGGCTACGGCTACACCGCGGACGGCGGCGCGTCCTTTCCGTTCCGCGGCGCCGGGGTCGGCTTGACGCCGAGCCTAGACGAGATGCTCCGCCGCTTTCCCGGCCGCGCGTTCATGATCAACGCCAAGTCGAACGCCGGCGCCGACGCTGAGGCGTTGCAAGCCTATTTCACCGACCGCGGCCTTGCGCCGTCTGCGCAATCGTTGATCTGGGCGGGGCCGCGCTTTGTCGAGCGGTGGCGCGCGATCGGCGGCGAAACGCCGGCGACGACAAGGCGCGAAGTTAAGACCTGCGCCAAACAATACGTTCTCTACGGATGGTCCGGATACGTTCCGCCGATTTGCGCCGGGTTCGGGCTCGTCGCGCCGGCTGACTACACTTGGCTCTATTGGGGATGGCCGCGCAAAACGCTCGCCCGGTTCGACCGAGCGGGCATGCGCGTCTTTCTCGCCGGCCCCCTCGGCGGTCCGACCCAGGGCGTCGACGATCCCGCGCTGATCGCCCGCATCCCGCGCGATTACGCCGGATGGATCACGACCGACAAAATAGAAGTCATCGGCCCGGCGATCCGCGAGCGATCGCCTTAGAGCCCGTTCGAAGAAGCCGGCAACGTCCCTCGTACCCCATCCGCGCGGGGTAGCGAACGGTCTGATTATCGGTCGCCGAACGCGGTACGACCATGCTCAAACAGGCCCTTAGGCCATGTAGGCTTTGTTGTCGGGTTCGGTTTCCGCGGCCGCCTCGTCGACGACGGGCGGCGGGCGGCCGTGGCGGCGGCGATCGCTGAACCAGGTCGATAAGGTCAAAATCACCCAGCCCGCCTGAAACCCGAGACCCAGGATAAAGACGACGACGCCCGGCGCCGGGCCGACGGCCATCCGTTCAAAGAACGTCGCCGCGCTTGGGACGGGCGTCGGATGGATGATGATTTTTCCAAAATAGGCGAGGCCTTGGATCGAAAAGATCCAAATGTAGTTCCGGCGCAATCGCCGGCCCAACGCGCGGACCGCTGAGATATGATAATCCGGCCGCAGATAATCTTCGGCGAGCTCGTCGCGCCAATCGTCCGGCGCGCAATAGGTCTCGCGGCGCAAGAGCGGTGCGTAAAAGTGGCGCTCCAGCCAACGCGCCCGGGCGCGCCAGACGTTGAAATAGCGGTAGCGCCGGCCTTCGAGATACAAAAACAGCGTAATGAACATTCCCGCCAGAAGGAGCGGCAAGGGCGACGCCGTCGGCGAGGAATAGCTGATCGACATGGCGACGCCGAGCGTGACCACCGACCAATTGGTCGTCGCGTCGAGCCGCGTGCGCCACAGGGTCGAGCGGTAGACCTCGCCGCGGTAAAGGTGCGCGAGCGCGCCGAGCTCGGCGCTCGTGAAGGGCGCCGGGTCCGTCCCGCCGACGGCCGCGCGCGCGGCGGCGCCGTTGCGGGTCGCGGCCGGCTGCGCGCCGTCGGCCGGCGTCAGATCCGCATCGTCGTCGAATTCGCCCATGGATGTGGCGCTCCGGGTTCGGTTCCGGGCTGCCGCGGTCTTCGCGCCCGTGACACCGGGTCGGCGGCACGCTACGCCCACTCGGCCCGCGACGCAAAGGCGCGCGCGCAACGCCGTCGGCGCGACGAACGAGGCCGCTTTTCACCGATGACCGCACCCGACGATGAGGCGCGCGCCGGCGCAACGGAGCGCCCGCCCTACGCCGAAGCCTTGCGGCTCGCGATTCCCGCCGCCCTGGCCGCTGCGGTGACGCCGCTTTTGGGGCTCGCGGACGTCTTCGCGCTCGGGCGATCGGCCCGCCCGCTCGACGTCGCCGCGGTCGGCCTCGGGGCGGTCGTCTTTTCCCTCGCCTATTGGAGTTTCGGGTTCGTGCGCATGAGCGTCGCGGGCTTGGTCGCCCAGGCGAACGGCGCCGGCGACCGCCTGGAAGAACGCGCGGCGCTCTATCGCGGCGCGGCGATCGGCGGGGCGATCGGCCTGGCGCTCATCGTGCTCAAAGCGCCGATCGAGGCGATCGCGGTCGGGCTCCTCGGCGCAGGATCCGAAGCGAGCGCGGCGACGCTCGGCGGCGCGCGCGGCTATGTCGGCGTGCGGCTCTGGGGCGCGCCGTTCGCGCTTGCGACCTACGCGCTTCTCGGATTCCTGACCGCCAAGGGGCGCACGGATTATCTCTTTGCGGTCGCCGCCGCCGCGACTGCGCTCAACGCAGCGCTCGATCTGTGGTTCGTCCTCGGCCTCGGCTGGGGCCCGCGCGGCGTCGCGCTCGGCACGCTGATCGCCGAGACCGCGGGTTTCTTTCTCGCCGCCGGTCTTTCTTGGCGCCTCGTTCGTGCGAACGACGGCGACTGGCGCGCGCCCCGCGCCCGTCTGTTCGAGCCGGGCGCCGTCCGACGAACGCTCGCCGTCAATCGCGACGTCTTCATCCGCACGCTCCTGCTGACGGCGTGCCTCTCGTGGTTCATCCAGCGCGGCGGACAATTCGGGGACGCCGTCCTCGCCGCCAACCATGCGCTCTTTCAGATGTTCTTGTTCACGGGCCTCGCGCTCGACGGCACGGCGATCGCCGCGGAAACGTTGGTCGGGCGCGCGATCGGCGACCCGGACGCCGCCCGTCGCGCGCCGAGGATCAAAGCCGCCATTCTCGCCACCGGCGCGCCCGCCCTCGCCGCAGCGCTCGTCTTCGCCGTCGTTTACGCGGGCGCTGGCGCGTCGATCCTCGCTTTGCTCGTCGACGATGCGGCGATCCGCGGGGCGGGCGTTCAGTTTTTGCCGTGGGTGGCGGCGAGCCCCCTCGTCGTCGTCGCCGCGTTTCAGCTTGACGGTATTTTTATCGGCGCGACGCGCGCGCGCGAAATGCGCGACGGCATGATCATCTCGACACTGATTTTCCTGCCCATGAGCGTCGTTCTTGCGGACCGCTTCGGCAATCACGGCCTTTGGGCGGCCTTCATGCTCTATCTTGTCGCCCGCGCCGGAACGCTGGCGCGCTATTTGCCGCGCGTTTGGCGGGTCTAGGCGCTAAAGCGCGTCGAGGACCGCTTTGGCGCGTCGCCGATAGGCCTTTTGTTTGTCTGGGCCCAACCGATCCCAATTTTGGTAAATGCGTCCGATACGCGGATTGCGGCGCAGCGTTTTCTCGTTGCGCGCCATGAAATCCCAATAAAGGGCGTTGAACGGGCAGGCGTCGTCTTCGGTCTTTTTGGAGACTTTGTACGCACATCCGCTGCAATAGTGCGACATGCGGTTGATATACGCCCCGCTCGCCGCATAGGGCTTGGACGCCAGAACGCCGCCGTCGGCGAAAAGCGCCATGCCGACGACGTTCGGCGCCTCGACCCATTCAAACGCGTCGGCATAGACGATGAGGTACCACTCGTGCACCGCAAACGGATCGAGGCCGGCGATTAGCGCGAAATTCCCCGTCACCATCAGGCGCTGGATATGGTGGGCGTACGCATTTTCGCGGGTGACGTCGATAACGTCGCGAAGGCACGCCATATCCGTCTCGCCGGTCCAAAAGAAGTCTGGCAACGGACGGTCCGCCCCGAGCGCGTTTCGGTTGACGTAGTCGGGGCCCTCGCGCCAGTAGATGCCGCGGACATATTCCCGCCAGCCGATGATCTGCCGGACGAATCCCTCGACCGCGTTCAACGGCGCCGCGCCGGCTTCGTAAGCGGCGACCGCGCGCGCGCATGCGACAAGCGGATCAAGGAGCCCCGCGTTGATGTACATCGAGATCATTGCATGGAACAGGAACGGCTCGCCGGGGACCATGGCGTCCTGGTAATCGCCGAAGAGCGGCAACGCGTTATCGACGAAATCGTCGAGCGCGGCGTCGGCGTCTTTCGCGGTGACGGCGTAAAAAAACGGCGCGACGTCGCCGAAATGATCCGTAAACCGCTCATCGACCATCGTCATGACGGCCTTGGTGGTTTTGTCCGGTCGCACGCCGAAGCGTTCAGGGACGTCGAGACCTTTTTTGGGCGGCTTGCGATTGTCGTGGTCGAAGTTCCATTGACCGCCTTCGGGGTCGTCGCCGTCCATTAGGAGGCCGGTCTTGCGCCGCATCTCGCGGTAAAAATACTCCATACGGAGCGCTTTTCGCCCCTCGGCCCAGGCGCCGAATTCGTCGTGCGCGCACACAAAGCGCGGGTCGTCGAGAATATCAACTGGCCGCTCGAATTTAGCCCCCCACCCTTTCATCTCGTCCAGCAGTCGGAAGTCGACCGGCTCGAACGTGACGATGCGTTCGGGGTCATGGCGCTGAACGGCCGCGCCGACGAGGTCGCGATAGCCCTCCGCCGGCGCGTCGCCGTCAAGCGCGGCGTACTCGACCGTCCAGCCTTTTTTGCGCAGGTCCGCGGCGAAATGCCGGGCGGCGGAAAAAAGAAAAGCGATCTTCTTTTTGTGGTGCTTGACGTGCGTCGCTTCGGCCAGCGGCTCGCCCATAACGATGACGTCGGCGGACTTGTCCGCGTCGCAAGACGCGAGAAGGTCCGCCGTCAAATGATTTAACTGCAGAAGGATCAGCCGGCACACGCTCACCAGACGATCGCCTCGCCGGCATAGTCGTAAAAGCCGCCGGTCTCGTCCGGCGTTAATCGATCCAACACGTCGAGCATTTGGCGCGCGGCTTGTTCCGGGCTCGCTGTATAACGCCCGCGCGCATAGGCGCGCGTCAGCGGCGTTTCGATCGTCCCCGGATGAAGCGCAACCACGACGCTTTCCGGCCGTTTGCGTTTAATCTCCAACGCCGCGCACCGCACGATCTGGTTCAACGCCGCTTTTGAGGCGCGATAGCCGATCCAACCGCCAAGCCGATTATCGCCGATCGACCCGACCCGGGCGGACAGCGTCGCGAAAACCGAACGCCCCTTGGGCGCTAACAACGGCGAAAAGTGCTTCACGAGCAGCGCCGGACCCGTCGCGTTGACGGCGAAGGCGTCGGCGAGCGCGTCGGGCGCGACTTCGGCGAACGCTTTTTCGGGGCGCCGGCCCGCCGCCTCCAAAACGCCGGTCGCATCGATCATCAGACGGTAGGCGCGCCCGGCCTGTGCAAGCGCGGCGGCGTTGCGGGCAAGGCTCGCCTCGTCTTTCAAGTCGAGCCCGTCGTCGCGGCGGCTCAGCCGGTCGACAGGCCCGCGCTCAGCGAGCGCGTCGGCGAACGCCGCGCCGATCCCGCCCGACGCGCCGATGACGAGCGATCGCGTCGCGCCGTTGTTTCCATTGTCGGTCATGCCGAGGCTTACGGGCCGCCGCGCGGCGCGGATGCGGCCCGATCGCCGCAGGCGCGCGCGCAGTCGTTAATCCGCGTTAACCCATTCATCCCGGCGGCGTGATTATATCGCGAGCGAGTTCGTTCGCGCTGCAAACCGACGCCGATCATGCCGCCGAAAATCGTCCGACGAGACCAAGCCCCCGGGCTCCTAGACAAGGCCCGCGCCTGGGCCCGCACTGCGACGCACCGCGCCGGCGGCGCGGCGATGATCGCGCTCGGCGGCTGGCTGGCGGCAAGCCTTGCGACCTATTCGATCAGCGATCCGTCATGGAACGCGGCGACGCCGGCGCCCTTGCGCAATTGGGGCGGCCCGGCCGGCGCCGACCTCGCCGACGCCCTGTTGCAAACCGTCGGCGGCGCGGCGCTGTTGTTGATTGCACCGTTGATGATTTGGGGCGGCGTCGCGGCCGTCCGCGGGGCGGCGACGACAACGTCTCGCGCGGCCTGGGTGCGGTTCGCGCTCGCGCCGGTGATGGTCCTAAGCGCGGCGGCGTTCGCGTCGGTTTTACCGTCGCCGATCGACTGGCCGTTCGCGGCGGGCGTCGGCGGCGCCGTCGGCGACGCGGCGATGGCCGGCCTCGTCGGCTTTCTGGGCGACGGTCCGGCCCCCGGCGCGCAAGCCGCCCTCGGCGTGTTGTTCTTCGTTGCGGCGCTCGCGTCCTACGCGCTCGTTGGCGGGTTGCCGCCGCGGCGCGGGCGCGCCGCGATGGCGAGGGCCCGGCGCCTGCGCACCGAAGGCGGCGCCTATCTCTTCGAACGGATTGAAGCCCTAAACGCGCCCGAAGCGGACCTGCGCGCGGTCGCCGACCGCGAGGACCCCGCGCTCGACGCGGACGCCAAACCGAAACGCAAGCGCCGCCGCGCCGAACCGCCCCTGGAGGACGCCGTCGACGACGGGGCGTTCGAGGGCGCCGACGCCGCGACGGAACGCAAACGCAATATCGTCCGTACCGAGCCGAAGCGCAAACCCGGCAAACGCGAGGCGAAAGAAGCGCAACCGAGCCTGCCCGTCTTCTCCGACGGGCCGTACGAGCTGCCGCCGCTGTCGCTCCTCGCCAAACCGAGAAACGAGCCGCGCCAGACCGTCTCCGACGAAGCGCTCGAACAAAACGCGCGGATGCTTGAGACCGTCCTGGCGGACTTCGGCGTACGCGGCGAGATCATCAACGTCCGCCCGGGGCCGGTCGTTACCCTGTATGAATTGGAGCCGGCGGCGGGGGTTAAGTCGTCGCGGGTCATCGGGCTCGCCGAAGACATCGCGCGCTCGATGAGCGCCGTCGCCGCCCGGGTCGCAGTGGTGCCGGGCCGCAACGCCATCGGCATCGAATTGCCGAACCAGGACCGCGAGATGGTGTTCCTGCGCGAGCTGCTCGGCGCGGCGGAATATGAGAAGTCGCGCGGCGACTTGACCCTCGCGCTCGGCAAAGGCATCGGCGGCGATCCGATCTATGCGGACCTCGCCAAGATGCCCCACCTGCTGATCGCGGGCACCACGGGTTCGGGCAAATCGGTCGGGGTCAACACGATGATCCTGTCGCTGCTTTATCGTCTGGCGCCGGACGAGTGCAAGCTGATCCTCGTCGACCCGAAAATGCTGGAACTGTCGGTCTATGACGGGATCCCGCACCTCCTCGCGCCCGTCGTCACCGACCCGCGCAAGGCCGTCGTCGCGCTGAAATGGACCGTGCGCGAAATGGAAGAGCGCTATAAGCGCATGTCGAAAATCGGCGTCCGGAACATTACCGGCTTCAACCAAAAAGTCGCCGAAGCCGAGGCGAACAACGACGTCCTCTCGCGCACGGTGCACACCGGCTACGACGCGGAGAGCGGCGAGCCGATCTACGAGTCCGAAGAGTTCGACTACGAGAAAATGCCGTACATCGTCGTCGTCATCGACGAGGTCGCCGACCTCATGATGGTCGCCGGCAAAGATATCGAAGGGATGGTGCAGCGCCTCGCCCAGATGGCGCGCGCGGCCGGCATTCATTTGATCATGGCGACGCAACGCCCCTCCGTCGACGTCATTACGGGGACGATCAAGGCGAACTTCCCGACGCGGATTTCTTTTCAGGTCACCTCGAAAATCGACTCGCGCACCATCCTGGGCGAGCAAGGCGCCGAACAACTCCTCGGCCAGGGCGACATGCTGCATATGGCCGGCGGCGGGCGCATCAAGCGCGTTCACGGCGGGTTCGTCGCCGACGACGAGGTCGAGGCGATCGTCAAATTCCTCAAAAAACAAGGCAAGCCGGACTACGTTCAGGCCGTCACCGAGATGGACGAGGACGATCCGGAAAACGGCGATTTCGGCTTCGATGTGGGCGGCAACACGAGCTCCGGCGACGCGCTCTACGACAAGGCCGTCGCGATCGTCATGCGCGACCGCAAAGCGTCGACGTCCTATATCCAGCGGCGCTTACAGATCGGCTACAACCGCGCGGCGACGCTCATTGAACGGATGGAGGACGACGGCGTCATTTCGCCGGCGAACCACGCCGGCAAACGCGAGATCCTTGTCGGCGAAGACGCGTGAGGCCTGCGCGCCTACTGTTTATCCTCACCCGCCACCACATGGATCGTTCCCCATACGGTGCGCCCCGGCGGCGTCCAGGCGGCGACGTTGGCGGCGAGCCGGCGATCGAGGTCGGCCGGAAAGTCGTCGCGCGAAACCTCGGTGATCTCCGAGATCTTAACGACCTTAAGGCCCGCTTTCGCAAAATCGCCCTCGACAGTGCGAACGAGCAACTCTTCGTCGGCCGCGAGGACGGCGACGTAGCCATAGGCCCCTTTTGCGTCGGGCGGGACGAATTCGACGCCGCCGTCGCCGTCGCGTTCAAAGGCGACGAGCGCCGTATACGTCCGAAATTCCGCCATAGCTCAAGGATCCTTTTTCTGATCGCGCGCCCGCGAGGCTTTTTCCGCGTGTCCGGACGTTCCCTCGCGCGCGGCGAGCGCTACGGCGACGTCGCCCGGCGCGACGCCGACGCTCACCATTAACACCAGCAAATGGTAAAGGACGTCGGCGGCTTCGGCCGCCAGAGCCGGCGCATCGTTCGCCGCGCCTGCAAGCGCGGCCTCGACGCCCTCCTCACCGA
Organism: Pseudomonadota bacterium; assembly: GCA_039187035.1. GTDB lineage: Bacteria > Pseudomonadota > Alphaproteobacteria > Caulobacterales > Parvularculaceae > JAJFFW01. The sequence continues at coordinate 4,031 of JBCCZS010000053.1, read as the reverse complement.
GTTTCTTGGCGCACCGCGCCGGCCCGTCGGCAAGGAGTTTAGCGGTATAGGACGCATCCGGATCGCCGCCGCGCCGGCTTTCGATCGTCGCGTAAAGGCGCGTTAAGACCGCGCCGAGATCGTCCGTTCCCGTCATGGCCCGCCCTCCTCCAGCCGCGCCGGCTGACCCGCCGCCAGCAGCGCCTCTTTGGCTTCCCGGATCGTGTAGTCGCCGAAGTGAAAAATCGAGGCCGCGAGAACGGCGCTCGCGCCCCCGTCGCGCACCGCGTCGACGAGGTGATCGAGCGTCCCTGCGCCGCCCGACGCGATGACCGGCAAGCGCACGGCGTCGACGACCGCGCGGGTCAGCGCAATGTCGTAGCCTTGGCGCGATCCGTCCGCATCCATCGACGTTAAGAGAATTTCACCGGCGCCGCGCGCCTCGACGTCGCGGGCGAACTGCACCGCGTCGATGCCGCGCGGTTTGCGCCCGCCATGGGTGACGACCTCCCACCCCGCCCCGTCGGCGCGGGCGCGCGCGTCGATCGCGACGACGACGCATTGCGCGCCGAAACGGTCGGCGCACGCACGAATGAGATCCGGGTTTTCCACCGCCGCCGTGTTCACCGCGACTTTGTCCGCGCCGATCTCCAAGAGCGCGCGCATGTCTTCGACGGAACGCACGCCGCCGCCGACCGTCAGCGGCATGAAACACCGCTCGGCGGTCTCCGCGACTTTATCGTACAAAACCCCGCGGCCTTCATGCGTCGCCGAGATGTCAAGGAAACATAACTCGTCGGCGCCGGCCACGTCATAGGCGCTCGCCGCCTCGACGGGATCGCCGGCGTCGCGCAAATCGACGAAATTGACCCCCTTGACGACGCGCCCGTCTTTCACGTCGAGACAGGGGATGATCCTAACTTTCAGCATACGCATCTTCCGATGGCGGCGCGCCGGACGTCGACGGTTCGGCGCGCCAAAACGGCGCGAGCGCCGCAAAGGCTTCCCAATTGTCCGCGACCCGATCGGCCGCCGCGCGCGCCGAGGCCGCGCGGTACCCGCCGACGAGGCCGGCCGCGCGGGCGAGCGCGGGCCCGCCCCCTTCCCCGGCGTCGGCCGCAAGCCCCTGGGCGACGACGGCGTCGTTCAAGACGCCGAAATCGTCCTGGAGCCGGGACATGGCGCGCATATAGGGCCGGCGCGCCTCGCGCGGATAGACGTCGCGAAACAATTGCGCCGTATAACGCAGTTTCTTTAGCGCAATCCGGAGCGGGTGGCCGGCGGACGGCGCGGCGACGTGCAAATCAACGGCGAGACGCGCCGCGGCCGCGAGGCGCTTGTCGAGCGCGCGGGACGCGAACCGGCGCACGGGCCGGCGCAGCGCTTTCGTGCGGTCCGGTCGCGCGGCGTACCTGTCGGCGCTCTGCAATAAATTAAGCGCAAAGACCGCGAAGTCCGGCGCGGCGACGTGCGCGGCGGCGACGTCCCAAGCGACCGCGCGGCGCTCTTCGGCAACGGCGCGCAAGCCGTCAAAATCAGCCTTCGGACGAAGAAGGCCGTTCGGCCGGCTTCCTTTGGGCCCATGATCGGCATACCGCTTTTCAACTTCCGGGGCCGTATCGGCGAGAAACACGTCCCAGTCGCGCGCGGCGCCGATAATGCGGGCGGCCTCGCGCGCTTGCGCGGCGAGCGCGGCGAGCGCCGGGTCGCTAGCGGCCTTCCGAAAGAGGCGTTCGACCGACCGAAAGCGCCGCAAGGCGACGCGCATCTGCCGGGCGGCCTCGACGTCGCGCCCGCCCCCGACGGCGCCCGATAAATCGCACACGCGCGCGGCGCAAAAGCCGAGGGCGCGGGCGAGCGCATCGCCGGCGCAGCCTTCGGGATCGATTTCGATGCGGTTGGCCGGCCCGGCCCCCTCCCCGCGCATCATCGCCAGGGCGCGCGCGGGCTTGCTCGTCGCGCTTGCGCGCAGGCCGCCGCCGGCCTCTTCGAGGCACAACGCCGCGACCGCGAAAACGTCGCGCCGGTCGCCTTTGATCAATTCCAGTTCGGCTTCATGGAATAAAGCGGCGGTTTCGTCCGGACCCGTTGCGAGGCAAACGTCGAACGCCGCTTCGATCCGCGTGCGCCCGCGCGACAACCGAAACGCCCGCCGGCGGACGTCGAGCCGCAGGACGGGCGCAAAATCATCCGTATGCGTCTCTATTAAGGCGTCGAGGCGGGCGTCGCCCGTCGCTAAAGGAAAATCGGCGGCGAGCGGCAAATGTTGTTCGCGTTCGGCCCGTTCGCCCCCCGCCCGCGCCGGCCCGGCGCGTTTGACGATCTGACTGAACGCGCCGTCTTCAAAGCGCCGACCCAGGATGAAACCGGCGCCCGTCAGCGCCTTGTCCGGCGTGTCGACGTAGACGGTCTGATAGCGCTCATGCGCGACGCGGCCGGTTTTCAGCGCCCGGACAACGAGCGAGTTTTCGAGCGCGGCGAGCGCATGCGGTTCGCCGATGAGTTTAATTTCGAATTCGCTCCGAAAGCCGGCCACCGGGCCCCTCGCGCGCCTAACCGGCCGTGCGCCGGGCGGCGGCGCGCGCGGCGGCGGGATCGAGGCGCCCGTCATAGAGCGCTCGGCCGATAACGACCCCCTCGATCGCGTGCGCAGCGCTGAGCGCCTCGATGTCGGCGAGCCCGGCGACGCCGCCGGAGGCGATAACGGGGGTCGACACGGCTTCAGCCAGCCGGGCCGTCGCGTCGACGTTGACGCCGGCGAGCGCGCCGTCGCGGCCGATATCGGTGTAGATGATCGCCGCGACGCCGGCGTCCTCAAATCGTTTCGCCAACGAAACCGCATCCTCGCCGGAGCCTTCGGCCCAGCCTTCGGTCCGCACCTCGCCGTCGCGCGCGTCGATCCCGACGGCGATCCGGCCCGGGTGTGCGGCCGCAGCCTCGCGCACCAGATCGGGGTCGCGGACGGCGGCGGTGCCGAGGATGACGCGGTCGACGCCTTTGTCGAGCCACATCGCGATGTCGGCGCGGGTGCGCACGCCGCCGCCAAGCTGCATGCGAACGCCAGTCGCAGCGCGGATCGTTTCGACAGCGAAAGCGTTTTCGGAACGTCCCGTGAACGCGCCGTTAAGGTCAACGACGTGCAACCGCGAAAACCCGGCATTGGCGAATTGTCGGGCCTGGTCGCCGGGGTCGTCGTTGTAGATCGTTTCGGCGGCCATATCGCCGTGCAGCAGCCTGACGCAGCGCCCGTCTTTGAGGTCGATCGCGGGGTATAGAACGAGGTCGGCGGTCATGGGCGCCACGCCAAAAACGCGTCGAGGAGGGCGCGGCCGGCCGCCTGGCTCTTTTCGGGATGAAATTGCACGCCGAGGATCGTATCGCGCCGGACGGCCGCGGCGAAGGGGCCGCCGTAATCACAGCGCGCAATGACGTGGGCGTCGTTGTCGGCGTCGAAATGATAGGAATGGACGAAGTAAAAATCGCGCCGGGCGCTGAAAACGCCGTCGAAGGGCGAGGCGGCGTCGCCCGCGGCGGCGTTCCAACCGATGTGCGGCAAGCGCAAGGACGGATCGGAGGGTTCTAGCGCGCGCACCGAGCCCGCAATCCAGCCGAGGCCGGGCGTGTCGCCGAATTCCAGGCCGCGGTCGGCCAGAAGCTGCATGCCGACGCAGATCCCCAGAAACGGCCGGGCGGCGACGAGGACGGCGTGCTCAAGCGCTTCAACCGCGCCGGGGAGGGCGTCGAGCCCCGCCTTGCACGCCGCAAACGCGCCGACGCCCGGCAAAATCACGCGGTCGGCGGCCGCGATGTCGTCGGCCTCGCGCGTCACCGAAACGGCGACGGCCCGGCCGGCCTCGCGCGCCGTGCGCTCAACGGCCTTTTGGGCGGAGCGCAGATTGCCCGATCCGTAATCGACGATGACGACGCGTTCGGCCACGGGCGAGGCGGCTCCGTTGGGTTAGGAGAGGGCGGGAGATACCGGCCCGCCGTCGCAATTTAAAGCGGCGCGGCGGGATCGCCCCGCCGCGCCGCCTATCGCATGGGCCGCGTTG
>JBCCZS010000052.1:0-16418 GCA_039187035.1 Pseudomonadota bacterium | reverse complement strand
GGTGGGGGTGCGCCAACCGGGGGGCGCCACACCCGGCCCGCGGCCCGCACTAAACCCCCCCCCGCGCGCGGCGGGGGTGGGGCGCGCTCGACGCCGACCTCGCCGCGGCGAGCCGGCGCGCCCTCGCCGACGCAGACCCGGAAGCCTGCCGCGCCCACGCCCAGAACTACTCATGGGAAGCGGCGACCCGGCAATTCATCTCGAACCTGGAAATTCCCGGGTTCGACGAGGCGTGGTGGCTGCGCTCGGCGCGTATGGCCGACTAACGCGCCGCATGCGGACGGGCCGGTAGCGCCGGAACGAAGCGCCCCGCCGCGCCCGCCCGGCGTCAGAAAGCGGGACGGCGTCGTCCTGGATCTGAACACCGCCCCGACTTGCAAGCGAGCGGGCTTGCGGGTTTTCCTCGCGCCATACGCGTTCGCCAGCGCATTCGCGTGCTCCGGCACGAGCCTTGCGTTTCTCATTCACCGGGAATTGGGGGCCGTTACGTCCCCCGCATGGTGGAGGGATATGGTATGGCTCACCCGATCGATCTTTATGTCGGCAAACGTCTGCGCCAACGGCGCCGGCTGCTCGGCATGACGCAACAAAAACTCGCTGACGCGGTCGGTATCCGCTTTCAGCAAATCCAAAAATACGAAAGCGGCGCAAACCGCATTTCAGCTTCGCGCCTTTGGACGTTGGCGCATGCGCTGAACGTGCCGGTCTCGCACTTCTTTGAAGGCGTCGAGCAGGTCGTCTTCAACGGCGCCGGGGCCCCCGCCTCACGCGGCGCCGAGGGCGGCGCGCCCGCGGACGCCTTCCAGAACAAAGAAACGATCGATCTCGTTCGCGCGTTCTATAATCTCGGGGACGAGCCGCGTCGGCGCCTCCTCGACCTCGCAAAGGCGATGTCCGGGGAGCACTAACCCCTCCCTGCGTATGAACGGCGCGGCCCCCTCGACGCACCGGCGTCGCCCCGTTCAAACTCCCCTAATCGCCGATTGCCTCGCCCGCGCCCGTCGGCGCATAAGGGCGAGGCAATGTCATTAAGCGGCGACGACATCGATCTTTACACAAGCTTCGCCGAACGGTTGGCCGACGCCGCGCGCGCTGAAACCCTGCCGCGTTTCCGCGCCGGCACGCGCGTCGTCAACAAAGCCGGCATCTGGTTCGACCCCGTCACCGAGGCCGATCGCGAAGCCGAGCGCGCGCAGCGCCGCCTCATCGCGGCGGCGTTCCCCAAGCACGGCGTTATCGGCGAGGAATTCGGCGCCGATGCGCCCGACGCGCCGTTGCGCTGGGTGCTCGATCCCGTCGACGGCACCCGCGGCTTCATTTGCGGCGTCCCGACATGGACCACGCTCGTCGCACTCGAAGACAATGAAACGCCCATCATCGGCGTGATCGACCAGGCGTATACGGACGAGCGCTGGATCGGCGCGCCGGCGGGAACCGTTTTCGTGCGAGACGGCGCACGCACGCCCTGCCGGGTGAGCGACGTCGACGATCTCGCCCGGGCGCGCATTTCGACGACCGACCCCCGCTCGACCGCGTTTTTCACCTCCGGCGAGGCGCAAGCCTTCGAGCGGGTCGCCGCCGCCGCACGCGTCGCCCGCTTCGGCCTCGACGCCTACGCCTACGCGCTGCTCGCGAGCGGCGAGCTTGACCTCGTTATCGAGGCCGGCCTCCAGCATTACGACTATGCGGCGTTAAAGCCCGTGATCGAGGGCGCGGGCGGGGTGTTGACCGACTGGAACGGCGGCCCGGTCGATGCGGCCGCGCGCGGGCGCACGCTCGCCGCCGCGACGCCCGCCCTGCACGCCGAAGCGATGGCCGTCCTCAACGCCGACGGCGGCTTTTGAGCGCCGGCGGCGGCCGTTGGGCCACGGAAGGACGCGACGCGCATGCGACGGGACGCATCAAACGGCTATGAGGACGTCGCCGACGCATTCATCCGTGTGCGCTCGTCCGCGGGCGTCGACGTCGTCCGCGCGTGGGCCGCGGGCCTCCCGCGAGGCGGAACGGTCCTCGACGTCGGCGCCGGGTCCGGCGAACCGTTAAGCGTGGCGCTCGCCGAGGCCGGGCTGAGGGTCTCGGCCGTCGACGCCGCGCCGTCGATGGCGGCGGCGTTCCGGCGGCGATTGCCGGGCGCGCCGATTGCTTGCGAACCGGCCGAACGCAGTCGGTTTTTCGGCCGGCGTTTTAACGGCGTATTGGCGGTCGGGCTTGTTTTCCTGTTGCCGGCGCACGCTCAGCCCGCCCTCATCCGACGCTTGGCCGGCGCGCTCATGCCCGGCGGGCGGCTGCTTTTTTCGGCGCCGAAGCAAACCGGCGCCTGGACGGACCTTCTGACCGGCAGGCGATCGGCGTCGCTCGGCGCGGCCGGGTATGGCCGCGCGATCGCGCGCGCCGGGCTCCGGTTTCTCGGCGACCGGACCGACGAACAAGGAAACGCGTATTACGCGGCGCGCCGGCGGCCCGGTTAAAGCGTCGGTCCGCGGACGATACGCCGGGCGTCGTCGTGAATGTGGCCGTTGGACGCCAGGATCGACGGGCCGGAGAGCGGTTTGTCGCCGTCCTCGATCTCGGACACGATGCCGCCGGCTTCGCGCACAAGGACGATGCCGGCGCATACGTCCCACGGCGCGAGGCCGCGCTCCCAAAAGGCGTCGTAGCGGCCGGCAGCGACGAAGGCGAGATCGAGCGCCGCCGACCCGAAGCGCCGGATCCCCGCCGTTTCCGACAACACGCGATCGGTCTCTTTCAAGGCCTGCGCCCGGCCTGCGTCGGTCGAGCGGCCTTTAAAAGGGAGCCCGCAGGCAAAGAGACATTCGGTCAAATCGCGCCGGCCGGAAACGCGCAAGCGTTGGTCGTTGACGAACGCGCCCTCGCCTTTTTCCGCTGTGAACAATTCGTCCGTAACGGGATTGTAGACGACCCCGGCGAACGGCTGGCGGTCGCGTTCAAGGCCGATCGAGATCGCGAAATGGGCGAGCCCGTGCATGAAGTTCGTGGTGCCGTCGAGCGGGTCGACGATCCAGCGGTTCGAATTGTCCGCGCCCTCGACCGCGCCGCGCTCCTCCATGACGAAGCCGTATTTCGGCCGCGCCTTGTTGAGTTCTTCAAACAGGATCTCTTCGGCGCGGACGTCCGCGGCGGTGACGAAATCCGCCGCGCCCTTGCGGGCGACCTGCAAGGCTTCGATTTCGCCGAAGTCGCGCTGCAGGCCGCGGGCCGCTTTGCGGGCGGCGTTGATCATCACGGTGAGGAGCGCGGACGCGCGGGGCATAAGCGAGGGTCCTGTCAGAGCGACGGGGCCCGTAGCACTTTCACGCCGCGGGCGCCACAGCGCCCGCAACGACGAGGACGCCGCTAGTCGGCCTTCAAATTCGGCCACACGGTCGCCGGATCGACGCGCGCGCCGTCGATAAACGTTTCGATATGGACGTGCGGCCCCGTCGACCGGCCCGTCGTGCCGACGCGCGCGATGATTTGGCCGGCGCGCACCGCATCGCCCGGCGCGACGTCGAACGATTGGAGATGCGCAAAGAGCGTCACAACGTCTTGCTCGGAACGCATAGTGACGACGGTTCCGTACGCGTCCCCGTCCTCAAAGCGCTCCGTCGCGGTGACGACGACGCCGTCCGCGGGCGCGCGCACGGCCGTGCCGAGCGGGGCGGCGACGTCGACCCCGCGGTGCTCGATAACCGCGCCATCCGCATCGCGGCGGCCGTCTAGGGGGCCGTAGACCGCCGTAATGCGGCCCTCGACGATCGTCGGCGTCGTCTCGCGGCCGGCGTCCGCCGATGCGACGCCGGAAAGCGCGAGCCCGGCCGTCAACGCGGCTACGCTCGCCGCGGCCGCCAGGCGCCGATAAGCCGGGGCCCCTACGCGAACCGGCGTGCGACCGGTCAAAATTGTCTCTATACGCATCTTTTCACTCCTTGTACGACGGTTGATGAAGGCGACGACGGGCGCGGGCGTCCCGCCGGCGGAGAGCCGCAATGATTTCACGAGCAGCGCGGCGTATCGGCGGCGCGCGGCTGCGGGCGCGTCGCCCAGCGTTTGGGTGTCGCGCAGCGTTTGCGCATCGCAGTGCACTTCAACCGCCCGGGACCACCGGCGGCGCAACGCGCCCGCGAACGGGGCGTGCCACATGACGGCGGTTGCGACGCGCAAGGCGAGCCCGACCGCGTCGTCGGCGCGCGCGACATGGGCGCGTTCATGGGCGACGACAAGCGCGAGATCCTCCTCAGACAACGCCGCCCCATAGGCCTGCGGAACGACGATGCGCGCGCGCCGCCCCGCCCCGACGGCGAAGGGCGCCGGCGCCGCGGACGACAAGAGAACCGGCACGCCGTCGCGCCAGCCCGTCATGACGGCCGCATCGACGAGCGCGCCGACGCGCAGGCGGCCAACGGCGAGCCGCCCGAGCGCAACACAGACGCCGGCGACGTAGACTTGCCCGGCGACGGCGACAATCTGAGGCCAAAACCGCCCGCCGCCGCGCCGCAACCCCCCGCGGTTTACCTCGCCGCTGCCGGCCGCGCCGAACGCCTCAGGCCCGCCGCCTCCGAACGGCGATCCCCACCCGTCCGGCCACGCGCCGAGCGCGTCAAACGGCGTTGCGAGCGCGATCAGCGCCGCGGCAAGCGCGCCCGCCAACGCCGCCGCCCAAAGCGCCGGCCAATCGCGCCAGTCCGGCCGAAGCCGCGCCGCCGCCGACGCGAGCGCAAAAGCGAGCGCGCTGGCTGCAAAGGCCGTCAGCGCAAAGCCGCCCGCAGCGCTCGCAGCGCTCACGGCGCGTCGTCTTCGTGGTCGCGGCGCAAAAGATCTTCCAGCTCGCGCAATTCGTCTTTTGTCAAAAACGCGCTGTCGGTCAGCTTTGACACCGGGAGCGGGCCTTTGAGCCCGAGTACGCCGGACGCGAAACTGCGTACGAGATCGGCGATCGTCGCTATTTTGGGCGCCGCCGCGTCGAAAATTTTAAGCCCGTGCGAATCGCCTTCCGCCAGGAGCCCTTTTTCGACCATGCGCTCGACCGTCTTGCGCGTCGACGAGCGCGACCAATCGAGCTCCCCGGCGACCGCGTCGTGGATTTCGCGCAGCGATTGCGCGCCGCTTCGCCAAAGGTGGCGGAGAATGACGAGTTCGGACGGCGAGGGCTTCATGTCACCCTTATGTGACATCCGTCACCAGAATGTCAACTCTGTCGCCATGCGCGGGGCGCGTTGCGGCGCCGCGACGCTTTTCGAACCCGTCTAATGCGTTAAACTACACGGCGAGACGTTACGGCGAGAGGGGCGACATGGCGGGTGACTCGAAACGCGGGGGCGGCGGCGGCGCCATGCTCTCTTTGCTTGCGATCGTCATATCGCTGTCCGCGCTCGGCGTGTCCGTCCTTGAGGTGACGTCGCTGCAAGGCCAACAACGCGCGAGCGTCTGGCCGTATCTGGAGATCGGCGGGAACTATTCGGGCGAGGGCTATGAGATCGCCATCACCAACAAAGGCATCGGCCCGGCCTTGCTGGGCGACGTCACGATCACCCTGGCCGGCCGAACGATCGCGTCGTCCGACGATCTGGACGCGGTGATCCTCGATACGATCGGCGAAGACCGCGCGTTCTCTTACGACACCTATCGGGCGAGCGATGCGTCGGGCGCGGTTTTGGCGCCGGGCGAGAAAGAGATTCTTTTCGGCGTGCCGTGGACGCCCGAGACGCGCGTTTTCGTCTCCGCCGTCAGCGACGCCATGGCGGTCGACGCCTGCTATTGCTCCGTCTACAAAGAATGCTGGTCGGTAACCGCCGGCGGAACGCCCGCCCCGACAAAAGCCTGCCGACCGGAGTAACGCCGCGCGCGGGCGGATGGCGCGCGACGACCCAAAGCGACGCATCGTAGGAATGAACCGAACGCATCCGGTCCATAACAGGAAACAGGCGCTCGCCGCCAGAAACGCGGCCGACAGGACGACGTCGCCCCGTCGATCGCCACGCGCTTCGGTGCGGCGACAATCGTTCAGACGTCCGAACCCGAACTCGACGGCGTCCCGGTCGCGGTAGGGAGAGGGCGAGAAACTGCTGCGCGTAAGCCGGAAGCGATAATTGAACGACCCAAGCGCCTTTAGGGAGCCGAAAACCGCTGATTGCGCCGCCGCTCAACGGTCAAGATTTGCCCGAACCGGCCACTCGTTGATTTGTCGATGATGTGGACTTTTGGCGAAAATTTGCCGCTCGTCTACGCTCATAACGAAGTGACACAAGCACTGATTGAGATGACACATGTCCCATAAACCGACTGTTGGTGCGTTCGCGATAGTTCCAAGTAATGATCTTCAAACGGCCATCCCTTTCTGGAAGCAACTTGGATTCGACCACGCCGGCGGGAACCAGGATTACGTCATCATGACCGGTTGGGACTGTGAATTGCATTTTACGCAGGCGGGCGACGGACCTTGGAGAGTGCCGGCGGAGAACAACCCCTTCGGCGTCTTCATCCGCACTCCCCACGTTGCTGCGATCGCTGCGCTTGCCGAGGAATTTGTCATTCGTCCTGGGGGAATTCTTAGACATCGTGAATGGGGTTTATACGAAGTCGGCATAAACGCTCCTGACGGCATGTTACTTCGGATCGGTTGGCCTTCGGAGTTTATAAAGGAAATACCATGACCCGAAAAACTGCCAGACCCCAAGGTTATGGTCGGAATTCAGATCCGAAGGACCGTTTACGCTGATGCCCAGCGACAGGGATTGGCGAGAAGCTGCCGGTCGCATCACCAACGGCTCGCCAAGTTTACGGCGCCGCCCCCTACTCCGACCCCGTAATCGCCGAGCCGTCGAGGGCCTCTAGGGCCTCCGGCGTAGCGGATCGAATGTGTAAGTCGCGTTGCGGGAACGGGATCTCGATGTCGTGGGCGCGCAGCTTGTCCCATATCGCCAGGAGGACGTCGCTGCGCACATTGCCGAGGCCGTTGCGCGGGTCTTCGATCCAGAAGCGCAAATCGAAATTGACCGAGCTGTCGCCGAACTCAACGAGATTGCAGACGGGCGCCGGCTTTGCGACCACGCGGTCGACGCTCGCCGCGGTTTCCTCGCACAGCGTCTTCACGAAGCGCAGATCCTTGGTGTCGTAGGAAACGCCGACGCCGGCGTGCAGGCGCACGACTTTATCCGCATGCGACCAATTAACGACGCCGTCTTCGATGAATTTGTCGTTGGGAATGAGATGCGCCGTCCCGTCCCGCGTGCGGATGGCGACGTAGCGGGCGTTCATCTCGGTGACCCAGCCGAACGTGTCGGACACCTCGATAACGTCGCCGGGTTTGATCGACTTGTCGGCGATCAGCGTGAAACCGGCGGCGAAGTTCGACACGGTGCGCTGGAGCCCGAGGCCGACGCCGATGCCGATCGCCCCGCCGAAGACGGCGAGCGCGCCGAACGGAAAGTTGACGAGTTGCAAGGCGACGAGCAGCGCGACCACCGGCAACAAAATGTCGAGAATCTTCGCCAACAGCGCCTTGAACGAGACCGTCAACTCGTCGGAGTCGTTGATGCGGTCCTTGGCGAAACGCCCGGCCATCCCGGCGAGCCAGAACAAAAATCCGAAGGTGATCAGCCCGCGAACGACCTCCAATGCGGAAATGTCGATTTTGCGGCCGTCTTCGGTTTCCCCGATCGGGATGGCGAACGCGTTCAATTGCGTCACCACGTCGCCGAGGACGCCGAACGCGTCGAGCGCGGCGAGCGGCCAGGCGACGTAAAACGCGACGCGCGACCAAAGGGGCGAGCGTATAACGAGCGTAACGAGCCGGATGACGATCCACGCCGCCAACAGGCTCGTGCCGGCGGCGACGAGGCCCGACGAGCGCCCCGCCATGTTGAGCGCCACGACGGCGATCTGAAGGGTCAGGTAAAGCGCGATGGGCGTTGCGACGGTGGCGAGCGCGTTCGCGGCGCGCTTCAGCGCCCCATACGGCATGAGCGGCGCGACGCGGTCCCGAATCACGCGTTTAAGACGCGGACCGAAGAGCGTCGCCGGCAGCAGGGCGGCGAACAGGACCGCGGCTTCGATCGCCAGGTTCAGCGTTAAAAGATTGGTCTTCGCCCACTCAAGCGCCTCGAGCGCCGTCGCGCGCAAGCGGTCGGCCCCGACCCAGGTTTCCAGCGCCGACGACGGGCCTTCCGGCGCGCCGGCGGCAGGCGACGGATCGACCGAAGCGGCCGCGGGCGCGCCGGCGTCCGGCGCGGGGTCGGCTTGAACGCCCGCGTCGCCGTCCGGGGGCACGGCCGCTTCGCCGGCCTCGTCCCCGGTTTCGTCGCCGGCTTCATCGCCTTCTGGCGGCGGTGCGGCGGACGTCGCGTCGGGCGCGTCTTCGTTCGGGACGCCGCCGGCCGGCGCGGTTTCGGCGTTTTCCGCCGGCGGCGTTTCTTCGACGCTGTCTTGCTGCATGGCCTGCTCTCGGGGGACGGGGCTCGCGCCGAGCGCTACCATGCGCCTCGGCGCGGCCGCAAACTGCGCGCCCTCGGGCCCGCCGCGCCTGGACCCTCGCACGGTTTTTGCACTACGGTTCGCGTTAGTGTTGCGCGTCCGGGCGGGGGAACACCTGCCGCGTCCCGGCGTCGTTCGGGAGAAAACTTATGGTCACCACGCCGCCCGCCGCCGGGCGCATCGCGTCCTTCGACGACGCCGCGCCCAACCGCCTGCGCAACCTCACCGCTTCGGCGCTTTATGAATTGGCGCTCGCGCGCGGCGAAGGCCAAGTCGCGCAAGGCGGCGCGATCGTCGTTAAGACCGGCGAGCACACCGGGCGTTCGGCGCAGGACAAATTCATCGTCCGTGACGAGACGACCGAAGATACGATTTGGTGGGACGCCAACAAATCGATGGAGGCGGACGCGTTCGCGGCGCTTCACGAGGACATGCTCGCCTACGCCGCCGACCGCGAATTGATTGCGCAAGACCTGCGCGGCGGCGCCGATCCGAACCGCGCCGTCAATGTCCGCGTCTTTACAGAGTACGCCTGGCACAGCCTCTTCATTCAGCATTTGCTCGTGCGCCCGCCGATGGACGAGCGCGGCGGGGACCCGGATTTCATCATCGTCGATCTGCCGGGCTTTGAAGCCAATCCCGACCGCCATGGCTGCCGCACCAAAACGGTGATCGCGGTCGATTTCGCGCGCCGCATGGTGCTGATCGGCGGCACGTCTTACGCCGGCGAAATGAAGAAATCCGTCTTCACCATCCTGAATTATTTGCTGCCGCCGGACGGCGTGATGCCGATGCACTGCTCCGTCAACGTCGGACAAGGCGAAGACCCGGCGATCTTCTTCGGGCTTTCCGGCACGGGCAAGACGACGCTTTCGGCCGACCCGGAACGCACCCTTATCGGCGACGACGAGCACGGCTGGGGCGGCGAGGGCCTGTTTAACTTTGAAGGCGGTTGTTACGCGAAGATGATCCGCCTGTCGGCGGAAGCCGAACCGGAAATCTATGCGACGACGCAGCGCTTCGCGACGGTTCTTGAAAACGTCGTCATGGACGAGGAAACCCGCACGCTCGATCTCGACGACGCGACGCTTGCGGAAAACTCCCGCGGCGCCTACCCGATCCACTACATCCCGAACGCCAGCGAAACGGGCCGCACGACGCATCCGAAAAACATCATTATGCTGACGTGCGACGCGTTCGGCGTCATGCCGCCGATCGCCCGCCTCGACCGGGCGCAGGCGATGTACCTGTTTTTGTCGGGTTACACGGCGAAAGTGGCGGGGACGGAGAAAGGCCTCGGAAACGAACCGCAGGCGACGTTCTCAACATGTTTCGGCGCGCCCTTCATGCCGCGTCATCCGTCCGAATACGGCCGGCTCCTCGGCGAACTCATCGACCGGCACGGCGTCTCGTGCTGGCTCGTCAACACCGGCTGGACCGGCGGGCCCTTCGGCGTCGGATCGCGCATGCCGATCAAAGAAACGCGCGCGCTTTTGACCGCGGCGCTCAACGGCTCCCTCGCCGACGCGCCGATGCGCCAGGATCCGATCTTCGGGTTCGATGTGCCGAGCGCCGCCGAGGGCGTGGACGCGAACGTGCTCGATCCCCGCGCGGCATGGTCGGACGCGACGGCCTATGACGCGCAAGCCGGCAAGCTGGCGGGCATGTTCGTGGAGAACTTCCGCGTCTTCGAACCGTTCGTCGACGACGCCGTCAAGGCGGCCGCGCCGAAAGCTTAAAACCCGGCGGGCCGTTCAACGCGGCGGCGGGCTCGACGGGAACAGTTCCGAAGGGACCGCCGCGGACGGCCGCGATCAGCCCGCGCGCCTAGCCCAACGGCGTCCAGGGCTTGCCGGCGGGCACGTCGTTCAACGCATGCGCGCGCAAGGCGGCCGCGACCTCGTCATGGTCGCCTTTCAAGGCGTCGACCGGGATCGGCTTGCCGACGGTGATCTCAAATCGCTTGCGCTTTTTGTTCAAGAGCTCGTGGAACAGCGTAATGTCCCGCAACTCGTCGTTCAGCCGCCAGAACCAGTAGTACAGCCAGGAATTGCGTGCCCGCACATTCACCGGGATGATCGGCGCTTTGTATTTGCCGGCGAAAATCGCGACCGAGTTCTGCCATTCCTGCTCGGTGAGGACTTTGTCGTCGTCCATGTAGGCGAGCCGTCCGGACGGAAACAAAATCACGCACTTTTCTTCTTTGAACGCCGCGCGCGTCACTTTCAACGTTTCGCGCGAACGCTCGCGGGTGCGCTTTTCCATCACCCACTCGACGGGGATCAAGATCTCGTCGAGCTGCGGCGCGGCCCGGATTGCGTCGCGGTTGGCGAAGAACATCATGTCGTCGCGCCAGCCGCGCAACGCGTCCCATACCGCAACGCCGTCGGCGATGCCGGTCGGATGGGTCGGCGCAAGGAGGACCCGGCCCTCTTTGGGGATGTTCTCAAGCCCCGTGATCTGAATATCCAGATCAAGAACGCGGGCGACGTGATCCATGACGCCGGCCCCGGTCATCGGCGCCACGGCCTCCGCCATACGCACCGCCTCGCCTTTCTTGAGGACCGGGTACAGGACCGTGCGCATCAGCGGCCAGAAGGGCGATTTGCGAAGATTGACGCACCGCTCCTCGATCAAGACCTCGATGATGTGTTTGCCGTTCTCGCGCGGCGCGGCGACGCGCTTGGCCCGCGCTTCGGGCTTCGGGGCCGGCGCGGACGCCGACGCGGCGTCGCCGGCCGCATGCTGCGATGCGGCGCCGCTCGCCGCGGGCGGCAAGGTCGTCTCCGGAGCCTCCAGCTTTTGGTCCACCTACGGCGATCCCCGCTTAATTCTCACGCGCGAACAGATTAGCGCGCCGGCATACCATCAAACGCCGCATATAAAAAAGCCGTTCGGCCAGCAGGAGAAATCTGACCGAACGGCGATTTTTCAAGGGCCGCACGCCCCGTCGCGGCGGGCGGCGCTTATTCCGCCGGCGCAAGCCCCGTATTGGGCGTTCGGGCGAGCGCGTCGTCCGCGCGGTCCTCTTCGGCCTGCGTCGCCCGGCGCGCCGCTTCCAGCGCTTCGCGGCGGTTTGCAAAACGCGTGTCGGCCGGCAGATGCGTGTCCGCGTTGAGGCCGGCGAGCACCCGCGCCACGTCCGCGTTCATGCCCGACACGAAAACGAGCTTTTTGGACGTATGCGCGTTGCGGGCCACCGTCTCCACCGCGCGGGCGGCCGAGAGGTCGATCGACGGCACGTGCGTGAAGTCGAGGACGATCGCCCGCGCGCCGCCTTGCGCCCCGTCGCGGACATGGTGGCCGAGATCGGCCGCCGCGCCGAAGCTGAGCGGCCCGCCGGCGAAGTCGAACATGACGACCGCGCCGTTCGCGTCGTCGAGCAGTTTGCGCTCGGCCGGGTCGTCGACGCGGGCGTCGGCTTGCGCGGCGGCTTTGAGTTGAATGTCCGCAATCTGTTTGACGAAGGCGAGCGCGGCGAGGACGACGCCGGCGGCGACCGCGGTGATGAGATCGACGAACACCGTCAGCCCCAGGACGAGCGCCATCAGCGCCAGATCCCAGCGGGGCCCCCGGTGCGCGCGCCGCAGATAGCTCCAGTCGATGATGTCATAACCGACCTTGACGAGAATGCCCGCGAGCACCGCATGCGGAATGCTCGCCGCGAGCGGCGCAAGCGGCAACGCCGCCGCGATCAACACGAGCGAATGCGTCATGCCGGAGATGCGGGTCTCGCCGCCGGAGCGAATGTTCACGACCGTGCGCATCGTCGCGCCGGCGCCGGGAATGGCCCCGAAGAGGCCGGCCACGGTGTTGCCGACGCCTTGGCCGACGAGCTCGGCGTTCGATTTGTGGCGCGTGCCCGTCATGCTGTCGGCGACGAGCGAGGTCAAAAGACTGTCGATCGCGCCGAGGAGCGCCAAGATGACGGCCGCCTCGATAATGACGCCCGCCGTGTCGGCCGAGATCGCCGGCATCGTGAAGGACGGAAGCCCCTGCGGGATGTCGCCCAAGGTCAATTCTTTCGGCAAACCGACGAAGAGGCTCGCCACCGTCCCGATCACGAGCGCGGCGAGCGCGCCGGGGATCCATTTGCCGAGCGACTTCGGCCAGAAGAAACACACGCCGAGCGAGAGCGCGCCGACGATAAGCGCCGGCCAGACAGGATCCGCGACGGACCCGGGGATCGCCTGGATCGCCGGGATGGTGCCGGGCTCAAGCGGTTCGTGCCCGAACAATCGCGAGACTTGCAACGAGATGATGATCAACCCGATCCCGCTCATAAAGCCTGAGACGACCGGGTACGGAACGAGCCTTATATATTGGCCGAGCCGCAAAACCCCCATGAGGATCTGCAACAGGCCCGCCAGGACGACCGCGGCGAAAACGAGCGCCGGATCGCCGGACAGCGAGGCGTAAACCCCGGCGAAGACGACGATCATCGGTCCCGTCGGGCCGGAAACCTGCGCGCCGGTACCGCCGAAGAGGGCGGCGAAGAAGCCAACGAAAATCGCGCCCCAGAGGCCGGCGATGGGCCCCGCGCCGGAGGCCTCGCCGAACGCCAGCGCCAACGGCAAGGCGACCACGCCGGCCGTCAGGCCGCCGAGGACGTCGCCGCGTACATTGGATAAATCGAAGTATTTTGCCATGGTTCTCGTCTCTTTCATCCGTACCGGCGCCTATTCCGCAGCGCACACATGGTGATCGGCGCCGCAATCGTGCTGCACGCCGATGACCCGCGCGATCGGTTCGCGGTAACGTTCGGCGACCGGCAGGAACTCGCCGGCTTCTTCGTCATAGGCGGTGACGCCGCCGTCTTCGATGTCGTAAACCCAGCCGTGGATCTGCACTTTGCCGGCGGCGAGACGCGCGGCGACGTAAGGGTGCGTCGCGAGATGGCGCATCTGCAGAATGACGTTCTGACGGATCAATTCGTCGAGCTGGCCTTTTTCGTCGAGATGGCCGTGGTTCTCTTTTACCGACAGCGCCGCGGCGCGCGCGTAGCTCAGCCACTCTTTGACATGGGGAAGCGCGTCGAGACCCTCCGGGTTCATCGCGCCCTTCATGGCCCCGCATTCAGTGTGCCCGCACACGACGATATGCGGCACGTTCAACGCGCCGACGGCGAACTCGATTGAGGCCGTCATCGCGCCGGTATGATTGGTATGCGGCGGGACGATATTGCCGGCGTTGCGGCAGATGAAGAGCTCGCCCGGTTCGGTCTGGGTGATGAGGTTCGGATCGACCCGACTGTCCGAGCAGGCGATGAACAGCGCTTCCGGGCTTTGTCCGCGCGCCAATTGTTCGAACAGCTCCTTGCGTTTCGGGAACTCTTTACGCTGAAATTTCACGACGCCGGCGGCGATTCTGTCCATGGCCCGTTCTCCTTTCCGACCCGGCGGCGCCGGGGGGTTGTCGCGGCCGCGCGATAGGGCGATGCGCGGCGCGAGCGGCGGTCAGGCCGACGCGTCGGTCGACCAAAGCTTGCGCACCTCGACGACGTCGCGGCGATGATCGGATTGATCGACCATCCGTCCCTCGATGAACGTCAGCCCGCCGACGATCCAGTCGGCGAGCGCGGGTTGCGTCAGGTGATAAAAAACGTGGCGGCCCTCGCGGCGCTCTTCCACGAGACGGTGGATGCGCAACAAAGCGAGGTGCTGCGACACGCGCGAGGCCGGCAAATCGAGCCGCTCATGCAGCGTGTTGACGTCGACTTCCCCGGCGCGGAGTTCCTCGATGAGACGGATGCGGTCCGGGTGCGAGAGCACTTTGTAGATCTCGGCGAGTTCCCTGGCGACGATGATGCGGCTCGGCATAGGTGCGGTCTCTTCGGCGGCGACCGCGGCCCTGGGCCAACCCGACTTCGCAATCGGATCACCGCCGGCGCCGCGACGTGTCGCCTCAGCTTCTCATCCTAATATCTGCAAAAATTTGAAGATGTAAAGCTAAATAGGCATACGACTAAAGTCGCAGTCGGCGCCGGCTTTTGGCCATGACGCCGCGTCACGACGAAATGGCCAAGCGAACGCTTAGATCGTTGATTTTGTGAAGTTTATTTTGCCAGCCGGGCCGAGCCATACCCCAAGGTAGGACTGCGCCGACCCGGTCGACGGTCGCCGAAACGGCGCGGCGTCAGACTTTTTTGTCGAGACGCGCGCCGGTCGTTTCACCGGTATTGTCGGGCGCTTGCGGGGCGGCCCCGGCCGGCGATCCGGTCGAAACCACCACCATCGCGGCCCGCAAAACGCGCTCGCCGATTACAAAGCCTGACTGGGCGACGTCGGCGACGCGGCCGGCGGGGACGTCTGCGCTCGGCGCCTGGGCGACGGCCTGGTGCAAATTGGGGTCGAACTTCTCGCCCTTCGGTTGGATTTGTTTGACGCCGTGGCGCTGGAAGACCGCCTGCAGCTCGTTCTCGGTCATGCGAACGCCGGTCAAAAGCCCGGCGACGGCTTCGGGCTTGAGGTCAGCGGCCTCGCCCGGCGCGGCGGCGAGCGCGCGTTCGAAATTGTCGGAAACGCTCAAAAGGTCGCGCGCGAAGTTCGCGATCGCATAGCGGCCGGCGTCGCCCTTCTCGCGCTCGGCGCGTCGGCGCATGTTCTCAAGGTCCGCGGCGAGGCGCAGCACTTGGTCTTTGAGCGCCGCATTCTCCTCGCGCAGGGCGAGAAACTCGGCCGCCTCCCCGCCTATCGCGGCGGCGGGACCGCCCGGGTTGGGCTCCGGCGTCGGTTTCGGCGTCGGTTGGGGCGCGGGCTCGCCGGCGTTGGCGGCGGCGATTTCGGCGGCGATCTCCTCGTCGGTTTGCCCCTCGCCCGCCGCGTCGTTTTGGGCGTTGCGGGCGGCCTGGCCTTCGTTCGCCGGATAATCGTTTTCGCTCATGACAGTCGCTCGTCGCGTTGGGCTGCTGTTATCGGGGACCGGGCCGATTGCGGCTCAAACGAACGCGGCGTTTGTGCCGAAAATTCAGCGGGCAGGATGTACGGCGCGCCCCGGTCGATTTCAACCGCCGCGCTCGGCGTCGGCCAGCGTGCGCGTGACCGCCTCGGCCGTGTAATCGACAATCGGGATGACGCGCGCGTAGTTCAAGCGCGTGGGGCCGACGACGCCGAGGACGCCGACAATCGCGTTCGATCGGTCGCGATACGGGGCGACGATGACGGACGATCCGGAAAGGGAGAACAATTGGTTCTCCGATCCGATGAAGATCTTCACGCCTTCGCCGTCCATAGCGGCGTTCAATATGTCGATGACCCCTTGTTTGCGCTCCAAATCGTCAAACAGCATGCGCACCCGCTCAAGATCCTGTTCGGTCGCTTCGTCGAGAAGCCGGCCGCGGCCGTGAACGATGAGCGACGGCGCGCCGCCGCCCGACACGCTGGCGACGCCGTCCGCGACGAGCCGCGCCGTCAAGGCGTCCAATTCCGCTTGCTCGCCGGCGAGTTCCTGCAAGATCGCGTCGCGCGCTTCGGATATCGTGCGCCCGGCGAGCCGCGCGGACAGGAAATTGCTCGCCGTCGTCAACGACGAGGGCGGCAGGTCGGGCGGCGTTCTCATCACCCGGTTTTCAACGACGCCGTTTTCGAAAACCAAGACGACCAACGCTTCGCCGGGCGCCGTCGCGATGAACTCGATCTGGCGCAACGGCGCTTCGGTCTTCTGGGCGACGATGAGGCTCGCGCTGCGGGTCAAGCCGGAAAGACGCGCCGCGGCGCTCTCCAGCACGGTGTCCGCGTCAACGTCCGAGCCCGCGTCGATCGCCGCGCGTTCGGCGTCGGACAAATCGCCGAGTTGCAACAGGCTGTCGACGAACAACCGCATGCCGAGCTCGGTCGGCACGCGGCCCGCGGACACGTGCGGGGCGTTCAACAGGCCGAGCTCGGTGAGATCGGCCATAACGTTGCGGATCGTCGCGGCCGACACGTCGACGCCCGCGCCCCGGCTCAGCG
>JBCCZS010000051.1:0-16577 GCA_039187035.1 Pseudomonadota bacterium | reverse complement strand
CCTCGTCGTCGCGCAGGCCGGCGACCAGCTGATAGCCGATCCGCTGGCGGACATATTCGGCGATCTGCTCGGGCGAGGACATGGCGCTACGCCCCTCGGCGATCGCTTCCAAAATGACGGCGAGGTTCCGAACCGACACCCGCTCCTGCAACAGAAGGCGAAGAACCGCCTGAATAAGGTCGTGCGGCGTCTTCTCGGTGATGAATTCATCGAGGATTTTGCGGTTCGCGTCGGCGCGCGCCGGGTCGGAGGTTGAAACGAATTCCTGCAAGATCCGTTGCAAGCCGCGGCGGGTCATCAGTTTGCCGAAGTTCGCTTTGATCGTTTCGAGAAGGTGCGTGGCGGCGACTTCCGTCGGCTCGATGATCGGCAGGCCGAGGGCTTCGGCTTCTTCCTGGTCTTTGCGGCTGATCCAGCGCGCCGGCGCGCCGTAGACGGGCTCTTTAACGTCCCGGCCCGGAATATGGAGCGGCAGGTCGTCGCGCGTCAGGACGAGAACGCCCTTCGGGTCGATCACGCTGCGCGCGACTTCGACGCCGTGCACTTTAATACGGTACTCGTTCGGGCTGAGCGCGGCGTTGTCGGTCAATCGGATCGCCGGAACGATAAAGCCGAACTCCGAGGCGACGTATTTGCGGATCTTTGCAATCCGCGTGTCGAGCCCGGACTCCGCCTCCATTGCGATCGGCACGAGGTCGGCTGCGAACTCGACGTTGATCTCGTCGAGATCGAGGACGTCGCCGAGCGATTCTTCTACGGGCGCGGCGGCGTCTTCGGCCTGCGCCGCTGCGGCTTCGGCGATCGCTTGCTCGGCCTGCTCTTTGTTGCGCCGTCGCGCGAAAAAGGCGAGCGATCCGAGACCGACCGCCGCGGCCATAAACGGCAGAAAAGGCAGGCCCGGCACGAGCGCAAAAACGGCGAGCATGCCGGCGACCGTCGCGAGCGCGGCCGGATGCACCGTTAACTGATCAAGAAGGGCTTTGTCGGCCGAGCCGAGGACCCCGCCTTTGGACAAGAGAAGCGCGGCGGCGACGGATATCACGACCGCGGGGATTTGCGAGACCAGCCCGTCGCCCACGGTCAAGATCGAATAGGTCTCGATCGCCTGACCGAAACTCAGATTATGAACGCCGACGCCCATGGCGAGACCGACGATCAGGTTCATCAGGGTGATGAGAAGCCCGGCGATCGCATCCCCTTTGACGAATTTGGACGCGCCGTCGAGGGAGCCGAAAAAGGTCGTTTCTTCTTGTTCGGTTTTGCGGCGCTCTTTGGCTTCTTCGTGGCTGATCGCGCCGGCGGCGATGTCGCTGTCGATGGCGAGCTGTTTGCCGGGCATGCCGTCGAGGGCGAAGCGCGCGCCGACTTCCGCCATGCGTCCAGCGCCTTTGGTGATCACCATGAAATTGACGATCAGAAGGACGACGAAAACGACGAGCCCGAGGAAGACGTTGCCGCCCATGATGAACATGGCGAAGCCTTCGATGACCCCGCCTGCAGCGTCCGTTCCTGTATGGCCCGCGCCGATGATCAGTTTGGTCGACGACACGTTGAGCGACAGCCGCAAGAGCAGCGAGCCGAGCAACACGGTCGGGAAGGACGAGAAGTCGAGCGGGCGCTCAATGAAGAGGACGATCGTGAAAATCAAAATGGCGATTGCGAACGACACCGTCAGCCCGACGTCCAGCACCCAGGCGGGCGCCGGCAAGATCATCATGATGATGACGGCCATCAACGCGACGGCGAGCAGCACCGTCGGCTGCAACGACGACTTTTGGACGGCCGCGCTCATCGTGCGCCGGCGCCGTCGATCATCGGCGCGCCGCTCCCGTCAATAAAAGGCAGCCTGTCGCCGAAGACCGCGAGCGTCACGCCGCCGCGCGCGGACGGGGCTGCGTTCGCGGTGCGCAGGGCGGGTGCGGAGCGCAGCAGCGGGGCCGGCGGTATTACGGGGTCGACGTCCTTTGCGGCCGCGACCGCCTCGCCCAAGGCGGCGTAGACCTTCGCCCGGTAACGCGAGCCGCGCCCGGGCGTTGAGGAGTGATACGCGCCGACGGCGGCTTTCCAGTCGCCCTCGCGCTCTTTTAGCGCGCGTAGGAAACGCGCTGCGTAGTCGGCCCCGACCGACGGCGCGAAATAATCCGTAGCGGACTTAAAAGCGCGCGCGTGCCAGCGCAGGTTGATTTGAAAGCAGCCGACGTCGATCGACGTCGCGCCGCGCGCCTGCGCGCGCGCGACGTGTTTCTGCGCGGCTTTGCGCGTATCAAAATGTCTCCCGACGCCGGCGATGTTGACCGACCAGGGCCAGGCGCGTCGCGCGCCGCCGACGAAGCGGCCCGTTTCCACGAGTGTGATGGCCGACAAAAGCCCCGCGGGCAGGCCGTGGCGTTTTTCCGCCGCGGCGGCCGCCGTCAAACACAAATCGGCGTTTTTCGCGCCCGCGACGGTCGGCGCGAGCGTCGCGACGAGCGCAACGAGGAAGAGGCGCGTCCGGCTCATGGCTTAGCCGCCGGCGACGACGGTCAGAACGCGATCGTCGAAAAGGCGCACCATGATGCGCGACGCCGGGCCGAGCGTCAGCGTTAGGGCGATCAGCATCGCGATTAATTTCGGAACGAACGTCAAGGTCAGTTCTTGAACGGACGTTAAGGCTTGAACGAGACCGATGATCACGCCGACGATCAACGCCGTGATGAGCAGGGGCGTCGCGATCCACACGCCGGCCCATAGAAACTCGCGAATGAGCGAGACGATTTCAGTTTCGGTCATGGACGCGGGTTCTCTCGCTGTCCTGCGCTTCGCCGGTCTAGACCGGCATGCGCATGAGTTCCTGATAGGCTTCGACGACGCGGTTGCGGACCGTCACGGCCGTTTCCACGGCGAGTTCGGCGGACGCCAACGCTTCGACGACGGAGTGCGGGTCGGCCTTGCCGACCATGAAGTCGGCGGCCTTTTGTTCGCCTTCTGCGACGGCGGCGCCCATTTCCTTGACGAAATCGGCGGCCTTCTTGAATTCGGCGTCGCCGGAGCCTTCCGCTTGCGGCTTTTTCTCCGCTTCCGGACGAAGGGTTTGCTTTGCGGCGCCGTAGGCGCGGGCGGCGTTAAAGGCGTTGACGTCCATCGGGGCCCTCCCTAGCTGCGCAACAGATCGAGCAGGCTGGAATACATCTGCCGGGCTTGTTGGAACGAGGCGAGGTTCGCCTCATAGGACCGGCGCGCCTCGCGGCTGTCGGCCATTTCCATCATGACGTTGACGTTCGACGTTTTGACGTAACCGCGCGCGTCCGCCATCGGGTGGCCGGGGTCGTAAGCTTCGCCGAGCGGTTTGTCGCTCAGGGATATCCGGTCGACTTCAACTTTGTTGACGCGCGTGTGGCGATCGAACGCATTGTCGAACGTGATGGTCTTGGCCCGGTAGCCGGGCGTGTCGGTGTTGGCGACGTTCTCGCTGACGATACGCATACGCATCGTCTGCGCATTCATGCCGCTCGACGCGGCGCCCATGGCGTTAAGGAAGGCGTTCATCGCTCAGTTCCTTTTTTACGTGTTCGAGCGCATGCTGGTGCGCAGAATTTCCATTGCTTTTCGATAGATCGTCGTTGCGGCTTCATGGTTTTGCTCGGTCTCGACGCTCTTCATCATTTGGTCTTCAAGGGTCACCGAATTGCCGTTGGGCGAGACGGCGCCGGCCGCGGGGTCCGCGGCGATGCGCCACGTGACCGCGTCCGGCACGCCGTTAACGCGCGCGGGGCCTTGGCCGGCGCGATCCATCCGGGCGACGGCGTCGGAAAAGGCTTCGACGTCTTTGGCGCGGTATCCCGGCGTGTCGGCGTTCGCGATGTTCTGCGCGATCACCTGGTGGCGGTCGGACGAATGACGCGTCAGCGCCGAAGCGAGTTGGAAAAGCTTGATGTCGCCGATCATCTTTTGCGCGTCTCGTTAAGGTTTACGATCTATCGAATTAGTCTCGAATGCTGAATTTTGGCTTAAAGGTCTGAGAGGGTTCCTTGACGAGCGTTGAACGTCGCGTCGCCGACGCCTTGGCCGACCTGTCTTTCCGCGAAGTGTGGGGGACGGTGTCGCGTATCGACACCGGGTCGGTGCGCGTTACGGGATTGCGCGGTCTCGGCCGCGTCGGCGATCGGCTTTATCTTGAAGCGGACGATCGAGGCGTCGGCGAGATTATCGCCGTCGATGACGAGGCCGTATCGGTCATGCCGGCCGTGTCGCTCTCCAAGCTGAAAATCGGCGCACGCGTCGTTTTGAAATCCGGCGACGCCGCGCGCCCCGGCGACGCGTGGCTCGGCCGCGTCGTCAACGCCGACGGGCGCGAATTTGACGGCGCCCCCATCCCGCAAGGGGCGACGGCGCGCTTGTTGGAGCCGGTTTTGCCGCCGGCGAGCGATCGGCGCGGGCTCGGCACGCGCGTCGATACCGGCCTTGCGCCTTTTGATACGTTTTTGCCGCTATGCCGCGGACAACGCATCGGCTTGTTCGCCGGATCGGGCGTCGGCAAATCGACGCTTCTGGCGAACCTCGCCAAGGGCCTCGACGCCGACGTTGTGGTCGCCGCGCTCATCGGCGAGCGTAGTCGCGAGATCCGCGAATTCGTTGAGAATACGCTCGGTCCGGAAGGATTGGCGCGGTCGGTGGTGGTCGCCGCGACGTGCGACGAGCCGGCCCCCACGAAACGCCGCGCCGCCCACCTCGCCTTGACGGTCGCCGAACACTTCCGCGATGCAGGCAAGCACGTCTTGCTCTTGTTCGATTCCATTACGCGGTATGCGGACGCGCACCGGGAAATCGCGCTGACGAGCGGCGAGACGCCGTCTTTGCGCGCCTATCCGCCGTCGACCTTCCGCGCGATCGCAGGGCTTGCCGAGCGAGCCGGGCCGGGTGCGGGCGCGGCGGGCGACATTACAGCCGTATTCAGCGTCTTGGTCGCGGGGTCCGATATGGACGAACCGGTCGCCGACATGGTGCGCGGCGTCCTCGACGGCCATGTCGTCATGGATCGGACGATCGCCGAACGCGGCCGTTTTCCAGCGATTGACGTGCGCCGCAGCGTGTCGCGCTCACTGCCGGGCGCGGCGAGCGCGGAAGAAAACGCACTTCTTGCCGAAGCGCGACGATACATTTCAGCATACGAAGAAGCGGCGCCGATGATCCAGTCGGGTTTGTACGCGGCGGGTTCGGACCCGTTGATCGATCGCGCGATCGCTCTTTGGCCGGCGCTCGACGGCTTTGTCGGCGCGGCGTTTCCGAGTGCTGCGGAGAGCTTCAAGGCGCTGGCGGAAGTTCTCGCCGGCGGCGCGCCTGACTAGGCTTGGGACAATAACAGATTGGCCCCGCTCGCGCCTGGCAGAGAGCCGCCGCCGAGCACGGTCAACGCGGCAACGCCCGGCGTCTGCGCGGAGGGGCCGGCTTCGATCTGCCTAAAGACGAAGAACCGCCGGATCATCAAGTCGATATTTTCCGGCTCTTGGAACACGGCGGGGCTGCGGTCGCCGAAAAGATCGAGCGCGCGTTCTTCGAGGATGCGCACTTGCTGGTCGATATCGATCTGTGCGGCCTCGTCCGGCAGGCCGAGCGCCGTGGAGACCAGTTCGCGCAAGGGCGGTTGGCCGAGAATGCGCAGCCACCCATTGTCGCCAGCGGACGGGGAGGCGGCGATCTCGTCGATTTCGCGTTCGAAGTTCATCGCCAGCCGGAAGTCTTCGTTGACCTCGCCCACGGCGCGCTCGAATTCGAGCTCCTGGTAGCGAGAGACGATCGCTTCACGGAACGTCTCGCTTTTCAAGCCGCCGCCGACGCCTTGGTCGCCGAAATTGAAGAATGCGGCGAATTCGACATAGCCGGAATTGTCGAGCTGGTTGGCGAGCGCCGTCGGCGCGTCGATCCCTTCGGCCGCGACCTGCGTCAAAAACGTGCCGAAATTCAAGGCGCTTTCCAAGCCGAACGCGCTGAGCGCGATGTCGAGCACACGCTCGTCTTGCAACAGTTCCTCCGCGGAGGAGGCGTTTTCGACGGCCAAGCGCAGCGAAATGCGTTGAACGTCGCTTAAGTCGTCGTCGTTCGCGATGTTATAGCGCGCAATGATGTCGTCGCTGATCGCTTGTGAATCGAGGACGAAATCCGCGCGGTTGAAGCCGTTGAAGAAGTTCGTAAACAGCGTAAACGGGACGCCGTCGACGCGGGCGTCCAATTGGTTGGCGAGCGCGTCCGCCGTCGCCGTCCCGTCGGCGAGAATGCGCTGCGCGAAGGCGGGGCGGTCGAATTGCGCGTCGAGACTGAACGCTGTCTGGACGACCGCAAGGACGCGATCGTCCCGCACGACCTGGTCGGCCGATGCGGCGCGTTCCAGCGCGTCCTCGACATAAGCGCGCTCGCTCGCCGGCAGCGGCGAACTGGCGACGCGGTCGTACCGGTCGACGAGCGCTTGGGCGAACTCGCCGCCTTTCAGGCCGGCGACACCGCCGGAATTGCCGAAGTCGAAGGCGACGGCGAGCTGTTCGTAGCGCGGGTCGGCGAGACGATTGGCGAACGAGCGATCGTTCTCTGTGCCGCCTTCTAGAACTTGACGCACGAACGCCTGCTTTTCGAGCTCTTCCGACAGGCCGTAAGCGCCTAGTGCGACGCTCAACAGGCGGCGGTCGGCGACGAGTTCCTCGGCCGAATTCACGGCGCCGGCATTCTGGCGAAAATAGTCCAAGTCCCGCGTAATTGCGGGGCTTTGTTCGAACGCCGCGCGCTGGCGGTCTTGCGTCGCTTGGAGAACGCGCCATCCGGCGAGGCCGCCGAGACCGATGACTGGTTGAAACGTCACGAGGCCTCCGCTTCTTCCGGCTCGCGCAACGGCCGTGTTTTGGCGACGAGCAACAGCTGCGCCTCAAGCGGCACCAGACGGTTCATCGCGCGCATGACGTGGTAAAAACGCCCCTCGGCCAAGTGCGCGCGCGCCGCCGTCAGATCGTCGGCGCCGCCGGCGTCGCCCAGGGCGACTTCAAGCGCGTCGAGCCCGTCTTCGAGTTCGCCGCGCGCGTCGTCCGGCGTCGCCTCGCCGATGACGACGAGCTGCGCGACATAATAGAGCCGTTTAACCGGCGTGTCGGCTTCGTCCGGGTGCATCGCGTCGCGAAACCGTAGAATGTTCGCATCCGGCGTTTTCACGCACAGGCTCGTGCGCCGATCGCCGTTCTCCAGGACGACGCCGTTGACGATCACCCGTTCGTTCGGGCGCAGACGAAGGACGAGCCCGCCGCTCATGACGCGTCCGCCGCGACGGGCGCGGCCGCTTCGTTGGCGCGCGCGTCGTCATTGGCGCCCGGCCTTGCGCGCAGGCCGCGCATGACGGCGGTGTTGATTTCGATCAGCGGTTTGATCGACGCTTCGCCGCGCATCGTTTTGGCGGTGTGCGCGCGCGTATATTGCGCGAGATAAACGATCTTCGACCGCAAATCGGCCGGCAAACCGTTCGATTCCATCGCCACGTCGGCGGCGAGGAGCGTCCATAAACGCAAATTGTTGTGGAGCGCCTGGACGGTTTTCGGGAAGTCTTCTTTCGGCGCTGAGGCCGCGGCGGTTAAGTCGCGGGTCGCGCGCGCGAAGACTTGATATTCCAGCGCTTTCGGGGGGGCCGTCGACTTGGCGACGGCGGCGTAGGCATTCGCTGCGAGTTGGGCTTCCATCGGTTCGGCTTCGCCTCAGTTTATTCGTTCAATGACGAAATCGGGGCGGCGTTCACGCCGCCCCGACGGTCAGATCCGGAAATTACCGGAAGAGGCTCAGAAGGGCCTGCGGCTGCTGGTTGGCGATCGAGAGCGCCTGAATGCCCAACTGCTGCTGCACCTGCAGGGACTGCAGACGCGCCGAGGCTTCTTCCATGTCGGCGTCCGTCAGGGCGCCGATGCCGCCTTTCAGCGAGTCCATCAGGCTGGTGACGAATTCGCCTTGGATGTCGATACGACGTTGGGCCGAACCGAAGGCCGCCGCCGCATCGATGCCGGTCTGGATGAGGTCTTCGATGTCCTGAAGAGCATCCGCGGCGCCTTCCGCCGTGGAGACGTCGAATGCGCCCAGCTTCACAAGACCGCCAGCAGCGGTGCCGCCGTCGCGAACTTGAACCGAGAGCGTGCCGCCCGCGGCGCCGTCGTCGATTTGAAGCTGCGTGTTCGAGCCGCTCTTATCGACTTGGATGTTGACGTCGGCGAGATCCGGGTCGGTGTCCTTGAGGATCTCCAACGAGGCGCGCAGGCCGTCCCCGACGTCGTCGACCGTATCGCCGTTCCGCGCGACATAATCGATGTTCACGCCTTGGTACGAGATGCGGTAGGCGTCGCCTTCGTTGACCGTGCGGTCCGTCAGCTCAATGACGGAGGCGCGGGCGTCGAGAGCGGCGGTCCCGACCGTCAGCTGCGCATCGTCCTCGGCGGCGTTGCCGGGCGTCGGCGCTTCGGCAGCCGGCGCACCGGCGGCGGCGACGACCGTAAACGCAGAGGCGCCGCCAGCGTCGGAGTCGGCGAACTCAATGTCCGTGCCGTTCACCGAGGCCGTGATCTCGGCGAATTCACCGCCTGCATTGGTCAGGAACGTGTTGAGTTCATTGGTGATCCGCGTCAGGGCGTCAGCTTCGGTTTCGTCGGCGGGAGCGGCCGTCGACACGAAGTTGATGGTCGTCGGGCCCGCTGCGTCGGTGAAATCCAACGCGAACGTCGAGCCGGCTTCCGCCGTGTTGTCCGCACCGAGGTTCAACGACACGGTCGCCGCGGCGCCGACGCCGGTGACCGTTACGGCAGCGTCGTCGTTGGCCGGGGTGCCCGGCGTAGCCGGCGCCGCTACCGCGTTGCCGGTGAGCGACGTCACCGTCAAGTCCGTAAACGGATCGCTGTTCGTCAGGGTGACGGAGAAGTCGCCGCCGCCGAGATCGGTTTTCGCGAGCGTTACGTTGGCGAGCGTCGTCGGACGCGCGGCTTTGGCGGCGTTGAAGGAGTCGACCAACGCGTCCGCAATTTGCTCGCGCGTTTCGCCGCCCGCAGCGGGCGTCGTCAAAATGTCGATCGGTTCGGTCAACCCGGCCGCGTCAATCGAAAATCCGAACGTCGATCCGATTTCAGCCGCGTTGTCCGTACCGAGGTCGAGCGTGATTTCCGACGTGCGCGCCGTGCTGTTGACGGCCGTGTCGGGCGTCCCCGTAATGGCGACCGAGGCGAGGTCGTCGCCGGCGGACGAGAACGTGCCCGACGAGGTCGACAAATCGCTACGGCTGACGGAGATCTTGGAGTCCGAAACCGTCTGGTCGCTGGCGCGGTCGAGAGACGACAGAATGTCGACGCTTTCGGTGCCTTGCAGAAGGTTCAAGCCGTTGAACTGGGCGGCGCCGACGATGGACCCGATTTGGCCGCGAAGCTGGCCGATGTCCGTTTGAATCTTCGAGCGGTCGACGTTGTCTTCCTGCGCGGCGACGACGAGACCTTTGATTTCGACGAGGAGGTCGGTGACTTGTTCCGAAGCGGAGCGGGCGACCGCAACCGTCGAGGAGCCAAGATCGAGCGATTCAGAAATCGCTTTAAAGCCTTCAACGTCCGATTCCATGACCGTGGAAACGGCCCAGATAGCGGCGTTGTCGCGGGCCGAACCGATCGATTTACCGGTCGAGATTTCCGCTTGGACTTGGTTGAGGTTGTTGTTGACCATGCGCAAGGTGCTCAGGGCGACCATTGCGCTTTCGTTGGTGAGAAGGCTGACCACGTTTCGTACTCCCGTACGTTGGAGGCGTCTTATTTCGACGCGCACTGACTGTCCGCTCCCGGCGTTTTGCCGGGTACGCGGGCTCGGACGTCATTCTGACGGCGGGGAAGACGCTTGATGCGCCCTCCGCGACCGCCCGTTTCGGGGGTCTGTAAAATGAGCTACCGCCTCGGAGATAACGGGCGGTTAAAGGAAGGAAAATTCGCCGGGGAGAAAGCGACCGAGCAGGGCGCTGCGGACTATCGTAAAAATCCGTTTACGCAGTTTTCTTCTTTGTTACGTTCGCTTCCGGCATCATGAGTTGGGACCCGGCTTGCCCGTATACGCCGACCTTTCGGCTTCGTTCCGCCATCGCGGCGAGGCGCGCCCGGGCGTCCGCGGCGCCGGTTTTCGCCGCTTCTAAGAGACGTTCATTGTCGCGGGCCAGCCCGTCGACCCGTCGCGCCGCGGCGATCAGTCGCTCGTCCCGCGGCGTTGCTTCCAGCGCCTCGATGCGCGCCTCAAGCATCATGCACAGGGCGTTTTTCTCCGCGGCGACGTCGCCGGCCTGAACGATCCGGCCGGCGCGCAAATCCGCGCCTTCCCGTTGGAGCAGCGTTTCAAGTTTCGCCAAAGCGGCGAGGGCGTCGCGGAGGGCGCTCATTATCCGTCGTTTCCTTCCGTCAATTGTCGGTACACCGCTTCCGCGACGCCGAAACCGCCGCGCTCGACAATTTGTTCTGCAAGCGCGTCCAGCATGAATGTGGCGAACGCTTCGCCGCCGTAACCGGCCTCGGCGCTGACCGTTTCGTCGAGCCCGCCGAACTTCAGCATCTGCGAAACGAACGCCGCCTCGAACGCCTTGGCTTGTTCGAGCGCCGCGAGATCTCGCGCGTCGCCGGCCGACGCGTCGTCGGCGGACCGAGACGGCGCGAGACGCGGGGCGTTCGGGGGCGACTTTAAGGTCGCGATCGCATGGGGAGCATCGGTCAAGGCGGCGTCAACTTTCTTTCAGCGCGCTTGTCTATCGTCGAATAAAGCAAACGAATGGTAACGAGTTTCGGTCATCTTCATTGAAAACCGATTTTTCAAAGGGGATGAATTTGAACTTTCTCGCCCTCGCCGTCGGACCCCAGCCGACGCCCGCTAAGGTCGCGCCGCCGCCCGAACGACCGCGTGCGGACGACCGCGCGCCGTCCGATAAGGATGACGACTTTAAAGACGCGTTCGCCGCGGGCGACGGAGCCGAGCCTGCCGATAATGCGGGCGACCGTGACGCCGCCGGCGACGGCGCGGACGAGGCCGCCCCGGTCCAAGCGGACGCCCCGCCGCCGACCGCGTCGGGGCCCGGCCGGCCGCTTGCGGCGGCGCCCGCACTTCTCGCTGACGAAGCGGCGCGCGTCGAAACGGACGGCGACGCGGCGCTCGGCCTATCGGGCGATATAGGGGCGCTGATCCCGGTCGCCGCGCCGCCCGCCGACGCGCAAAGCGACGCCGACGGCTTCGATGCGCAGGCCGGCGACGCCGACGCGTTTGCAGCCCGCCGTCTCGCCAACCCGTTTGCGCGGCCGTCCGGATCGGCGGAGAACACGCAGGGCGCGAACGGCGGCGAAACGGGCGCTGCGCCGAAAACCGTCGAAGGCGTCGAAGAAGACGTCGCGGCCGCGGTCGAGGATTTCGACGCGCCGGAAGACGCAACGCTGCGCACGGCGCGCAAAGATCCGATGACGGTCAAAGCCGGGCTCGCCGTCGGCCCGGGGCTCGCCCAGGAACGAACGAGCGTGCGTGTCGACGCCGACCTCGTCGCGGCCTCGTTCGACGACCGACTTTCGGCCGAGCCGCGCGTGGAGGCCGCGCGTGCGCGCGCCGACGCGGCTGCGCCCCAAACGCCGACGTCGATCGAAGCCGCTCGGCAGGTCGTCTCCGCATTGCGCACGACGGGGCCGGGCGAGGGCGTCGAGGTCCGCCTCGATCCGCCGGAACTCGGCAAGGTCCGCATCAACCTCATGCTCGACCGAACCGACGCCGTCACCGCCGTCGTCACCGCCGAACGCGGCGATACGCTCGATCTCCTCCGTCGGCATGCAGACGAACTCGTCAAAGAGTTGATGCGCGGCGGGTATGCGAGCGTCGACCTCGATTTTCAGTCGGGCGGGCGTGAATTCGCCGGCGATCAAGGGCCCGGAGAGGACGGATCGTTCGAGCGCGCTCAGGCGTCCGCGACAGGCGCGCCTGGCGACGCGGGTCGTCCGTCATCGATCGTTTACACCCGCGCCCGCGTCGACGCGCGGCTCGACAAACTCGTCTAGCGGATCAAACACAAAGGGTCGTCTCCATGTCCAACGGTATCGATGCGGTTAGCTCCGCCGCCACGCTCGCGTCCTCTGCGCCGCAAACGAACAGCGACGCCGCCCGCGAACGCGCGGACGAGGATTTTCAGAGTTTCCTGCAGCTATTGACCGCGCAGCTGCAAAACCAGGACCCGCTCAGTCCGGTCGATTCGACGCAATTCGTCGAACAACTCGCGAGCTTTTCCTCCGTAGAACAACAGATCGAAACGAACGCGCTCTTAGAGCAGCTCGTCAATGCGGAGAATCTATCGGGGCTCGACGCCGCGACCCGCTGGGTGGGCCGCGAGGTCGATGCGCCGTCTTCCGAGGTGCGCTACGCCGACGAGCCGGTGACGCTTCGCATCCCGGCGAACGGCGAGGCCGAGCCGAGCGAGCTCGTCGTGCAAAGCGAGAACGGCGCGATCGTGCGACAGATCGCCCTGCGCGCCGACCAAACGTCCTATGAATTAGCTTCGACGCCGGACGCGCCTCTGCCGGACGGTCGGTATACGGTGCAGATCAACTACCTGAATGACGAGGGCGAAACGACCGCCGGCGCGCCCGTCGTCAGCGGGCGTGTCGTCGAAGCGCAGCTCATCGACGGCGCGTTGCGGCTAATTACGGAGACGGGGGCGGCGATTGATCCGGACGCTGTCCTGGCGGTTCGCGAAGCCGCCCCGCGCGTCGCCGCCGTTACGCCGCTGACGGACGGACTTGACGACGACGGAACGCAACCCGAAGCCACGGGCGAAGAGCGCTTAAACGCGTTGACGGGCGATGGAGAGAATTAAGATGCCTTGGGCGTCTTCGCCCATGACGGCTTGCGCGGACTTCAACAGCGTCTTTTTGAGGTCCTGAAGATTGTGCTCGAGCAGAATGTCGTCGCCGAGACGCCCTTCGTTCGACAATTTGAACAAGGCGCTTAAGAGCGCGTCGCGGAGCTTGGGTTCGCGCTCGTAGGCGTTCTGGGCGATGATGGCCGGCGCCTCGATGCTGAGATCGAGCATGACGATGTGGTTACGACCCTTGGGGTCAATGACGGGAACGATGAACTGGCGTCCGAATTTGATATAGCCCGTCCCGGAATAGGCGGCGTCATCGGGATCCTCGTCGACTTTGCCCTTTTTGTTTTTCCCGACTTTTTTCTTCTTCTCTTTCTTTTTGTCGGGATCTTTTTTAGCGTCGCCTTTTTCGTCGCCCGCATGGGCGCCGTCTTCCGCCGAAACGACAGGCGTTTCCGGCTTGGGCTTAAGCATAAGGCCGCCCACGACGCCGCCGGCGACGAAGATCGCTTGCAGAAGAATCGGCAGAATTTTGCCCATGTCGCCCTAGAAGGGCAACAAAGCGTCCAATGCGCGTTGCCCGTACCGCGGTTGCTGAATGTTGCTCAACGTGCCACGGCCGCCGTAAAGAACTCGTGCATCCGCGATCTTCTCATAGGTGATCGTGTTTTGCCGCGAAATATCCTCCAAGCGGATGATGCCGCCGACTTGGAGGTCTCTTAATTCATTATTAACGCGCACTTCTTGGCTGCCGGCGATCACCAAATGACCGTTCGGCAAAACGTCGACGACGGTCGCCGCCACGCGGAGCGCCAAACGATCCTGGCGCTGAATGGTGCCGACGCCGTTCGTGGTCGACGTCGATTGGGCGTCGACCGCGGGATCGAGCGAAGCGCCGCCCGGAAGGACGCGCGAGGCGAGGGTGGGGACGCCGAATAGACCGGGAACGGAGAGTTCCTCGCTCGCCTGATGTTGGCGGTTCGTGCGATTGTCGATTTGCGCTTCCTCTTGGAATTCCACGACGACCGTGACGATGTCGCCGAGCCCGCGCGCGCGCCGATCGCCGAAAAGCGACGTCGGTCCCGACCGCCACAACGAGCCCGCCGCAATAGTGTCGGAAACGGGGGCCGACTGCGCGCGCGCAAAGGCGCCGCGTCCCGGCGCGGCGGGCGGCCCGGTGCCGCGCGGCGCGCCCGGCGGCGTCATGGACGGGCCGTCGCCGAACGGATCGACGCGCGAGGCGCAACCGCAGAGCGCGGCGCCGGCCGCAAGTCCGGCGATGAGCGATCGGTAACGCATTAGTTCGCCCTCACCCTATTTTCATCGAGCACGGTCGCCGAGACGATGCGTTTGGAGCGGACGTTGAGCACGCGGATACGGTCGCCCACCCCGCCGAAATCGAGCGCTTTTCCTTCGGTCTCGATCACGAGCGGGCCCTTCGTGAAGGTCATCGTCACAAGCGCATTTCGATCGATGACGGTCGGGGAGCGGACGTCGCCCGAGGCGAAGGCCTTGCCTTTGTAGAGATTGCGCTTGGCTTCCTTGCCGATCATCGAGGCGGCGACGCGCAACGCTTCGGTCGTTGCCGGAGTGACGATGTCGTCCGCCTGGAGACGTTGTCCGGCACGGACGTTTTTAGCGGCGATCAGCGATTCCGCCGCAGCGGGTCCGGCGAAAACCACGATCATTGCAATGAGGAGCAGGCGATTCATATCAGCCTCCGTTATCGAATCTGCGTCGCTGAGGCGTACATTTGGTCGGCGGCGGAGATGACTTTCGAATTCAACTCGTAACCGCGCTGCGCTTCGATGAGCTCGGCGATTTGGGCGACGACGTCGACGTTCGATTCTTCCAAATATCCCTGGCGCAGCGTGCCGACGCCGTTTTGGCCCGCTTGTCCGGCGACCGGCTGACCGGAGGCCTCGGTCTGGCGATAGAGCGTGCCGCCGATCGGCTCGAGCCCTTTTTCGTTCGTGAACGTAACAAGCGTAAGGAGGCCCAATTGTTGGGCTTGCGGTTGGTTCGCGAAGGTCGCGAACACCTCGCCTTCGGCGTTGATCGTCACCGAGCGCGCTTCCTGGGGTATGGCGATCCCGTCGGTCAGGCGAAAGCCGTCGCTGTTGACGAGTTCGCCCTCAGCGGTGCGTTTGAAATTGCCGGCGCGTGTGAACACCGTCTCGCCGGTGGGCAAATCAACCTGAAAGAAGCCGGCGCCCTCGATGGCGACGTCGAGCTCGTTGGCGGTGTTGAGGAGCGTACCCGGCGTCATCTGCATGGAGACCGCCATCGTCCGCACGCCGAGGCCGAGATTGACGCCTTCGGGCACGATCGATCCGTCCGCCCCCGCGGACGCCCCCGAGGGGCGGACCGTCTGGTAGTGAAGGTCGGCGAACTCGGCGCGCCGTGCGGCGTAGGCGGTCGTGTTCATGTTCGCGAGATTGTTCGAAATCACGGCGACGCGGGTTTGCTGGGCGTCCATGCCGGTTGCGGCGATGCTAAGCGCTTTCATCGGTCGTTCTCCTCAACGCGGTCAGTTATCGGACCGGCTCGCCCATCTGGCGGACGGTTTGGCGGATACGTTCATCTTCGTCTTGGATGATTTTCTGGCCCATTTCGTAGGTGCGCTGGGCGCTGATCAAATCGGCGATCTCGAGGACCGCGTTGACGTTCGAGCCTTCGACCGCCCCCTGACGAACGCGCGGCGTGTCGGCCGGCGCGAAGCCTTCAGCGGCGACGAACAGAGCGTCGCCCTCGCGCTCAAGCGTGCCGGGCTCGGCGGTCACGACGCCGATGCGCCCGACCGCCTGCTCGCCCGCACGCACCGACCCGTCCGCCGCAACCGATAGGGGGCCGGCGTCGCCGGGAACGACGATCGGCCCGCCGCCGGCGTCAAGGACGCGGAAGCCCTGCGGCGTGACCATTTCGCCCTCGGGATTGAGCGTGAAGGCGCCGGCGCGCGTCAGGCGCTGGCCGCCTGGGGTTTCCACCAGAAAAAAGCCCTCGCCCTCGATGGCGAAATCGAGCCTGTCGCCGGTTTCTTTGACGACCCCTTCGCTGAGATCGACATAGCGGCGGTTCATCGTGGCGATCGACAGGCTCGGATCGCCCTGCGGCAGCGCCTTGATGTGCTCCGCAAACACCGTATTTTCACGGCGGAAGCCAGCGGTCGAGACGTTCGCGATATTGTTCGCAATAATGTCGAGCCGCTTCATGAGGCCCGCTTGGCGGGACAGCGCGACGTAGCCGGGATTATCCATCGCCGAGCGCCTCCGCAATCAGCTGCAACTCTTCGTCCGCGGCGAGGACCGCGTCGCGCCCGCGCGCGAGGACCGAGCCCTCGGGCGACGGCGCGAACAACCGGCGCAAGCCGGCGAGCGCGTCGGGGTTGTCTTCCTCTAGAACGGCCGCCGCGAGTTTCGGCACGCGCGCCTCGCCCGCCATGTGCGCGGCGAGCGCATATTGGATCGCCAGCTTCTCGCCCATGATCGACGGCGACATCGCCGCGAAGGCGGCGCTCGCCCGGCGCCACTCGCCGGCGCGCCAGGCGGCCTGCGACGTCAACAGCGCTTTGCGGTCGCCTTCGGGCAGGCTCGTTGCGGCCGCGATCGCGGCGTAATAATTCTCGAGGCGGAGGTTAGCCAGCCCCAACACCGCGGCGAACACCGAGCGGGTTGCGGAGGACCAACCCGCGGCGAACCCATAAAAAGGCCCGGCGGCCCCCAGCCCGGCTTAAAACATT
>JBCCZS010000050.1:0-16871 GCA_039187035.1 Pseudomonadota bacterium | reverse complement strand
CGAAGGCGGCGCGCGCGCCGTCCGTCGCGGTGCGCTGTGCGGCGAGGCGATCGGCGAAGCTCTCGCCGCGCGCGCTCAGATAGGCGGCGGATAGGCCGCGCTCGCGCTGGATTTCCGCAATGAGCGCGCTGGCGACCGCCGCGGTCCGCACGGCTTCTTGCGCGGCGTCGGCGGCGCGCAAGCGTTCGAGCGACGAGACGACGGACAAGGACGCGAACAATACAAGGAAGACGAGCGGAATGCCGCCGATCAGTCCGAGGCGCAGTTTGACGCTCATGGGGTAGCTCCTGAAGACGTGCTTGTTGTTTCCGTGCGGTCGATCAAAACGATTTCGTCAGCCAAAAGCGGGCGTTGACGTCGGGGCTGCCTTCGGTGAGGCCGAACAGCCCGCCGACGAACACCCGCCAACCCGCGCCGCCCGAGATGAACGCGAACGGTCCGATCTGATGGCGTTGGCGGCGCATGCGTTGAAAGTCGGCGGTCGTTCCGTAGGCGTTGAATGTCTCGACCCCCAGCCGCAGGCCGGGCGCGACGTCGGCGGCGAGGTGATTGCGGGTTTCAAGCACGACGCCGTCGCGGGCCGCCGTTCCGTATTCCACCGTCGCCAGCACGACGGTGCGGATTTCCAGCCCGTCGGCCGGGTTGAATTCGTTCATATAATCTGTGGAGACGAAGCCCGGTCGGCCGTCGTCGCGCACGCGGACGTCGAAACGCAGGCCGTGGCGCCAAGGCGCGTCGTCGGCGTTGAGTTGGACGAAGAGTTCGCCCTGCACGTAGTCGAAATCCGTCGGCGCGCCGTCTGCGCTGCGGGTCTGGACGACGACGCGGCCCATTAAGGCGCCCGAAAACGCCTGTTCGTAATGCAGGCGCTGCGTGATGCGCTCGCCGTCGGGATCGATCCCGATGCGGTATTCGGCGGCGGCGTGGCCGTCGCGCACGACGGGGCCGAAAACGCCGCCGGTGTTCTGCGCGCGCGCCGGGGACGACGCCAAGACGACGCTCGCCGAAGCGGCCAGAAAGAGGACGGCGGAATGGGGGACGGTCATCGATTTCAACGCGATCGGCGCCGCCCGGGTCTTTGCGGCGGCCGCGTTACGATGACGGGAGAGGGTAAAAGACAGGCTACTTAAGGTTGCAATCTATAGGGACGGCAACCTTAAATAATAGTCAGACAGGTGCGCCGGCGCTGCGCGCGGCGCGGTCCTTGGCTAGCGGGCGCCGCCGACGCGGCCTGCGACCAGCCCGAAACCGACATAACCCGCTGCGATTAGGAGGGCGCTTGACGCCAAGGCGCCGAGGTCGAACGCGCCCAGGCCTGCCGACGCTTCGACGACGCCGTGCGCAAGGCCGTGGACGGCGCCGATCGCGGCGACGGCGAGCGCGCCGCCCGTCAGGCCGGCGCGGCGGCCCGCAAGCAGGAGCACGATCGCGGCCACGGCGCTGACGCTGAGCAAGATCGTGATCGACCCCGCAACGCCGCCCGCGGCGAGCCCGAGGGCCGTCGCCGCCAGAAACGTCCCGATCATCAAGCCGGCGCCGCCGGCGCGGCCGGCCCGCGCGGCGAAGAAGCCGACCGCCGCCAAAATCGCCAGGTGGTCCGCACCAAGAAGCGGATGCAACAAGCCGTCTTGGAACGTGTGAACATGCCCCGCGCCGGCGTGCGCCCACGCCTCGGCGCTCGCCAAGGCCAGCCCCGCCGCCGCCGCTCCGATCGTTGTTTTGACGGTCGTTCGCCCGATTGCTTGCATTGCGCCTCTTCCCTTCGTTGAACGCGCGCGCCGGTTGTGCGGCGCGCGCCGAATTTGCCGCCCTCGTCATCAACGCATACGCGCGCGCGGTCAACCGAGCGGGCGGGCGCCTCCTGTCCGTGCGTCTGAAAAACGTCGCGTGCGTTCATACGCTTACGGAGAAAGCTTGCGGACATTCCGCAGCAGTTTTGACCTACGTCAAGAACGACCGCCGCGTCTGGGGGCACGCTGGCGGCATGCGATCGGAGGAACCCGATCGTCGGTCTTCGCGGCGGGGCGCCGGGGGGCTGACGGCGGGCGCAAGCGGGCGCCGGGACACGCGACCGGCGGCCGGAAACACGAAGCGGCGGCGTATGTCGAACGGCGGTAGCTATGCCGGCGTTCTCGTTCTCGACCCAGAGAGCGACGCATCGTTCGCCGAGAAAGAATAAGATGAGGGCGTTTCGCGAAGCGATCATGCGTGAAGGCGCGTTGATCGTCGCTGGCGGCGACGGTGTGCGCAGCGACACTCTGTACGGCGATGACGGGTTCGGCGCGCAGTGTGTCGAAACACTGTTGGGCCGCTATCTGTTGCCGAGGGCGGCGCGCGTCTTTGAGGCGGGCGCTGAACCCGGCGTGCTTGTCGACCGGCTCGCCGAAGCGGAACGGATCATCATCTTCGACGCCGTCGACTTTGGGGCCGAACCGGGCTCGCTCACGATCGCGCGCCGCGAAACCGTGCCGGCGCTGTTGGAAGGTCGCGGGGTCGGCGGCTCCGACATGACCCTGTCCGAGGCCTTGTCGTGCGCGACGTTGACGGCGGGCGGCCCGCCGGCCGCAGTGACGCTGATCGGCTGCCAACCGGCGCCGGCCGACGGCTTCGGGGGCGGGTTGAGCCGCACGGCGGCGACGCAAGTCGGGCCGGCGGTCGAAGCCTGCGTTCTGGAATTAGCGCTCTGGGAATGCGACGCGGTGCCGATGGGCCACGCCGCCGAGGGCGTCGCCGCGTTGTTGCCGCTCGACGCGTAAGACCCCAATCGCCAAATCCGAGCGGGCGATTGATCCTCATCAAGTCGCACGCCGCGGGACGCGTTACTCTCCATACAGAAAATAGGAGAGCGCCCGGTGTCGTTCAAAACCATTCTCGCCCCGTTTCTCGACCGATCGACCGCACAGGACGCGTTTGCGTTGGCCGCGCATGTCGCCGCCCGTTTCGAGGGCCGCGTCGAGGCGTTGCATGTGCGCGCCCATGCGCCGGGGCCTGGCGCGGCCTATCCGGCGTTTCCGTACGCATATGCTCCCGTCGATATTGAGGCGGCGGACGCGGCGTCGCGTGCGGCGGCCGAGACGATGCGCGAGACGTTCGATGCGTTGACGGGCGCGGCCTCAACAGGCGCCGCGGCGGGCTGGCGCGAGGTTCGCGGCCTGTACCCGGACGCCTATGCGGCGCGGGCGCGGCTTGCCGATTTGACCGTGTTCGGGCGTGGCGGCGACGCCGAGGGGTTGTTGCAAGAGCCCGTCTTGGAAGAGGTCTTGTTCAATAGCGGCCGGCCGGTTTTAGTGGGCGCGCCGCGCGAGGCGCTGTTCGATCGGATCGCCGTCGGGTGGAACGGCGGGCGTGAAGCCGCGCGCGCCGTCTCGTGCGCGTTGCCGTTATTGCGGGAAGGGGGCGCGGTCCATGTCGTCTCCGTCGGCGAGATCCCCGATTATCGTCCGGGGCCGGAAGACGCGTGCGCGTATCTCGCAGAGCATGGCGTCGTCGCCGAACCGACGACCTTGTCGACCGGCGATTCCGCGGAGGTTCCGGAGGAACGGTTCTTGCGCTTTGCTGCGCAAAACGACGTCAGTTTGATCGTCGTCGGCGCCTATTCGCACAGCCGTTTCCGCGAGGTGTTGCTCGGCGGGTTCACACGGCACTTGCTCCATCGGTCCACAGTCCCGGTGTTTTTGACGCATTAGGACGGTCGACAGCCGGGCGTGGCGGCCGACCGACAGGACCCGATCGTCGCGTTTCTGAGCGACCCGGCCGCGCACGGCGGCGCGCGCGTCGACGTCGTCTGGACGCATATGTCGGTCGTCTTTCTCGCCGACGATCGCGTCTACAAACTCAAGCGCGCGGTGCGTTATCCGTTTGCGGATTTCTCAACGGCGGCCTTGCGCCGGCGCGCCTGCGACAACGAACTTGCGGTCAACCGCCGGGCCGCGCCGGCGCTTTACCGGCGCGTGCGCGCGCTATGCGTCGTCGACGGCGTTGCGATGTGGGCGGAGGATGCGCCGGAAAGCGCGCCGTGCGATTACGTCGTCGAGATGGCGCGTTTCGAGGCGGACGACCAGTTCGATTTGATGATCGCGCAGGGGCGGCTGACGCCGGACCATGTTCGCGCGCTCGCCGACGTCGTCGCGGCGACGCATGCGTCCGGTCCTGCGGGGGAGGGGCGCTCGAGCGCGGCGCTGATCGACGATTTGGTTCAGGCGCTTGAGGGCGGCGCATTGGGCGCTGCGCAGCCCGAGGCGACGGCGGCCTGGTGCGCGCAAATCCGGCGCTGCGAGACGTTGACCGCTGCGGCGCGCGCGGCTCGGCAGGCCGGCGGCTTCGTCCGGCGCTGTCACGGCGATCTGCACCTCGCGAATATCTGCCTTTTTGAGGGGCGGCCGACGCCGTTCGACGCGATCGAGTTCGACGACGCGATCGCGACCGTCGACGTCCTGTTCGATCTTGCGTTCACGGTCGCAGATTTGGTTCGGTACGGCCGCGAGGACTTCGCGAACGGATTGGTCAACCGGTATTTGGCGATTACGGAGGACTATGGAGGCGCTTCGCTTCTCGCGTTTTACGCATCGCTGCGTGCGGCGACGCGGGCCATGGTGTTGTCGCTGCCGACGGCGCCGACTGGCGAGCGCGCGCGGGCCGGCGCCTATTTGGACGACGCCGTCGGCTTCTTGGAACCCCCCGCAACGCCGCGCCTGATTGTGTGCGGCGGTTACTCCGGGAGCGGAAAGTCGACGGCGGCGCGCGCTCTTGCCGCGTCATGGGGCGATCCGATTGGCGGAATCGTCATCGCGTCCGATCCCGCCCGCAAAAGACGCGCCGGCGTCATGCCCGAGCGGCCCCTCGGCGAGAGCGCCTATACGGCCGCCGTTTCCGAGGCGGTGTACGAAACGATGTTCGCGCACGCCCGCACTGTTCTGGCTGCGGGGCGCACCGCGATCCTCGACGCGACCTTCGGGCACGCCGGGTCCCAGCAGGCGGCTGCGGCCTTGGCGCGCGCGTGCGGCGTTCGGTTTCATGGGCTGTGGTTCGCCGCGCCGCCCGAGATTTTGCGTGCACGGATCGCGGCGCGGCGGGACGATGCGTCTGACGCGACGCCGGATCTAGTCGATCGACAGATCGCGGCCTTCGTCGTCCCTGAAAGCTGGACCGTGGTGGACGCCGCCGGCGCCGTTCAATCGACGCTGGCCGGCGCGCGCGCCGCGCTGTCTTGAGCGCCGCTGTCGGTGCGTCGCCCCGATAGGCCGTGTTTACGCACGAGGCCGCGCATTTGATCATACGTCAGCTTAAGGGCGTCCGCCGTTTTCTTCTGGCTGCCGCCATGGGCGGCGAGGGCGTCCTCGACGGCACGGCGTTCGACGGCGTTCATATAACCTTCAAAGTCGTAGGCGCCGGTTGGGGGCGGGCCAGGCGGCGGCGAAGGCGCTGCGGCAGGCGCGCCGGGCGCTTGGTCGCCAAGGGACGATATCGAGAGGGCGGCGGGCAAATCAGCCGCCGCCGCGAACGGATCGACGACGACGGCGTCGACGGGGCCGATCCGATCCGCGGCGATCCAGCGGTGGAACGAACGCTCCGCGGCGTTTTTCAGCTCACGGACGTTGCCGGGCCAGTCATGCGCCGTAAGGCGCGCCATCGCCGCCGGCGTGAACCCCCTATACGTCGCCCCGATCTCGCCGGCGAACGCGGCGGCGAAATGCGCCGCCAAGAGCGGCACGTCTTCTTTGCGGGCGCGCAAAGGCGGCGCGGCGATGACGTCGAAGGCGAGCCGATCGAGGAGGTCGGCGCGGAAGCGCCCCCGTTCGGCGAGCGCCGGCAGATTGACGTTTGCCGCCGCGATGACCCGAACGTCCGCGCGGCGTGTTTCTTCGCCCCCGAGCCGCTCGAACTCGCCATATTCGATCGCGCGCAGGAGTTTTTCCTGAACCCTAAGGGACGCGGACGCGATTTCGTCCAAAAACAACGTGCCGCCCGCCGCGCGCTCGAACCGGCCTAGCCGGCGTTTCTGGGCCCCGGTAAACGCGCCGGCCTCATGGCCGAAAAGTTCGCTCTCCAAAAGTTCGTCCGATAGCGCCGCACAGTTGACGGCGACGAACGGCCCGTCCCAGCGCGTTGAAAGAAAGTGCACGCGCCCGGCGATCAGCTCTTTGCCGACGCCCCGCTCGCCGACGATGAGCAGCGGCCGGTCCAGGCTCGCCGAGGCGGACGCGTGCGCCAGCGCATCCAAAAACGCGGGCGCCTCGCCGATTAATTCCGGGGCTTGTCGGTCCATGGCGATCGGTAATTTTTGCCTATTTCGACGGTAAATTATACGCGTAAAATGGTAGAAAATACCTAAATCTTCAAGATGATAACGGCTGGAAAATTTTTATCCAATTAAAACAATGACTTGGAGGCTATCCAAAAGTTGGCGCCGATTTCGCAATGTCTGGAGCGAGGGTTAATTTCGCCCCGACGAAAAAAGCGGCGCCAAGGCCGCGCCCGGGGTCGACGAAGAAAGGACGAGATCGATGCGCTACGCCCGTTACGACGATTTGGAGAGGGATTGGGACCGACGCATGAACGGCATGGTCCGCACCCGGTCGGGTTTCGCATGGGGCGCGTTTTTCGTCGGCTTCCTCGTCGGCGCGATCATCTTTTAAGGAGACTAAGTCATGGGCGTTTTTTCCCGACTGAGCGACATCGTCAATTCGAACATCAACTCGATGCTCGACCGCGCCGAGGAACCGGAAAAGGTCGTGCGTCTCATCATCCAGGAGATGGAAGACACGCTGGTGGAAGTGCGCAGCCGCGCCGCCCGCGCCATCGCCGACAAAAAAGAAGTCGCGCGAAAGAAAGCCGACTTTGAAGCCCGCGTGAAAGAGTGGGAGACGAAAGCGGAGTTCGCCATCGCGAAGGGCCGCGAGGATCTCGCCAAAGGCGCCGTCGGCGCCAAACGCAAGGCTGAGGAAATGGCGCAGCTTTATGAGGGCGAGTTGAAGTCGATCGATGAAAGCCTCGACAAGGCGAACGACGATCTGGCGAAGCTGCAAGCGAAGCTCAAAGAAGCCAAAGCCAAGCAGCGCTCGCTCGAAATTCGCCGCTCGACGGCGAGCGACAGCGTGCGCATCAACGCGCAAGTCTACGACGGACGCATCGACGAGGCGTTGGCGAAATACGAACGCTATGAGCGCAAGATAGACGAGTTGGAAGCGGAGGCGGAGACCTACGCGATGGGTCGGCCGAAATCGCTCGAGCAGGAATTCGCCGAGCTTGAAGCCGAGGACGACATCAACGCCGAGCTAGAGACGATCAAAGCCCGCGTCGCGGGCCGCGTGACCCAATAATCGGCGGAAGGGGCGACACGAATGGAAGACATTTTCTTGCCGATCGCGATTGTCGGGATCCTGTTTATCGGGGCCCCGGCCGTGGTCTTCCACTACCTCACGGAGTGGCGAAAAACCAAAAGCATGTCGACGGACGACGAACGGCTGATCGACGATCTCTGGCGCACGGCGCAACGCCTCGAGCGGCGCGTCGAAGCTTTGGAGACCATCTTAGACAGAGAGGCGCCGGATTGGCGCGAGGAGCGGGGAGAACGGCCCCATGCCTGAACGCTATGACGACAAAAGCGGAACGCATCACCATCACCACCATCACCATTGGCGCGACCGTTCGGGCTATGCCTATCGGG
This sequence comes from Pseudomonadota bacterium, assembly GCA_039187035.1. GTDB lineage: Bacteria > Pseudomonadota > Alphaproteobacteria > Caulobacterales > Parvularculaceae > JAJFFW01. The sequence goes on along the minus strand of JBCCZS010000050.1, from coordinate 9,205 downwards.
CGGGAGACCCGGGGCCTGGGCCGAACTTTCACCGGCTGCGGCGCAATACGCGCAACAAAGCCTTAGCGGGCGTTTGCGCCGGGCTCTCCGATTACTTCGGCTGGAACCTGACGGCGTTGCGGTGGGGATTCGTGCTCGGCGCGATCTTCTTCACCTTCCCGTTCTTCGTGTATCTCGCGCTGGCGATCTTCGTGCGGCCCGACAGGGAACCGGTGCGGCCGCATTCGCCGGAAGAAGAACGGTTCTGGCGGACCTTCAGCGTGAAGCCGCAGGCGACGTTCTCGGAGTTGAAGCACCGCTTCCGGGCGCTCGACGCGCGCGTCGGCGACATGGAACGCGCGGTCACGTCCGACGAATACGGCTTGCGCCGCGCCTTCCGCGACCTTGAGCGCGGGACCTAAATCCGGGCCCGCCTTTAACCGATTTGACGGGTGTTTGTTGTTCGCCCCGCGCGATGCGCGCGCGGGGACAGGCTCCCTCGCGCCCTGACGAGGCCGAGGAGGAGCCGGGAGAGGAGAGAATTTGATGTTTGGACGGAAGAAAAAAAGAAAGCGGGCGTCGGGCCTTGAGGCCCTAGGGGGCCTCGTTGCGGTCGCCGGCGTCACGCTAATCGCCTGGGCGCATGTCGGGGCCCATGTAGAGGCCCATGTCGGCGCTGGCGTCGCCCCCGCCCGCGGCGGGGATTTCGCGGCCGCCGACGCGCGCCCCATAACCTTCGCCGCCGAGCATGACGGCGTCTTTTGCGACTTCTCGTTGCTTTAGATGGTGCGCCGGCCGGCGGCCCCGGTCGGCGTCGCTTGCCCCGTCGCACGCGCGTTTGTAGCCTGCCCGGACGGCGCGCCGAGACCGCGCCACGAGCGAGGACGCACCCAACGTGGACGATGGCGACAAGTCCGGCGACCGGCCGGGCGAACCGTCGCCGCACCCCGAACCGCCGACGGCGAGCGGATCGGGCGGCGGCGGCAAAACTTCGGAGCGACGCCCCGCCCGCCGATCGGCGTCGGCGCGGCGGTTTGCAGCGCTCGACCTCGGCACCAACAATTGCCGCTTGTTGATCGCAACGCCGCGCGGCGGCGGGTTTCGCGTAATCGATGCGTTTTCCCGGATCGTCCGCTTGGGGGAGGGGCTCGCGACCGCCGGCGCGCTCTCGCAAGCAGCCATGGACCGCACCATCGACGCCTTGAAAATTTGTGCACAGAAAGTCGAGCGACGGAACGTCTACCGAGGGCGCTACATCGCGACGCAGGCGTGCCGCGCGGCCGCGAACGGCGGCGAATTTCTGGAGCGCGTAACGCGCGAAACGGGGCTCAATTTCGAGATCATTAGCACCGAAGAAGAAGCGCGCCTTGCGGTGCGCGGCTGCTCGGATCTGATCGACCCGAACGCGAGCGCCGCCGCGATCTTCGACATCGGCGGCGGATCGACCGAAATATCCTGGGTCAAGCGGGACGGCGAGACGATCGACATCGCTGCGTGGCTCTCCTTGCCGCTCGGCGTCGTCAATTTGTCGGAAGCCTATGGCGGCCGTGAATTGGATGCGAGCGCCTATGACGACGTGGTCGAGGCCGTCCGCAGCGATATTCGCGCGTTCGGCGATCCGGCCGCGTTGCGCCCGATTTTCGACAACGCCGGCGCGCATCTTCTCGGCACGTCGGGGACGGTGACGTCGATTGCGGGCGTCCATCTCGATTTGCCGCGCTATCGCCGCGATCTCGTCGACGGCCTTTGGCTTTCCGACGGCGAGGCGCGCGCCGTGTCGACGCGGTTGCGCGGGCTCGATTTTGAGGGTCGGGCGGGGCTTGCGTGCATCGGGCGCGAACGCGCCGATCTCGTCGTTTACGGGTGCGCGATCCTCGAAGCGCTCATGCGCGAATGGCCGGCCGCGCGCATTCGCGTCGCCGACCGCGGTTTGCGCGAGGGCGTTTTGTCGGACTTGATGGAGGCGGCGCGGCGACGCCGCCGTCCGAGGGGTCGCGGACGGCGGCGCGCCTAGCGACCGGCGCGAGCGGGCCGACGGGGCGGTCGGCGGGAAGCGCGGCCGGTTCACGGCGTGCAGGCGGCGCGCAGCGGAGAAGACGCGGAGCCGCACGGGTGCGTGGTCGCCTTCGACGCGGGCGGCGTGTGCGCGTACACGCCGGGGATCGCACGCGTCTCAGACGGCGGCGGATGCGAGTTCGGGGCGCCGCAACCAGCCGCACACGGACGATGGCGCGCGAGCCGTTATCAGGCGGTCGCGATAATCGTTCAGATTAAAGACGAACTATCCTTGCCGTTCCGTAGGGTTTGCGGCCGGCCCGATCTTGGGGCGCAAAACCCCGCCGCCCGCGGGGGTTTGCGCAAGGCGCGCGGCGTTTGCCTCAAACGTCCGGCAAATTTTCCCAAAGGATTTGTAACCAACCGTCGGGGGGAGGGCGTTATTTGCGTCCGAACAGGCCGCCGAGAAGACGCTTGCCGAGGCCCATCGCTTCATTGTTGAGATTGCCGTCGCCGTCGGCGTCGAGCATCGAGAGGACGCCGCCCAGCTGGGCCGGCACTTTGCCTTCGACTTCTTTGGCCTCGCTGTTGAGCATCCCGGCCAGATCGCTCGCCGACAGGCCTTGCTCGCGTTTGGCTTTGCCAAGCGCGCCGAGGACCGCGGGCGCGGCCATCGCCAATATCGACGAGATCTGGCTCTGGTCGATCCCGCCGGCGACTTGCGCTAGCTGGCGCTCAGTTTCGGCTTGCTTGCCGCCAAGAATATGGCCGAGGATTTTTTGCCCGTCCGCCAGAACGTCGTCGTTTTGAAGGGCGGTCGGATCGTCGACGACCGCGCCGTCGTGATTGTCGAGCGCGCTCGCGAGCGCTTCGGCTCCCTGGGCGCTGGCGGCGTTGCCTTTGAGGCCTTTCATCAGAACGGCCATCGCCATCGGCATGACTTGCGCGGCGAGGCCCTCGCTCAGTCCGGTCTTTTCGTCCGCCGTCTTTGCGGCCTGACCGCTCGCCATCTGCACCAGTTGATCCATCAAGCTCATCGCCATCTCACCTGCGGTAGGCCGACGCGGCGTCGGCGTTTCGTTCCGGTCCCAGAAATAGGCGCCGCGCACGCTTCGGCAAAGCCCCGTGCGCAGCCGCGCGCCTGTTTTAGCGGGGGGCGGGCGGCTCTTCACGCGCCTGCAAAACCCGCTTATACGACACCATGGCGATCCGTGTTCCTGAGCGTTCCAAAAAATCGGCCGGCCCGCGCCGGGCGAAACCGCGGAAAGGCTCTTCGCGCGCCATCGACAAAACCGCGCTCGGCAAAGAACCCGAAAAGCGCGGATTGACGGCGGCCGCCAAGGCCGATCTTCAAAAATCCGCGCAAGCCTCGGGCGGTCCGCGAACCTTGTCGCAACAGGTCAAGACCGGCCGCTATCGCAAGCACTCCTCGACCCTTTGGCTGCACCGCCAACTTAACGACCCCTACGTCGCGCGCGCGAAAGCCGAGGGGTATCGCTCCCGCGCGGCTTATAAGCTGTTGGAACTCGACGCGCGTTTCCGCTTGTTGAAACGCGGGGCCCGCGTCGTCGATCTCGGGTGCGCGCCGGGCGGTTGGCTGCAAGCGGCGGTCAAAGCCGGTGCGGGACGCGTCGTCGGCGTCGACTATCTCGAGACGGCCCCCGTCGCGGGCGCGGACATTCTCACCATGGATTTTCTGGACGCCGGCGCGCCCGAGGCGCTCAAAGCCGCGCTCGGCGGTCCGGCCGACCTCGTATTGTCGGACATGGCCGCGCCGACGACCGGACACAAACAAACCGATCATCTGCGCGTCGTCGCGCTCGCCGGGGCCGCGCTCGATTTCGCCGTCGACGTTTTGGCGCCGGGCGGCGCGTTCGTGTCGAAAGTCTTCGCCGGCGGCGCGGAGGGCGAGTTGCTGCAGCTTCTTAAACGACGGTTCGAATCCGTTAAGCACGCCAAACCCAAGGCGAGCCGGGCGGACTCGAGCGAAAAATACGTCGTCGCCACGGGGTTTCGCGCCGATGCGGTGGAGGGCGGCGCATGAAGATCTGGGTGTCCTCGCTTGCGAAAGTGCATGACGTGGCGGCGCGCTCGGGCGCGGCGACGGCCGTCAGCCTGTTGTCGCCCGGCGACGTTTTCCCGGCGATCGAAGGCCTCGCTGACGACGAGCACCACCGGGTGCACCTGAATGACATTCGCGCGCCCCAGGACGGCGCGATCACGCCGAACGACGACCATGTCGACGGCATCATCCGTTTCTTACGCGGATGGGACCCGCAAACGCCGTTGCTCGTTCATTGCTGGGCCGGCGTTTCGCGATCGACGGCGACCGCGTTCGTGGCGGCGTGTCTTCATAATCCGGATGCCGATGAAGCGGCGATCGCCGAGGCGATGTGCGACGCGTCGCCGACCGCGTTTCCGAACACGTTGATCGTGTCGATCGCCGATCGGTTGCTTGAGCGCGGCGGACGGATGGCCGATGCGGCGCGCGCCGTTTGCGACGATCGCGACCGGGCCGCGCGCGTGGCGCGGACGGGCGAAGCGCAGCCGTTCGCATTTTCTGCGCGGTACTAGAGGTTGGAGGGCGCCATGGACATTCGCGAAGGGCTGACGTTTGACGATGTGTTGCTGGAGCCCGGCGCGTCTGAAGTGTTGCCGTCTCAAGCGTCGACGAAGGCGCGGCTGACGCGGGCGATTTCGCTCAACATCCCCGTGCTCTCGTCGGCCATGGACACCGTGACCGAAGCCGACATGGCGATCGCCATGGCGCAAAACGGCGGCGTCGGCGTGTTGCACCGGAACTTGTCGGTGAGCGAACAGGCCGAACATGTCCGCCGCGTCAAACGGTATGAGAGCGGCATGGTCGTCAACCCGCTGACGCTGACCCCGGACGCGACGCTCGCGCAGGCCCAGGCGATCATGGCGGAAAAGAAGATCTCCGGCTTTCCCGTCGTTGAAACCCCGGACGAAAACGGCGTCGGCCGGCTCGTCGGCATCTTGACGAACCGCGATATGCGGTTTGCGGACGATCCGCACCAGAAAGTCTCCGAATTGATGACCAAAGACGATTTGGTCACCGTGCGCCCGGGCGCGAGCCGGGACGACGTCACGCGGCTGTTGCATCGCCATCGCATCGAGCGGTTGATCGTCGTCGACGAGGACTACCGCTGCATCGGGCTCATCACCGTCAAGGACATCGAAAAAGAACAACGCCACCCCAACGCCTCGAAAGACGCGGAAGGGCGGCTGCGGGTCGCGGCCGCCTCGACCGTCGGCGACGCCGGGTTTGAACGCGCCGAAGCCTTGATGGCGGCGGGCGCTGATTTAATCGTCATCGACACCGCGCACGGGCATTCCGACCAGGTGATCGCGCAAGTCGCGCGCATCAAGCGGCAATCGAACGAAACGCAAGTCATCGCCGGCAACATCGCCACTTATGACGCTGCGCGCGCGCTCGTCGACGCGGGAACCGACGCGGTCAAGGTCGGCATCGGACCGGGCTCGATCTGTACGACGCGGATCGTCGCCGGCGTCGGCGTCCCGCAATTGACCGCCGTCATGGAAGCGGCGCGCGCGGCGAAAGACGCGAACGTGCCGGTTATCGCGGACGGCGGCGTTAAATATTCGGGCGACATGGCCAAAGCCCTCGCCGCCGGCGCCGATTGCGTGATGATCGGCTCGCTCCTCGCCGGAACGGACGAAGCGCCCGGCGAAGTCTTTCTTTACCAAGGTCGTCCGTACAAGTCTTATCGCGGCATGGGGTCGATCGGCGCCATGGCGCGCGGCTCGGCCGACCGCTATTTCCAAGCCGACGTGAAAGAGCAAATGAAGCTCGTACCCGAGGGCATTGAAGGCCAAACGCCCTATAAGGGCCCGGCCGCGCCCATCCTTCATCAGCTCGTCGGCGGCGTGCGCGCCGCCATGGGTTATGTCGGCGCCGCGACCATCGCTGACTTGCAAGAAAAAGCCCGCTTCGTGCGGATCACCAATGCGGGGCTCAAAGAGAGCCACGTCCACGACGTGCAGATTACCCGGGAAGCCCCGAACTATCCGTCTCCGACGTAACGGGCGGACCGGGCGCGTATGCGGATTTCCGGCCGCCTCGCAGCGGCGATCGACATTCTTTCCGATTTCGACGCGCGGCCGGCGCCGTTGAAGACCGCGCTCGCCGATTGGGGACGCGCGAACCGTTACGCCGGCGCGAAAGATCGCGCCTGGATTTCGGGCCTCTGCCTCGACGTTCTGCGCCGTCGCCCGAGCCTCGCTGCGTATGCGGACGGCGACGCCCCCCGTTCGGTGGTCTTCGCCGCCTACAGAGCGCTATGGGGCGCCGCGTTCGATGCGCTCGCCGATGCGGCGGACGGCCCGCACGGGCCGGGCCCCTTGACGGCGACCGAGGTCGCCCGCTTTGAGGGCGCGCCCGCTCTCGATCCGGGCGTCTTCGACGCGCCTGCGTGGATCCGCCCGCTGGCGGCGCGTGTTTTCGGCGACGACGCGGTTGCGGAAATCGCCGCGCTTTCGGCGCGCGCGCCCGTCGACCTGCGCGCGAATACGCTCAAGACGTCCGTGGACAAAGCGTCGAGCGCATTGACCTCGGTGAACGCCGAACGCGTTTCGATCCTCGAAACCGCGTTGCGGGTGCCGGCCGCCAACCCGTCGGAACGCGCGCCCGCCGTCACCGTCATCCCGGCATTCAACAAAGGGTGGGTCGAGGTGCAAGATCTCGGCAGCCAGATCGCCGCGGCCGCCGCCGGCGCGGTCGCCGGCGCGCAAGTCCTCGACTATTGCGCCGGCGGCGGCGGCAAAACGCTCGCGCTCGCCGCGTTGATGAACAACACCGGCCAACTCTACGCCTATGACAGCGACGCGCGCCGTCTCGCCGGGCTCTTCCAACGCGCGCAACGGGCGGGGTTGCGGACTGTGCAAATTCGTTCGCCTGCGGACGGCGCCGACCTTAGCGATTTCGCCGAGAAAATGGACGTCGTTTTCGTCGACGCGCCGTGCACCGGCTCGGGCACGTGGCGGCGCAAGCCGGACGCCAAATGGCGCGTCAGCGACAAGCAGTTGGCGCGCCGTCAAAGCGAACAGGACGCGGTCTTGCGGGAGGCGCGCGCATTCGTCAAACCGGGGGGCGCGCTCGTCTGGGCGACGTGTTCGTTCCTGGCGGAAGAGAACGAGGACCGCCTCGACGCGTTTCTGCGTGACGCGCCGGACTTCGCCCGAACGCCGACGATCGACGCCGTCGCGGCCTCGGGCGTGTTGGCGACGGCGGGCGCCGCGGCTCTCGCGCCGTGCGTGACGGCGGACGGCGCGCTTCGCCTGACGCCCCGGCGAATCGGCGCAGACGGATTTTACATCGCGACGCTCCGGCGCGCGCAGGGTTGAGACGAGGGCCCCATGCTCGAAGACCATCGCGACCATCACGAACGCATCCTCATCATCGACTTCGGCAGCCAGGTGACGCAGCTCATCGCGCGTCGGTTCCGCGAGATCGGGGTCTATTGCGAAATTCATCCGTATAACCGCGCCGACGACGCCTTCATTCGCGCCTTTGCGCCCAAAGCGATCGTCCTTTCCGGCGGGCCGTCCAGCGTCAAGACGTCCTTGTCGCCGCGCGCGGCGGACGCGGCCTTTGAGGCGGGCGCGCCCGTCCTCGGCATTTGCTACGGCGAGCAGGCGATGTGCGCGCAACTCGGCGGCGACGTCGAGACCGCCGACCATCGCGAATTCGGCCGCGCCGAAGTCGAGATCGTCGCCGACAGCCCGCTCTTCGACGGGGTTTGGAAAACCGGTGCGCGTTACCCGGTCTGGATGAGCCACGGGGATCGCGTCAACGCGGCGCCGCCCGGATTTTCCGTCGTCGCGCAATCGGAGGGCGCGCCGTTCGCGGCGATCGCCGACGAGACGCGGCGCTTTTACGGCGTGCAGTTTCACCCGGAAGTCGCGCATACGCCGGACGGCGCGGCCCTGCTGCGCAATTTCGCCTTGACCGTCGCGGGTATGAAAGGCGACTGGACGATGGCCGCGTTTCGCGACGAGGCGATCGCCGCGATCCGCGACCAAGTCGGCGACGCAAAGGTCGTATGCGGACTGTCGGGAGGCGTTGATTCGGCGGTCGCCGCCAAACTCATCCACGAGGCGATCGGCGAACGGCTGACCTGCGTGTTCGTCGACACAGGGCTCATGCGCCTCGGCGAAGGCGACCAAGTCGTCGGGCTCTTTCGCGATACGTTCAACATTCCGTTGATCCATGTCGAGGCGGAGGCGGACTTTTTGGGCCGGCTCGACAGCGTCGACGATCCGGAGCGCAAGCGCAAGATCATCGGGGCGGCGTTCGTCGAGATCTTTGAACGCGAAGCCCGCGCCATCGACGGCGTCGAATTCCTCGCGCAAGGAACGTTGTACCCGGACGTTATCGAGAGCGTTTCGTTCGACGGCGGCCCGTCCGTCACGATCAAATCCCACCATAATGTCGGCGGGTTGCCGGAGCGGATGAACCTCAAGCTCGTCGAACCCTTGCGCGAGCTCTTCAAAGACGAGGTTCGCGCCCTTGGCCGCGAGCTTGGTCTGCCCGAAGCCTTCGTCGGCCGCCACCCGTTTCCGGGGCCGGGCCTCGCGATCCGCATCCCGGGCGCGGTGTCGAAAGAGAAGGCCGATCTTCTGCGTAAGGCGGACGCCGTCTATCTCGACGAAATTCGCAAAGCCGGGCTGTATGACGAAATCTGGCAAGCCTTTGCGGTTCTCCTGCCCGTGCGCACGGTGGGCGTCATGGGCGACGAGCGCACTTACGACCATGTCCTGGCGCTACGCGCCGTGACGTCTACGGACGGCATGACCGCGGATTATTATCCGTTCCCGCACGATTTTCTGGGGCGATGCGCGACGCGTCTCATCAACGAAGTCCGCGGCGTCAACCGCGTCGTCTACGACGTCACGTCGAAACCGCCGGGCACGATCGAGTGGGAGTGACCGTCTACGTTTTGCGTTTGGGCGCATCGGACCAACGTTCGAGCGGAAAGCAACGCCAACACCACTTGATACAGGCGCCAAACGTCGGGTGTGCCCTTTAGGCACGGAATTTGTATGAAAATTGCTGTATATGTGATCGTGATAGTAGTTGTTTCGCTAAATCTGTTTTTGCGTTTACAGAGCAGCGCTCCAGGACAAGAATTAGCGAACCTTACAAAGACTGTCCCGATTTTGACCGTGATGGCCATATACGTAATTTGGT
>JBCCZS010000049.1:0-16936 GCA_039187035.1 Pseudomonadota bacterium | reverse complement strand
GCGCGCCCAGGCGCCCGGCTGGTCGGGCAAATACTGGACGGGTTCGGGGCCCGACGGCTGGACGGATTCTATTTACGGCGGGCAAGTTTGGCTCAACCGTTATCCGCAAGCGGATCGGTGGCCGCTTCCGAGCGACGCGTACTTCATGCTCGGCGTCGGCGGACAATATTGCTTCATCGTCCCCTCAATGGACCTCGTCGTCGTGCGCATCGGGTTCGTACGCGGCGTATTGGAGGCGAACGCCGGGCGCGAACCGGTCGCCTCGGCGCTGGCGACGTTGACGGCCGCTTATAAGGGCGGTCGTTCATGATCGGCCGCCTCGGCGCCGCGCTTTGCGTTTCCGTCGCGGCAGGCGCGTTGATCGGCACGCAGCGCGTCTCGTTCGGCGGTTTGACGATCACGTTGTTGCCGCTCGTTTTTGCGTTCGCCGTCGGCCTCCTTCTAAATCCGAACGTCGTCGCGCCGATGAAACGCCTCTTGCCGCCCGAGGCGGGCGAGCGCGCGGCGTCAGCTTTATCCGTCGCCGTCATGCCGCTGATCGCGCTCTTGTCGGTTTATATCGGGCCGCAATTTCAGAACGTCGCCGCCTTGGGTCCCGCGCTCGTCCTTCAAGAACTCGGCAATCTCGGCACGATGTTGATCGCGATGCCGTTGGCGGTTCTCGCTTTCGGCATGGGGCGCGAGGCGATCGGCGCGACGTTCTCGATCGGTCGAGAAGGGGGCCTCGCGTTCATCTTCGGAAAGTACGGGGGCGGATCGCCCGAAGCGACCGGCGTGATGGCGGTCTACATATGCGGGACGGTGTTCGGCGTCATCTTCTTCAGTTTCGTGCCGAGCCTCATCGCGGGGGCGGGCGTTTTCGACCCGCGCGCGCTCGCCATGGCGTGCGGAACCGGCAGCGCAAGCATGACGGGCGCGTGCTCGACGACGCTTGCGGCGGTTTATCCGGGCCGGGAGGAAGAACTCGTGGCGCTCGCAGCGAGCAGCAATCTCATGACCGGCCTGACGGGCCTTTTCGTGACGATTTTCGTCACGCTGCCTCTGGCTGAGCGATACTTCCGCATACTGAAACGCTTTCAGGAACGGCGATGACCGACGCCGCGCAAACGACGATCGACAAACTCCTGCGCGTCCTGTCGACGACCGGGGCCGTTCTCGGGCTGACCTTGCTGTCGCATGTCGCCGCGGGCGTCGGCGACATTCCGGCGGTCATCGCGGGCCTTTGCTGCCTCGGCGCAATCGTCGTCGCCGGCTTTGTGCTGACCTGGGCGACGGGCGACCGGCTGCCGCCGCTCGTGTGGGTTTCCGCGGTCGCCGTCGCCGCCGGCTTTCCCGGCGTTCCGGGCGCCGCATGGGTCCTCGACCGTCTTGAGGCGGTCAACTTCGTCGCGACGATTACGCCCGTTCTGGCGTTCGCGGCCCTCGGGCTGCGCCAAGGCGACGTCGACAGCTTTCGGCGCAACGGCGTCACGATCGCGGTCGTCGCGGTCTTTGTATTTTTCGGAACGTTCATCGGATCCGCGCTGGTCGCCCAATTAGCGATCGTCGCGGCGGGCGTTTAAGGCGCTTACCCCGTCAGAATGCTGAACACCGCGACGCCGATGAAATTGCCGAGCGCGTAACCGAGGACGCCGACGCCGACGGCCGGCCCCGCCAAGGCCCGCCAACCGAAGAGAACCGCGTAAGCGATCGCGATCGGCGGGCCGCCGATGCACGCGCCGGACGCAACGACAACCTCTCCGTAATTCAACTTGAAGATCCGCGCCGCGACCAACGTCGCCGCGATATGGCAAGCGAAAATCAAGAGAACGAAGGGGATCATTGCAGGCGGGGCGGCCAACATGGCGCCGAGGTCGGCGCCGGCCCCGAGGACGACGAAAAAAGCGTACATCAGCACCGCAGCGAGGGCTTCGGCCCCCTCAAGGCGGCGCATCAGCGGCGCGCCGACCGTGGCCGCGGCGACGGCGATCAGGGTGATGAACAAGATCTTGTAGGAACCGAGACCCGCAAGGTCCGCCGCCGCGCCGCCGAGGGCGCAGATGGCGGCGGCCAGGCAAAGGGCGATCACCGGCGCCCCGTCGATCGCCCCGGCGCCGCCAGGGGTCGGGGCCGCCGGACCGGCCGCCGACAGCGCTTCGGCCCGATAAGGAAGGAACGCGCGAAAGGCCGCCGCGCCGCCGACGACGCTGAGCAGCGCGAAGAACCCGATCCCCATCACATTGTCGACGGCGACGGCCGCGGCGAGCAGCGACTCGTCGCGAAAAGACACGGCCTCGGCGACCGCCGCAAAGTTCAGCGACCCGCCCGAATACGTCGCGCTAAAGACCGCCGCGAGCGCCGCTTCCTGCGCCCCCAAGTCAAAGATAAGCGCGCCGATCAACGCGCCCGCGACGACGCCGACGGCGCCGGCGACGAACGCGACGACGGTCGCGCCCCCTTCGCGCACGATGCCGAACAGGTCCGCCTTCAAAAGATAAAGCGCGACCGCCAGCGGCACGCCGACCGTCCAGATGACCCCGTACGCCGGCGACGAAGCAGGCAGGACGTTGAGATTGGCCAGGGCCGCCGCGAGGATCAGGACGACGACGGCGCCCGACAATCGCCGGCCGATCGCCGTTCGTTCACTGAGGAAACCGAGCGCGATGACGCCGGCGACCGCGGCGATCATCGCGAAAGTATTGTTCGGATCGATCATCGCGCTCCGCCCCCGGTCGTTACGGGACGACAGGTGCGCACGCCCGTCGACGCGCGTCAATCATCGGCCGGCGGGCGTTACGCGAACGGCGAGACCCCGCGACCGACCGGATCCGCCGCGTGCAGAACGACCTCCCCAGAGGGCGCGGCGACGACGGCCTGCAAGGACGCGCGCGCGCTTTGTTGCGCGGCCAACGCCGTCTCAAAGGCGTTGAACAACGCGTTCAGCGCCGGCGCTTCGGGCGTCTTGAGCATCCAGTCTTTCAAAACGCCGACATCGGGCGCCGAAAGGGACGGATGGTCCGTATCAAGCCAATCGATAAAGAACGGCATCACGGCCCCGAAGGCCGACGGCGCAGGGAACAGCAACTTCCAGGTGAGGCGAGCCCCGTCGGCCGCAGTGCGGGCTCCGTCGATAATTCCGGAGTGGGCGAGACCTTGCGCCGCGAGGACGTCGGCGACCGCGCCGAGATCGTCGCACCGGGCGGCCCAATGAAACACCGCGCCGTCCTGCGCGCCGGCGAGCCAATCCGCACGCACGGACTGAGACGGGTCGGGCCCGAGAAGTTCCAGATAAACCCCGTCGCCGATCGCGCCCAAAGCGTTTCGCGTTCCCTGGCCGGGGTGCGCGCCGCCGTCCGCGAAGGCGGCGCCGAATCGGTTGGAGAAAGCCTGTTGCGTCTTAGCGACGTCGTCGCACGCGACGAGCAGGTGATCGACCGCAAGGCTCGGACGCGCCGCCATCGCCGCTATTCCGCCGCGGCCGAGGCAACCGTCGCGGGCCGGCAGCCGCCGGCGAGCCGCGCCGCGCCCCACCCGGCGAGCAGGGCGTAGATCGCCAACCCAACGTCGAATCCCGTCAGACTGCGGAATGTTGCGAGGGCGCCGAGGCAGGCGCCGGCCGAAAGCGCGGCGGAGGCCGCCCAGAGGACGGCGCTCGCCTGCGTTCGCGACGCCGACCGCATTGCGACGACCGCACAGACGGCGATCGCGCCGACGACAAAGAGCGGATACGCGCCCGAAAACGAGGAGCCCGCAGCAAAGGCCGCCGGCGCCGATGCGATGATCGCCTGCACGCCAAGCAGGAGCCCGAAGCCGACAGAGAACACGGTGACGTAGGCCGGCCCCGATACGCCGGGGCTCAACGCGTCCGCCCTCTTGGCGAGCCACATTAAAGAGCCGGACGCGATGACGAGCGACAGGGCGCCGCCGAGCGCGCCGTAAAGCGCTTTGACGCCGAGGCCGCCATAGTCGCCGTAATGCAAAGGCGAGAGCGCGGCGTAGAGCCGGCCGACAGGGCCCGGCTCTTCCGACGTTCGAAGCCCCGCGACCGCGCCGTCGACCCCCGAAATCGCCAAACGCTGCAACCCGGTCAGCGCGCCCTCCGGCTTGTGAAGAGCGGTATACTGAGCGTTCTCATCGCCCCAATTGGCGATGTTGATATAAATCGGCGTCACGCCCGTCTCGCGCTTAAAAGTCGTCAAGGCGTCGTCCAGCGAGAGCATCGTGGCGGGCGCGTCCGCGCGCGGCGGGGGCGCGTCGCCATGCGTATCGTAAGCATTCGCGCGGGCGCCTTGGTAGGCGACGAAATTGACCGCGTCCGTCAGGGGCTGCATCACCGTCAGGATAACGCCGGAAAAGGCCATGATCCCGAAAAAGCCGCCGGCCCATAGTCCGAACGATTTATGGACGTCCGCCCATCCGGGCCACAAGGCGCGTCCGGACCGGAGCACGAAGGCGTCGCGGACAAGGCTGCGATGGACGACATAGCCGCCGATGACGGACGCCAACAACAAGAACCCGGCAAAGCCGACGAGGTATCCGCCGATCGGCTGCGGCAACAAAAGATGCGTGTGGAGATCGATCAGGAACGCACCCGCCGGCGCGTCGGCGACCGCGATCGGCGCCCCGCTCGCGCTGTCCCATCGTCCCGATAGAGGCGTTTCGGCGCCGTCCGCTCCCGTCACGATCGCGTACGCTTCAACATATGGGGAAAGCCGGCGCGGCAAACCGAAGCTGAAATAGCCGACTTCGCCGCCCTCGGGCGCATCGGCCAGCAAGTCCCGCCCCAACGCGTCGAGGCTGACGGCCTCGCCTAAGGTCGGCGACGCGGAACGGTAGGTCGTCCAAACGCTCAACTCGGGCGCGAACAACGCCGCCGTTCCGCTGAGACACACCGCATAGAGAAGAACGCCGGCGAACAGGCCGACGACCCCGTGCAAATCGACGAGTCGGCGATGGCGCTCGAGGTTCACGAGGCCCCGCCTGCGCTGAACTGCGCCGCGACGACGGATACGGCGAGCGCGGCGAGGGCTGCGGCGAGGCATGCGCGCGCAGCCCGCGACGGCGTCGGCGCCCAAAAGCAATAGAGCGCGCCGCCGGCGGCGAAGAGCGGCGCGACGAGCGCGCCGACCAGAACGGCCTGCCCCGCGCCCAGCGGCAGGATTGCGCACAACGCGCCCGCAACGATAAGCGAGACGGCCGGCGCCGCGATCCCGGCGAGGATGAGCCGCAACGTCATCGAACGATGACCGACGCCGCGCCGGCGCATAATCCGACTACGGCAATTATCGGCGACCAGCGATAAAGTCGCGGCGCGTAGGCGCGCATCGCCAGGCAGGCCGGCACGCACGCGGCGACTGCGAATGCGAAAAGCGGGGCCGCGATCTGCCAGCCCGACGCGACGACGAGCGCGGCGAGCCCGAGGCCGAACAAAGCGACCACGGCGGACAGGACGAGCGGCCTCGCCGCGGCGGGCAAGAGCGCCCACGCAAGCGGCGCCGTTGCGCCGCGCCCGCCGTCCTGGCGCGCGACGCAAACGATCGCCGCGGCGAACACGAAACTGGTTGCGATCAGCGGCATGCCAAGCTTATTTTGTATACAATTTCACAGCGGTCACATACAAAGTTTTGTTTCTGCGAACAAGTCGCAGCCGTTCGGCAGGATTGCCGCACCCGCGGCGTTAAGGAGACGTCGACGCCATGACGTTGGACGAACTGACGCAATTTTTCACGATGATCGCGCCCCGCGCGTCCGCGATCAACGCAGTGTTGAAATTCGACTTCGGCGCGGACGGGGTCATCCTCGTCGACGCGACGCAGTCGCCGGCGGCGGTGAGCAATGACGACGGCCCTGCGGATACGACCGTCGCCGTCTCGCTTGCGGACTTCTCGGCGATCCTCGGCAAAAAGCTCCCCGGCGACCTCGCCTTCGCGATGGGCAAGCTGCGCGTCAGCGGCGACCTCATCACCGGCGTTCGCATCACCGAACTCCTCAACCGATAAGCGCACCCATGATCTACCTACAGAATACAATCGGCGCGGACATTCGCGTCTATGACGAGCAAGACGGCTACGCGCCGCGGGGGATCATGTCCCTCGGCGACGAGTTCGTTCCGGACAGCATCGTTTTGTCCGCCGATAACAAAACACTGTATACGAACGGTACGAACCGGTGGCAGTTCTGGCGCGAACCGACGGGGGAAGCGCGGAGCGTCTTCGCCGCGTTCGACGCACGGACGCTGGAGGAACTATGGCGCGTTCCGTTGCTCGGCTCGATCGAGCATTTCGCGGCCTCGCCCGACAAACGCTTCGTTTACAACGCCCATAACGACCGCAAACTCGTCTCGAAAGTCGACGTCGAGACCCGCGCCGTCACGCCGATCCAGATCGCCAATCTCGGCGGCCACAAGGTGCGCGTGAGCGCCGACGGGTCGCGCGTTTACGTCGGCTCGATCATTTGGGGATCGTTCGACGAAATCGATGCGACGACGGACCAATGGACGCGCCATTTCACGTTCGAGGACAATGTCCGCCCCTTCGCGCTGTGCCCGGACGGCCGCACGGCCTATATCCAGCTATCGCGCATGCACGGCTTCCACGTGTTCGACCTTGTCGATTGGCGCATCGTCAAGACGGTCGCCATGCCGGGGCTGGACGACGGGTCCGAACCGCCCTGCGAAGACAAATATCCGTTTACGGTGGACCACGGCGTCGAGGTGACGCCGGACCAACGGTACGCGATTTTCCTTGCGACGACCGGCGCGTTTGCAGCAGTTTACAGCTATCCGGACCTGGAATTCGTCAAGAAAATTCCGCTCGGCAAGCAGCCGAGCTATTTAACGATCTCGAAAGACTCCAAGCGCGCCTACATCAGTTGCCGGGCCTCGTGCGAGTTGCACGTCGTTTCGCTCGACACGTTGGAGACCGTCCACGTCGTCGAGCGCGCGGGCGCTTTTCCGCAACGCGTGTGCGTCGACCACTGATGGCCATCGACCAGAACAATCCCGCCCGGTGCGGCCTAGCCTGGGCGGCAAAAGTCGTCGCCTCCGGCGTGTTCGTCACCGGCCGTGA
This sequence comes from Pseudomonadota bacterium, assembly GCA_039187035.1. Lineage (GTDB taxonomy): Bacteria > Pseudomonadota > Alphaproteobacteria > Caulobacterales > Parvularculaceae > JAJFFW01. The sequence goes on along the minus strand of JBCCZS010000049.1, from coordinate 9,890 downwards.
CCCGAAAGACGTCTTTACCCTGAGCTGTTCGTGGATGGCGGCGCCCGACCACGTCATGAAAGAGGCGTTGGAGACCAAGAACCCGCGGCTTTTGCTGGAACTCCCCGTCGAGATCGACGTCGACCGCGACGCTGAAAGCGTGCGCCTGACGCTGAACGGCGAGACGGCCTATGCGCGTCGCTTCGGCGACCAGGGCTGCGTCATTCTCGATCATCCGGACGCAACGCCCGCATTCGAGCCGACACCGGTCGTCCGCAGTCCCATTACGGACGACTTCGAACCGATCTACGCGCCGGAGCCCGGCGACGCCGGCGCCACGGGCCTTGACGCCGACGCCGTCAACGACGCGGTCGAGCATGCTTTTGCGAACCCGATGGAGTTTACGAACGCGCTCGTCGTCGCCCACAAAGGCAAGATCGTCGTCGAGCGCTACCGCGACCCCTTCGAACGCCGGACGCAATTTGAATCCTGGTCGATGGGAAAAAGCGTTGCGGCGAGCCTCGTCGGCGTCGCCGAACGAACCGGCGGCGTTCGTCTCGACGATGACGATTTGTTCGACCGTTGGCGCGAGCGGGCCGACGATCCGCGGCGATCAATCCGGGTGCGCGACATTCTGAATATGGCGAGCGGCTTGGAGTTTTCCGGAAGCTTCGGAAAAGACGAGGACCATTCCATCAAATCGGAGAACGGCCGTTTCCTCGACCATATCTACGTCTATGGCGGCGGGGTCGACTCCGTCGATTTTTGCTTAGGAAAACCGCTCGCCGACCCGCCGGGAACCGCCGGACGGTACCGAAATTGCGACCCGTTGCTGGCGACGGCGATCGTCCGTGAGCGTATGGCGCAAGGCGACGTGCAGGCGTTCCTTAATTGGCCGCAAGCCAATCTCTACGATCGGATCGGTAGCGACGGGATGCTCCTGGAAACCGATCCGTTCGGACACTTTTTGATTTCCGGGCACGACTACGGCCGCGCGATGGATTGGGCCCGGCTCGGACAACTCTATCTGCAACGCGGCGCGTGGGGCGATCGCCAAATCCTTAACGAGACGTTTGTCGACTTCGTACAAACGCCGGCCGCCGAGGCGTGGCGCCACAACCCTTACTACGGCGGGTTTTTCTGCACCAACGCGACGGGGCTCCTGCCCGGCTCGCCGCCCGACGCGTTTTGGATGAGCGGCGGCGGCTTGCAACGCGTCGTCGTGATCCCGTCCTGCGATCTCGTCATCGTCCGGCTCGGTCATATGGCGGGGCTCATTTTCGGGGTCGAACGGACGCTGAACGACGTCATCGCGCGCTTGGCGCAAGCGGCGCAGGGCACTTAATCTTAAAACTTCGCCGCTATGCACCATGTCGTTCGGAGACGGTGTGATGGCGGCACGTAAGATTCTCAGCGAGCTTTTTTGGCCGGAAGGTCGCGGCGTTCCCCTGGAAACGGCGCGCATGCGCACGTTGACGACCATCTCATGGTTTGCGGCCGTTCTCGCCGTCGTCGTTCACGCTATTATCGGCGACGAGGTTTCCGCGCAGGCGGTTCTCAAAGGCAGCGCGAACCATGTGCGCTCGACGGTCATTTGCATCAGCGCGTTCGTCGTCTTCCCGATCGCACGCGCGCTCGGCCTCCCGTTCCAAGCGACCGCATACGCCTTCGCCACCTACGCGGTCGGCGTCCTTTCGTTCCAATGCGTGCAGCTGGGCGGTCTGATCACGATCAAGGCGATGCTCTTCGCGCCGGTCGCGACGGTTTCGGCCTTCATGCTCGGATGGCGAGGAGGCGTTTACTCCGGTTTTCTCTTTATTGCCGCCCTGTCGTATCTATTCTTCGGATTAGGGATTGATCATTATTCATATTACTTCAATTCCATGACGAACGTCGAACTGATCGATAGCATAATTTTCAATATTTTCGTGGGGTTGACGTTAAGCGTCATCATCGCCGTCGCGAGCGCGGCGCTATTCCACCGCGAGATTGAGCGATCGCTCGAGGCGCTCGCCGCGGCGCGCGTTGAAGCCGAGGCCGCGAACCGCGCGAAATCGGAATTCCTCGCGAATATGAGCCATGAAATCCGCACGCCAATGAACGGTGTCGTCGGCATGGCGGAACTCCTTCAAACCGCGCCCTTGCGCGAGCGTGAACGCTCGTTTGCGGCGACAATCCACAAATCCGGCTTGGCGCTTTTGACCATCGTCAACGACATTCTCGACTTCTCGAAAATCGAGGCGGGTAAACTCGAGTTGGATCCGACGCCGTTCGATCTGCACGACGCGGTCGACGACGTCGCAACGCTCCTCGGCGGCGTCGCGCGCGAAAAGAAACTCGACCTTGCGGTGCGCTACGACCCGCAAACGCCGAGCGGCCTTATAGGCGACGCCGGACGGATACGGCAGGTGCTGACGAACCTCGTCGGCAACGCCGTGAAATTCACCCACGAAGGCGGCGTCGTTTTGGGCGTATCAGGGACGGTTCTCGGCGAGACGGCGGCCTTGAGGATCGAAGTGTCCGACACCGGCATCGGCATCCCGGACGAGAAAATCGCGCAGATCTTCGATAAGTTCACGCAGGCCGAAGGCTCAACCACGCGTCGCTTCGGCGGGACCGGTCTCGGTCTTTCGATCACAAAAAGCCTCGTCAACGCGATGGGCGGCCAAATCGGCGTCACGAGCCGCCTTGGGCACGGCTCGACATTTTGGATCGAACTCGAATTGCCGATCGATCTTCTGGGAGACGCCCCGATCTCGCGGCGCGGGGCCGGCGCGGACGTGCTCGCCGGGATGCGGGCGCTCGTCGTCGACGACTTGCCCGTCAATCGCGAGATCATGCAGGAGATGATGGAGAGCCTCGACGTCGCGGTCGACGTCGCCGACGGCGGGGCGGGCGCCCTCGACGCGATCGCCGCCGCAACGGACGCCCCGTACGACTTCGCGATCATCGATTATCAAATGCCCGATATGGACGGGTTGGCGCTCGCGGCGGCGATCCGCGCGCAGGCGGACCCGCGGATGCCCATTTTGGTCCTTTCGTCCGTAGACGGACACGAAACGCGAAAAGCCTTCCAAGCCGTCGGCGAGCTTGAATTTCTCACCAAGCCGGCGCGCCAAAACCAAATTGAGGACGCATTGGCGCGCCTCGTCGAGACGAGCCCGTCGCAAGACGCGAGCGATCCGAGCGCGACGCCGTCTTCCGCGGTCGAGGAAGGCGCCGCCGCGGCGGAGGGGCCGCACGGCGCCATCCTCATCGCCGAGGACAACCAAGTGAACCGCCTCGTCATTGAAAACATGATCGACCGCAGCGCCTATACGGTCAGCTTCGCGGAGAACGGCCGGCAAGCGCTCGACCTGTTCAAGGCGGGCGCGTTCGACCTCGTGTTGATGGACATCTCGATGCCGGTGATGGACGGACGCGAAGCGTTGCAGGCCATTCGCTCCTGGGAGGCCTCGGAGGGCCGCGCCCCGACGCCGATCGTCGCGCTCACCGCCCATGCGATGGAAGGCGACCGGGAGCGGTTCGCCGCCGACGGCTTTGACGACTATTTGCCGAAGCCGATCCAGATTACGTCGGTCAAGACGATTATCGAGAAATGGACGGGTGCTGACGACGCTCAAACCGCGCCGCGCACGCAAGCGCCAGCAGGATGACGGCCGCGCTCGTCAGCTCCGCCCATGAGGGCGACGCGACGAGCCCGAACGCGCCGCCGACGACGGCGCCCGCTGCGCCGCCGGCGAGGCCCGCGCCCCGGTTCACCGGGATCGTGAAACTATGTTCGCGCGGATCAAGGTAAATCAACGTGCCGGCGAACAACACGGCCGCGTAGGCGACGCCCCCTGACGCGCCGTGCGCCGCGATCGACCAACCGCCCGCCGCCGTCATCGTTGTCGTTGTCGTTGTCGTTGTCGTCGCGGCCGCTAAAGCGGCTAAGCTGAGCCCGGCCGTCAAGAGAAAGACGCTCGCCCAACGAAATTCCGCAGCCGCAAAAGCCGCGCGCGCGCCGGGTCGGTCGCGTTTGGCTTCCCGAGACATGACGCTCAGCCGGACGGCGTAGGCGAGAAGATAGGCGCCGAGGTTGACGTAGATCCAGCCTGATCGCGGCTCCTCTCCAGTGCGCGAAAGGGCGTACGCGACGACGAGCACGCTGACGCTTAAGAGGAGCACGGACTGACGACGGATCCGCCGCCGAGAGGCCGCGTCAATGATCGGACTAAGGATTAACACCCCGCCGCGCATCATCAATAACGCAAAGAGGATGGAAACGCCGGAAAATGAAAACGCCGCGAGCGTCGTCAAGGCGATGACGGCCGTCGCCAGCCCTGACGCCGCCGCCGCCGGCGCCCCGGGCCCCGCTTCTTGCGGCGCCAGCGCCGCGGCGCGCGCCGCGAGCCGCCGGCGAAAGACGTAAACGGGTATGCAGACGATTAGGGCGAACGCCGCCGCCTTGAGCGACAAATCCGTCCCGGACGTCGGGGCGGCGCCGGTTCTATTCGCGACAAGCGAAAAGCAAGCGTACGACGCGCCGTACAACAGCGCCAACCCCCAGACGGAGGCGGGCCGCCAGCCGTCGGACGCGTCTAAGGGGACCGTACGCAATCGCGCCGCGTCGCCGGCTAGAAGTCGAAGGTGATCCCGCCGCCGATAATCCGCGGCTCGCCGACGACGACGTTGCCAACGAGCGCGTCCGCGTTCGCCAGATACGTGTCGTCGAAAATGTTCGAAGCGAAGATAAAGACGCCGTAATTGTCGAAGTCGTAGCCCACGCGGCCGTTAACCAACACGCGGGACTCGTTCAACAGACCCGTGCCGGCCATGGGCATCGGGCCGGAATTGTTCGGTAACAGAGGTTGCGAGTCACCCTGGTAGTTCACGTCGAACGTCGCGTTGAAGCCCGACTGGTGCTGATAGGTAAAGCCGGCGGACCCGGAGTAACTCGGCGCAAACGGGAACTCGTCGCCGAGAAGCTCGGCGTTCGCCGCGCCAACTTCGGTAATTTCGGTTTCGACGACGCCGATCGACCCGAAAATCTCGAGCGAGTCGGTGAGCTCGTAGCTGACCTGGGCTTCAAAACCGTAGAGCTCGCTCGAGCCGACGTTCTGGGTCGCGGAGTCTTGAGGAATGCCGGAGAGTTGAACTTCGATCTGCTGATCGGTCCAGTCGATGTAAAAGACGTTGGCGTTGAACAGCAGCCGACCGTCCATCAACACCGACCGCAGGGCGAGTTCGTAGTTCCACGAAAACTCCGGGTCGAACGCAAACGTGATCGCCTGCACCGGGTTGATGCCGATGCCGCCCGGCCGATACGCGCGTTGCGCCGACGCGGCGATGGAAACGTCGTCGGTTAAATTAAACGTGGCGACGAATTTCGGGAGAAAGACGTCGAAACTGAGATTTTCTTCCAAGTCGATCGGCGTCAACGCGTTCTGGTCGCCGCCGTTGGCGACAATGATCGCGCCGCCGACGAGCTGCGAGTAAAACGGTAGAATTGACGGCGTCGCGCCGGCCGCGACCGCGCCCGCCGTCGCCGGCCCGACGAGCGGCGTCAAATCGGTCACGAGCGCGGCTTGCACCGCGGCCCCGAGACCCGGATTGCCGCCCGGCGTCAAGGCGAGCAAGTCGGACTGCTCCAAGAGAACGTTCTGTTGGAAGGCGGCGTAGTCCGCCTCCTCGCGTTCGTACCGGAAGCCGAACGTAAAGGTGAAGACGTCCGAGAGATCGTAAGACGCCTCGCCGAAAACCGCATACGTCGTAAAATCGGGTTGGAAATTAAAGTCGCTCCCGAGGGGCGCAAAATCGCCGAGGAGCAAGGGATCGGTTAGCACGCGCGGGGCTGTGGCCGGTGTCGAGATCGACGCAAGACCGCCCGTCGCCTGGAAGGTGACGGCTTGAAAGACCGGGTCGAGGCCCTGGCCCGGGAGCCCGAGCGGGGTCAGGTCGGCCAAATCGGCCGGCAGGACCGGGAGCGTTTGCTGAACGGCCGTAACGTCGTCGCGGAACCGCCGTGCGTACAACCCGCCGATTAGGACCTCAAGATTTTCGCCATTGTCGTAGAGAAAGCGAATCTCCTGCAACCAGTCGGTGGAATCGCGATCGTCCGCGCGGCTAGCGGTGAAGGGAACAGGCAAGGCCGGGAGACCGTCGAAATCCGCAATTTCATCCGTCTTCAGATTGGCGTAGCTCGTCACTGACGTGAACGTCAGCTGTTCGTTGATTTCGTAGCTGAGCTCGCTGCCGAGGATGAGGATTTCACGGTCGGTGCGCGAGGCGACGTCGAACGTTTGCAGCCGGGCTTCCGGGTCGGCGCCGGAAACGAGAGCATTGCCGTCACGTTCGTCCGTATAGCTCGCAACGAGATCCCAGCGAAGCCCCGGCAAGCTTTTCGGTTCGACGAGGAGTTTGCCGCGAACGAGCGTGCTGGTTTCCCGGTCGCCGTCGCTGCCGTCCAGCCGTTCGATGAAGCCGTCGCTCTCAAGGCGCTGCACCGCGACGCGAAACGCCAATTCGTCCTCGATAATGGGCCCGCCGAACGCCGCCGACGTCTCCCACGTATTGCCCTCCGCATACGTCGCGCGGCCTTTAAGATCCCACTCATAGGTCGGGTCTTGCGTGTTGACGACGATGGCCCCGATTAGCGAGTTGCGGCCTTGGATCGTCGACTGGGCGCCGCGCAGCACTTCGATCTGCGTCACGTCCCACGCGTTTGAAATGGTCGCGCCGGCCGCCTGGTTCGGGATGAACGCGCCGTCGACGATCAACGTCGCGACCGGCGTGTCGCCCGGCGTCACGCCGCCCGATTGCACGCCGCGCAAGACGAATTGTTCGTTGTTGCCGCGCGCCGTCGCGGAAAAGCCGGCGTTGCCGATGCGCCGGAGCGCGTCTTCAAGGTCGACGATGTTGAGCGACTGGATGTCTTCCGTCGTGACGATTTCGGTACTGGTGGGCGTGTCCTGAATGGACTTTCCGCGCTTTTCGCCCGTGACAACGATCTCGTCGCGCACGACGTCTTGCGCGTTCGCCGCGCCCCCGGTCGCGGCCGCCAACAACGACGCGCCGAAGACGCTCGCGGATTGAAAAAGGTTGTTCTTGTTCATGTCAATTCCCTCCCGACGATAGCGGACGCGCTTCGCGAACGCGGATTGCATACAATCTACTGCGTTTTGAATGCGAGGTGAACGATTGGCGGCGGATTTATGCCGCGACGTTGCGTTTGCGCCACCGTTCAACCGCGGCCTCGATCGCGTCGTGCGACTGAATGAAAAACAGCAAAGCGCAGGTCGTCGCGGCGACGTTTATTAAGAAAAAGCCGACCCATCCGAGGTTGGCGGCGATGACGCCGGACACTGCGCCGGCCGCCGCGAAGCCCAGAAACCAAGTCGACTGCTGAACCGTTATGTCCGTTCCGGCCTGCCCCTCCGAGGTCCAACCGATCCGGGCGGCGTAAAGCGCCATTCTGATCGGCGCGGTGCAGATCGTCGCCCACAGGATGATCAAGACGACGATCTGGGCGGAGGCCGTTTCTTGCGCCGCGAGCCAGAGGAAAGGCGGGCTCGCCAAGGGCGCGACCAGCAACATGAGCTTGGCGGTTCGCTTGGCCCCGAAACGCGCGATCACGACCGACGCGACGGACAATGACAGGACCGCGCCGAGGCTCGCCGCGATCCCTAGGACGATGCCGATTTCCGACAAGGTCAGTCCCTTAGATCCCAAAAACGGCCCGATGGCGGCGACGGGCATTTGCACCGAAAACGACATTGCGAAGACCACGGCGATAATGCGCCAATTCACTTTTTTGCGGAAAAACGCGCGAATGTTCGCCCGCGCCGCGGAGGCTTCCGCCGAAATCGGCGGTTCGGGCCGGATGAGCGCGGGCACATTGAAGACGATGAAGAGCACGGCGGCCGAAATGAACGCCGCGCTCCATCCGAAACGATCGGCGACGAGCAAGAGCCCGGCAAACCCGATCACCTGGCCGAGTTCCTTGCCGAGCCATACGACGCTGGACCCGAGCCCGCGTTCGGCTGCGCTGAGGTTCTCGACGACATAGCCGTCGGCGGCGATCTCCTGGGTCGAGTAAAAAACCTGTTTGATCACCAAAATGCCGATGATCACGAACAGCGTGTCGAGGCTCGGCTGAACGAGCCCCACGGCGAAGAAGCACAACGCCACCAGAAAGGTGAGCGGTCCCAACCAGGAGCGCCGGCGCCCGTAGCGCGGCGACCATCGATTGTCGACGACGGGCGCCCAGGTCCATTTCAGTGCGGTGACCACCAGCGGCAGAAAAAACAAGCCGAGATATTCGAGCGGCGTGCCGAGGCGTTTGACGAATAAGGTCGGGGCCATCGTCGTCGTCAACGCGTTCGGCAGATCGTGCGCGATCTGCAGCGAAAAGATAACGCCCAACTTGCGCCACGACCCGCCGTCGGACGGGAAGTTGGCCTTTTGCAGAAGGCGTTGAAGCGGCGGGCTTCGCTTTTCGGTGCGGTCTCGCATGCGCGGTCAGATCCGCCAGGACACGAACGGAACCCATCCGTTCACAGCCGTCAGCGCCCACGCGCCGCCGAGAAAAACCAACCCGACAAGCCCGTAAAGGCGTAACGGCGCGCGCCCGGGCGCCCTCTGCGCCAAAGAAACGCCGGCGAACAAAAGGGCCGCCGGCCCGACGACGCTCATGACGCTGAGCGAAATCGGCAGCGCGCCCGGTCGCCCGAACTGCCCGGACGTGTTGACGTCTGCGAGCATGGCGTAGGTGACGAACATCGCGACGAGCGCCACAAGGCATGCGCCCGACACCGCAAGGCCGGCGCGCAGCCGCACGCCCGCCCCCGGCTCGAGCCGGCCGAACACGCGCATCGCGATCCAAAAGACAGCGTGCGCCGCGACCAGAGCGCCGACGACGAGCCCGCCCGCAAAGAGGTAAAACGCTCCGTACGCTGCGAAGACCGATATGCGCGCGTAAGCTTCGCCTTCCACGAAGACGCGCGCGCCGTCGGGCCCGTCCACCATCGCCGCCGTCGCGATGGGGCGCGTCTCGGTGCGAAAACGCCCCTCGCCCACATGCACCAAACGCCGGGGCGAGCCCGTCGGCGCAATCGGGTCGAGGGCCAATCCGTCGCCGTCAGGCGTCAACTTGACGGCGCCGAAAACCGAAAAGAGCCACGCGCGAAACGGCATTTCATGCGTGAACGGCGCATACCACCCGGCCTCGACGAACCGTTCCGCGCCGCCGACGGCCGGCGCCGGCGCCGCCGGCTCCAAGTCGCGCAAGAGATAGCCGCCGATCAACCGCATGAGCTGACTGCGCATTCCAGGCGGCCCCCCGTTCGTCACGACGGCAAAGCCCGACGCCGTATCCGGGTCGTAGCCCATCCACGTTCGAAAACCGTCCGTGCCGCCGGTGTGGCCGTGGAAGATTTTTCCTTTGCCCGCGAAAAACCCGAAATTGCCCAAACTGTATCCGCCTTCCACAACGCCGGCGCGCGCGGTTGCGGACGTTTCGGCGTTTTCCATACGGATAAAAAGCTGTTCGGAGATAATGTCGACGCCTTCTCCGCGCGTCGCATAAAACTTAACGAGCGCGCCGAGATCCTCGGCCGTGACGAGGAGCGAACCGGACGGCCGAACCCCCATTTCCCAACGGCCGGACGGCGCGACGCCGTCCGCTCGGTAGCTGTTGGCGAGCCGCGGCGCCTGTTCGGGCGACAACGAAAACGACGCGTCCGCCATGCCAACGGGCCCCAACACCTCCTCGGCCATAAAGTCGTCGTATGAACACGCGCAAACGGCCTCGATTGCGGCGCCGGCGAGCGTATGGCCAGGGTTCGCATAGGAATAAAAAAAGCCGGGCGGCCACCCGACGGCGATTTTTCCGGCCATCATCCGCGCATAGTCGGTCGGCGACAGACCGG
>JBCCZS010000048.1:0-17315 GCA_039187035.1 Pseudomonadota bacterium | reverse complement strand
GTCACGCAGCCGGCGTCTTTAGGCACGCCCGCGCCGAGCGCAGCCTGTCGGGCCGGCGCCTGGCCAAGCCCGGCCGGCAGGACGCATCCCATCATCACCTCGTCGACCGCATCCGCGGCGACGCCGGCGCGCGTCAACGCCGCGTCGATCGCCCGCGCGCCGAGCTCGGTCGCTTTAACGCCGGCGAAAGCACCGAGAAAATTGCCGATCGGGGTGCGGGCCAAGCCGGCGACGACGACGGGATCTGTTGCGCTCATGGGGCTAGTCTCCTTGTAGGTTCGGCGCGCGCCGAAGACGGCCGCCTCGTTTCGGTCAACGGGCGCGATTGATGATTTCAAGGGCGAGGTCGTCGGCGACGGCGCCGGTGGCGCGGCCCTCGGCGTCGGCGCGCTGAAAAATCTCGCTGAGCGTATCGCCGATTTTGTCGATCCGCGCGTTCAGTTCGTCCGCGCTCCATTGGCCGAGAATTTCGAGCCCGACGCTGATGACGCCGGCGGCGTTGATGACGAAGTCGGGCGCATAGAGAACGCCTTTGGCGCGCAGGCCCTCGTCCATGTCGGGCGTTGCAAGCTGATTGTTCGCCGCCCCGGCGACCACGCCCGCGCGCAATTCACCGAGCGTTTGCGCGTCGATCGCGCCGCCGAGCGCGCACGGCGCGTAAATGTCGACCGCGGCGCCGGGGGCCTCCGCGGGCGTCGCCGGCGCCGCGCCGAACCGCGCCGCCGCTTCCTCGACGCGCTCGTCGAAGACGTCGGCGACGACGAGGCGCGCGCCGGCGTCGTGCAAATGCCCGGCGAGGGCCATGCCGACGGCGCCGACGCCCAAGATCGACACGCTCGCGCCGTTGAGATCCTCGCGGCCGAGCCGGGCGCGCGCCGCCGCTTCGATGCCGCGCCACACGCCGCGCGCCGTAAACGGCGACGGGTTGCCGCCGACGCCGTCTTTGGCGACGCCGCCCGCGTAAGGGGTGACGCCGCGAACGACGGCGAGATCCTCATCGGTGACGCCTGAGTCCTCAGCCGTGTAGTAGAGCCCCTCCAACGCGTTCAACGCCTCGCCGAAGGCTTTGAACATGGCCGGCGTTTTGTCTTTACGCGGATCGGCGACGATGACCGCCTTGCCGCCGCCGAACGGGATGCCGCCGAGCGCGTTTTTGTAGGTCATGCCCCGCGAAAGGTTCTTAACGTCCCGCAATGCGGCATCTTCATCGGCATACGGAAATACCCGGACGCCGCCGCAGCCTGGGCCGAGCGTCGCGTCGTGAACGGCGATGAAACAAAGAAGACCGGCGGTCTCGTCTTCAACGCGCACGACGCGCCGCCACCCTTCCGTTTCGACGTCACGAAGCTGCATCGTCGCGCTCTCCCGGCCAGTCGGCGGGGCCGTCCCGAATGAGGGGCCCGCGCCGTTAAATCTCGACGCGTTGTCTACCGGTTTCGCGCCCGGAAGTCCCGCAGATTCCGCGCGGACCAGTGTTGACATTTAGCATTTTCCGCTAAATACCCACCGCACGTCGACCGGCGGCGTCGCCGCGCGATCACCGGTCGGGCAACGCGCGGGCGTCCCATGAAACTCGACCAAATCGACTACAACATCCTGAAGCACCTTCAGGAGAATGCGCGCATCACCAACGCCGATCTGTCGGCCAAAGTCGGCTTGTCGCCGACGCCCTGTTTGCGCCGCCTGCGCCGTCTCGAACATGAAGGCATCATCAAAGGTTACCATACGGAGATTAATCGCGAGGCGCTCGGCGTCAACGTTACGGTGATCACCCTGGTCAAACTTGAGCGCGAAGACGAAAAATCGCTTCGCGACTTTGAGCGCGAGATCAAAGATCGGCGCGAAGTGATGGAATGCAACCTCGTGACGGGCAAGTTCGACTATTTCCTGCGCGTCGTCGTTCCGTCGCTCGCCGATTATGAGACGTTCCTTTCCGAGACGATCCTCCGCCTGCCGAACGTCGCGACGGTCGAGTCGAGCTTCACGTTGCGCGAGGTTACGCGCAAATACGTCGCCCCCCTGCGCGGCGACGCCTAAAAGTCTTCGTTGAGAAGCGCGTCGAGCGCATCGCGCGCCGCGAACGATTCGCGCATGAGCGCCGGATCGGCGAGATCGGCGGGGGCCAATCGATCGCGGTAATGCGCACGCACCCAGGTCTCGAGCTTTGCAATACGGTCTGGCGTCAAGAAAAACCTTTGGTCCGTCGCGGCGCGTTCAGCGTCGTTCAATACGACGCGCAGGCGCAGGCAGGCCGGTCCGCCGCCATTGCGCATGCTCTCCCGAACGTCCTTGAAAATCAGTCGGTCGATCGGATTATCGTCGTCCAGCGTGCGCTGCAGGAATGCTCGGGACGCGGCGTTTTCTTCGGCCTCACGCGGCAACAACAGCGCCATCGATCCGTCCGGGAGCGTCAAGAGTTGCGAATTGAAGAGGTAGGCCCCCACCGCGTCTTGCAGCGACACGGCGTCCGCGCCGGCCTCGACGATCGTAACGAACGGCGCGGCGGCCCGAACGGCGCCGAGCGCGCCGTCGCGATCCTCGAATGTTTGTTCGTGCAGAAACAGAACGTTTTCATTGGCGACGCATACGACGTCGTTGTGGAAGGCCCCGGCGTCCAACGCGGCGCGCGATTGTTTAAGCAGCAAACGCCGTTCCGGCGCCACCCCGTGGAGGCGCGCGACCGCCTCGCTCGCAGCGCGCCGCTGGCGCGCCGGAAACCGCGCGCCGTCCTCGCCGTACACGAATAGATGCACACCGGGGCCGGCATGGCGTTCGGCGAGGCGGCCGTGGTTCGCCGCGCCCTCGTCGCCGAAATGCACGCCCGCCGGCAACGGGTCGTGACGGGCGAAGCGGTCCTTGTCCGGAAAGATCATGTCCAAAGTCGCCGCCGTCTCGCACGCCTCAAGCGCGCGATGGAGGTGCGCGGCGAGGTTGGCGGGGGTGATATGAACACGCCCGTCAGCGGTGTCGCGCGACGGCGCAATCGTGGCCGCGTTCGCGGTCCACATCGCGGACGCCGAATAGGCGTTCGCGAGCAAGCCGGGGTCGGCGCGCGCCGCCGCGCCGAGAACGCCCGCGTCGTCGCCGGTGAACCCGACAGCGCGCAAAAACCTGAGATCGGGGCGCCGCGGCGGCGGGATGAAGCCTTGCAGAACGCCGAGGTCCAGAACGGCGCGCATTTTTGAAAGTCCCTGCAGCGCGGCGTCGCGCGGGTTTGAGACCTCGCCGGCATTGTCGGCCGACGCGACGTTGCCGATCGCAAGGCCCGCATAATTGTGCGTCGGCCCGATGAGCCCGTCGAAATTAACTTCGCGCGCCGGGTCGCTCACGCGCGCAGCCCGGGCGCGTCCGCAGGCGCGTCCAGGAGCGCGTCCCCCTCCATCGACGCGACCGGGTAGGCGCAGTAATCGGCCGCATAGTACGCGCTCGGACGATGATTGCCGGACGCACCGATCCCGCCGAACGGCGCGGCCGAGCTCGCCCCCGTCGTCTGTCGGTTCCAGTTGACGATGCCGGCGCGCGATCGGGCGAGAAAGTCGTCCCATCTGTCCTGGTCGTCCGACAAAAGGCCGGCCGACAGGCCGAAGCGCGTCGCGTTGGCGTGGGTAATCGCCGAGTCGAAGTCGGCGACGCGGAAGATTTGCAACATCGGGCCGAAATGCTCTTCATCAGGAACGTCCGCAACGCCGGTCATGTCGATGACGCCGGGCGTGACGAACGCGCCGCCCTCGTCGCGCACGCGCAGGCGTCGCAAAACGGCGCCGCCGGCCGCCTCGCGCGCCGCGAACGCCGCCGCAAGCCCCTGCGCCGCGCCCGGCGTAATGACCGGCCCGTGAAAGGGTTGCGGGTCGGCGAGCGGTTCGTCGACGATCAACCGGTCGACGAGCGCAAGGAGCGCGTCGACGGCGCGCTCGCCGGCTGCGCCGTCGGGGATGATGAGCCGGCGCGCACAGGTGCAGCGCTGTCCGGCGGTCAAGAACGCCGATTGGACAGTCGCAAACGCGGCGGCGTCGATCGCCTCCGTATCCCACCAAATCAGCGGGTTGTTGCCGCCGAGTTCGAGCGCAAGAATTTTTTCCGGACGCGCCGCATAGGCTTGGCGCAAGGCGTCGCCGGTCGCCGCGCCGCCTGTGAAGAGCAGTCCGTCGACGCCGTCATGGCCCGCTAGGGCTTCGCCCGTCTCGCGCGCGCCGTGCACGAGGTTGACGACGCCCTCCGGCACGCCGGCTTCGGCCATGGCCGCGACCAAGAACGCGCCCGGCCCCGGCGCCAACTCGCTCGGTTTGAAAACGACGGCGTTGCCGGCGATGAGCGCCGGAACGATATGGCCGTTCGGCAAATGGGCCGGAAAATTAAACGGACCGAGGACCGCCATCACGCCGTGCGGGCGGTGCCGCAAAACAGCGCGCGTCGGCCCCGCTACGCTTTCTTTGACGCCCGTTCGTTCTTTGTACGCACGAACGGAGATGTCGACCTTGCCGGCGACGGCGGCCGCCTCGGTCTTCGTCTCCCAAAGCGGTTTGCCGGTTTCGCGCGCAATCAGCCGGGCGAGCTTTTCGGCGTCGCGCAAGACGATGTCGCGGTACCGCTCCAGGACGGCGACGCGATCCTCCAACGGCGCGCGCGACCAACCGTCGAGGGCTCGGCGCGCCGCGTCGACCGCATTGTCGACGTCGTCCGGCGTCGCGGACGCGCCTTCAAAAATGACCGCGCCGCCGGCCGGTTCGCGCGATTGGAGAACGGGCCCGCGCCCGTCGCGCCAGCGTCCTTGGATGAAGAGTTGGTCGTCCATCGACGTCGCTCCTGATCAGTTCGCCGGCGCGCGCTTCACCACAAAACCCAACGCACCGGCGCGCCGGGCTCGACGCCGAGACGGTCGGCGGCGTCGCGGCCGATGACGACGCCCTCGGCCGGACCGCGGTCTCCGGCGTCCGGGCCCGCATCGCCGCCGAAAACGACGCTCGTGCGCACGGCTCGAAAATCCGCGACCGCGCCGGTCGCGACGATCGCGTCGGCTTTGCGCCCCGCCGCGGCGTCGACGTCGTCGATAACGCCGGCGACCGGGGCCGTCATGCTCTCGCGGATCGTTCGGATCTCGTTTTGCTTAGCGTCGACCAGCGGGCCGCCGTCGAAAATGTCGATATAGTCGTTGAAGCGGAACCCTTCCGCCATCAGCATATTGTAGGCGGGCGCCGCGCCGTCATGCGGGCGGCCGATGCAGGCCCGCGCGTCTTCCGGCAGCAAGGAGACGTAAATCGGATACCGGGGCATAAGCTCCGCGATAAACTGATTGCCGTTGGCGGCGTTGTGGACGTCCGCCTCTTCGAACTCCATTTCGAAGAAGCGCCGGCCCAGGGCCTCCCAAAACGGTTGCGCCCCGCCCGGCGCGCGCCAGCCGCGAAGCTCGGCGCACACCGGATCGGCGATGATGTCCGGCCGCTGGGCGATAAAGAGATAGCGGGTCCGCGCCAGGAACTTCCCGTAGCCGCCGCCGCGCGCATCGGGCGACAAAAACAACGACCCCACTTCAGCGGCGCCGGTGAAGTCATGGGTTAAGACGAGTAGCCGTCGTTTTATGCGCTTATTGACCTGGCGCGAGGCGTGAAAGGTCCAGTTGACTTTGTAGTTCACAAACCCGTTGTCGAGCCCGATGCTGGAGAATACCGCGGACGTTCCGAGGATGCGGCCGCCGACCTCGAGAACCGTCATGTAGACTTCCGGGCCCGGTTCGACGGCGTTCGCCGCAAAACTCTCGCAAGCAAAGTCGACCCGCGTGCGCAGCGCAGGCTCGTCGGCCGGCAGGTTCGTCATGCCGCCGCCCGCGCGCCGTGCGAGCTCAAAGACCGCGTTGAAGTCTTCCGGCCGGACGGGCCGAATAAGGGGGACGGATGACGCGGTCATCGCAGCGCGCGTTCATTGGTGTTCATGTCGGGGATCGTTACGGCGAGTCTCGTCACGCGACCGGGGTATCGAACGGTGCGATTCGCCGCAAGCGGCGTTCGTAGCGCCGCGCGCGGCGGCGGCGGCGGTCGCCGGCGGTGTTCACGAGCCCCCGGCCCGGTTTATACCACCCGCCTACCGCCCAGCTCGCCGTCCGCACCGTGGCGCGCACAAAAACGAAGGCCCGAGATGGGGATATTCGAAACGTTCTTGTCGGCGTGGACCGGCGCCGCCCGCCGCGGCGGCTGGCTGGTCGTTCTCGCCTTCGCGGCGGCGACGGCGGCGGCGGGCTGGTACGCGTACAAATCGCTGGACGTCAACACCGACACGAGCGCGATGCTCGACTCGTCCTTGCCGTTTCAGCAACGCGCGGCGGATCTGAAAGCGGCGTTCCCGCAGATCAAAACCGATCTCGTCGTCGTCGCGCGCGCCGAAACGCTCGACGAAGCCGACGCCTTCGCGGCGACCCTCGCCGATCTCCTGAAAGCCCAACCATCCACGTTTTCAGCGGTCTTTTCGCCGGCCTCCGATCCCTTCTTTCAACGCAACGGCTTGTTGTTCCTAAAAGAAAGCGAGCTCGACAGCCGGCTGACGCAATTGTCGAAGGCTTCGGGCCTTATCGAACGGCTAAACGCCTCGCCCCGGATCGGGACGTTGTTCGACGAGCTCGCCGAAAATGACGAGCTTGCCGAGAAAGCCGATATCGGACCCGACGCGCTCTTCAAAATATATGACGAGCTCGCCGCAACGATCGACGACGCGCTGGCGGGCGGGCGGCGCCCTTTCTCCTGGATGGGCGCGCTCGACACCAGCGACGACCCGCAAACGAGCGGCTTCATCCGCCTGGTCTACGCAACGCCCGTCCTTGATTACACGAAGCTGCAGCCGGCGCGCGAGTCGCTCAATGCGCTCGACGATATCATCGCGCTGGTGAACGCCGACTTCGGCGGGCGCGTTGAGACCTACGTTACGGGCGATCCGGCGTTGCGCGCCGAAGAATTGCGCTCAGTCTCGTCGGGCATCGGCCTGTCGATGCTGATCTCGCTCGTCGCCGTCGCCGTCCTGCTGCTGATCGGCTTTCGGTCGACGACGATGACGATCGTGACGATGGCGGCGCTCGTCATTTCGCTCGTCTTCACGGCGGCGTTCGCCGGCGCGACGATCGGCGAGCTTAATCTCGTCTCCGTCGCGTTCACGGTGTTGTTGATCGGCCTCGGGCTCGACTTTGCGATCCACTTCTTGATGCATGTGCAGGAGCGCCTCGCCGCCGGCGAGGACGCGCGCGCGGCGGTCCGCGGCGCGACGGTCGACGTCGGCCCCGCCATGGCGCTCGCCGCGCCGACGACGGCGCTCGCGTTTTTCGCGTTCGTCCCAACGGCGTTCGACGGCATCGCGCAGCTCGGCGTGATCGCCGGCGTCGGCGTGATTATCGCGTTCGTCGTGTCGATGACGTTTTTGCCGGCGGCGGTCGCAATCGCGCCCGCGTCGCGCGCCCGCAAGCCGTCCGGAACCGTGCGCCGGGCCTTCGCGGCGCTCGAGAAAGTCGCGATCCCGGTTTCCGTTCTAACGGTTGCGGCCGGCGTCGCGGCGGCGTTTTTGGTTCCGCAAGCGCGGTTCGACGCCGACGCGATGAGCCTGCGCGACCCCGACAGCCGTTCGGTCCAGGGCTTCAACCTCCTGTTTGAAGACGAAAGCACGACGCCTTACCGCCTGACGCGCCTCGTCGGCAGCCTCGACGAAGCCGAGGACGCCGCTCGCCAAGCCAAGGCGCTCGACGCCGTCGCGAGCGTGCGCACACTTGCGTCGTTTGTGCCGGACGATCAGGAAACCAAGCTGGAGTTGGTCGACCTCGCGGCCGGCTCGCTCATCTTCGCCTTCGACGTCGACCCGGTCGCCGCGGCGGACGCCGCCGCCCCGCGCGCCGGGGCCGAGCGCCTGCGCGACCGGCTCAACGCGGCGTACGGACCGGCCGACGCCGACGGCGCGCCCGCCCGCCTCGCCGCCGCGGTCGCGCGCGCGCTGGAAAGCGAGGCGACTTTTCAAGCGAGCGGCGCGCCCGGCCCCTCGCCGCTGGAAACGGTCGAGCGCAACATTTTCGCCTTTTGGCCGACCTTGATGGCGCGCTTGGAAGCGCAACTCGACGCGGCCGCCTTCGACGTCGACGGCCTGCCGCCGGCCCTCGCCGAGCGCTACAAGAGCGCCGATGGACGCTACCGCGTCGACATGTTGCCCGCCGACGACGTGCGCGATCCGGCGGCGTTGGCGGCGTTCGTCGGGGCCGTCGGCGCGCTCTTCCCGGACCTCGCCGGCGGCGCGTCGCAATCCCTCGCCGCCGGCGAGGCGATCGCGCAAGCGATGGTCCAGGCGACCGCCGTCGCGTTCCTGGCGATCGCCATTTTTCTGCTGCTGGTGTTCCGCAACGTCAGCGTGGTTCTTTTGGTGCTGGCGCCGTTGGCGCTCGCCGCCGTTTTGACCGTCGCCGCCGGCGTCCTATTCGACTTGCCGTTCAACTACGCAAACGTGATCGTGTTGCCGCTTTTGATCGGTATCGGCGTTGATAGCGGGGTCCACCTCGTCATGCGCGAACGCCAAGATCTCGGCGACAAGGGCCTCTATGACACGTCGACGCCGCGGGCGGTTTTGTTCGCCGCGCTGACGACGGTCGCGTCCTTCGGCAGCCTGATGGCGTCGGCCCACCGCGGGACGGCGAGTATGGGCCAATTATTAAGCGTCGCGATCGCGTTCACGTTGGTGTGCACGCTCATCGTGCTCCCCGCGGTGTTTCGCCTGCGCGCGGGGCGTCGCGCGAGGCGAACAGGGTAACGATTTTCAGCGCTGCGCCGCAAAATCGTCCTTTTCGGGCCTGGAAAGCCGCCGCAATCGCCCCATAGTGATAGGTGGTCGCGCCGCCTCGGACGGTCCGTCTCGGCGCGCTAACGGTTTGCGGAGGCGCTACGCCCATGTTGATTTCCAAAATCCGCTTTCTCGCCGCCCTGTTGGCCCTGTCGGCGACGTCAGGCGCGGCGGCGGCGCAGGACGCTCCGGACGGCGGCGAAGCCGCGCAAGCGCCCGGCGAAGCGGCCGAGGGCGCGGACGCGCCGGAAACCGCCGACGATCTCGTCGACGCCGCCGTCACGTTCGCAAAAACGCTGACCGACGAGGCGACGGCCGCGCTGACGTCCGAGGAAGGAACCGAGGAAGACCGCCTGACCGCGTTTCAGGACATTCTGAAAGACGGGATGGCGCTCGACTACATCGCCCGGCGCATGATCGGCGAAGCGCGCAACGACATGACCGACGCGCAAAAGACGCGGTACAAAGCGGTCTTTCCCGACTACATCACGCGCCAGTACGCCGAGCAATTCGCCGACATCGTCGGCCAACCGCTGGAGTTCAGCGACGCCAAAGAGCGTCGCGGCTTCGTCGCCGTGCGCATGACGGTCAATCGACGCGACGGCCGACCGATCCCGGTGTCGTGGGTCATCCGGCGCGATCGCAGCGAGGCGCTGAAAATCTACGACATCACCGTCAACAGCGTCTCGATCATGCTCGTGAAAAGCGACGAGTTCGCCGCATTCATTCAAGCCAACGGCATCGACGCCCTGTTGGACCGGCTCGAAGCCGACGCGATCACCAAAACCGCCGCAGCCGCGCCGGGGCCCGAGGTCAGCTCTTCCGAGTAAGGACGAAATCCGCCGCGCCGCGCAACGGCTCGGCCGGCGCGCCGAAAAGGTCGAGATGCGCTTTGGCGCGTTCGGTCAATTCGGCGGCCTTTGCGCGCGCCCCGTCCGCACCGAGAATTTTCACGAACGTCGCTTTGTCCATGTCGGCGTCCTGGCCGACCGGTTTGCCGATTGCGGCGGCGTCGCCGAACGCGTCGAGCAAATCGTCGACGATTTGAAAGGCGAGCCCCAGATCTTCCGCATAGGCCGAGAGCGCGGCGCACGCAGCCTCGTCGGCCTCCGCGACGACGCCGCCGGCGAGCGCCGAAAACCGAATAAGCGCGCCGGTCTTCAAACGTTGCAACTCGTCGATCGCGTCATAATCGAAGGCTTTTTGTTCAGCGTAGATGTCGATCATCTGGCCGCCGACCATGCCGGCCTTGCCGGCCGCCTGGGCCAATTCAAGCGCCAAGCGGCAGCGCACGTCGGCGTTCGGGTGGGTTTGCGCGTCGGCGAGGATCTCAAACGACTGCGTAAGCAACGCGTCGCCGGCGAGAATGGCGGTCGCATCGTCATAGGCCTTGTGGACGGACGGGCGCCCGCGCCGCGTGTCGCTGTCGTCCATCGCCGGCAGGTCGTCATGGATCAACGAGTAGCAATGGATCATTTCGACGGCCGCCCCCGCACGCAAAGACCGGCTCCGCGGCGCCTCGAAGATGTCGGCCGCGGCGACCGCCAGAAACGGGCGCAACCGCTTGCCCCCGTTGAGCGCCCCGTGGCGCATCGCGTCGACGACCCGCCCGAGGGGGCCGTTTCGGCTCGGCAAAAGGTCCTTGAGGACGCGCTCGGTTTCCGCCGCCACGTCTTTGATGCGCGTTTCGAACGCCGTCATGTCTCGCCCGCCCTGATTGCGGGCCCCGCCGGCCCGTCGTCACGTCCGCCTTCCCTACCGGTCCGCCGATCCGGGCACAACGTCGCAGGCGTCGCCGGCGCGGCGCACCGGCTTGTGTCGCGTTGCAACACGCCTAAACTAATCTCGTTGGTAAACGCGATCGTAGATTCGCGCGCTCGGCGTTGTAGCCCGTAGGCGGCTATGACATAGCTTGGCGATCGATAACCGTAAGGCCGCAAGGAAGCGGTCGACCGTACAGTGCGGGCGCGCCAGACGGACGCCGGCTCTAACGAAGCGCGCCGGCGAGGGGTCGGCCGGACGGGGACGCAAAAGGAAGGCGAACGCCATGAGCGACGGCAGACAGCCGCTTCGGGTGATTCTGGCGCAACCGCGCGGCTTCTGCGCCGGCGTCGAACGGGCGATCGACATTGTGGAGCGCGCGCTCGCAAAGTACGGCGCGCCCGTCTACGTCCGGCACGAAATCGTCCACAACAAGCGCGTGGTCGACACGTTGCGCGACAAAGGCGCGGTGTTCGTCGAGGAAGTCGACGAGGTGCCCGAGGGCGCGGTGACCGTCTTTTCCGCGCACGGCGTCTCGAAAAAAGTTGAAAACGGCGCCGAGCTGCGGATGCTCGACGTGATCGACGCGACCTGTCCGCTGGTCACAAAGGTCCACAAAGAAGGCCGCCGCTACGCTGACCGCGGCTACGACATTGTCTTAATTGGCCATCTCGGCCACCCGGAAGTCGAGGGTACGCTCGGCCAAATCCCGGGCACGGTGCATGTCCTCTCGGAAGTTGAAGAAGTTGAGACGCTCGACGTCGCCGATCCGGACCGGGTCGCGTTCGTGACGCAAACGACCCTGTCGGTGAACGACACGAAAGACGTGATCGCCGCGCTGAAAGCCCGCTTCCCCAACATTATCGGGCCGGACACGCGGGACATCTGTTACGCCACGCAAAACCGCCAGACGGCGGTTATCGAGCTGTCCAAACAAGTCGATCTCCTCTTGGTGGTCGGCGCGCATAACTCGTCGAATTCCAATCGGTTGCGCGAAATCGGCGAGAATTTCGGCCTGCCGAGCTATTTGATCGAAGACGCCTCCGTCATCGATCCCGCATGGCTTGACGGCGTCACGCGGGTCGGCGTGACGGCCGGCGCGTCCGCCCCTGAAACGGTCGTTCAAGAGACGATCGACCGCCTGCGCGAGACCCGAGACGTCGCCGTCGAACTCCTCGACGGCGTCGAAGAAAACGTCCACTTCAAACTGCCGAAAGAGCTCGCCGAAGTGCCCCGTCCTGAAGACGCGATGATGACGTGGGTCACGGAACCGGCCTGACCGGTCCGCGCGCAACGCTTTCAATCCTCAGCTCAACGAACCGCCAGGAGCAGGTCATCCATGTCCGTTTCGCTTCACCAGCAAGCCCGCGTCGGCGCGTATGTGCTCAAGCAGACCATTATGGGCCGGAAGAAATATCCGCTCGTATTGTTTCTGGAGCCGCTGTTCCGCTGCAACCTCGCCTGTCCGGGTTGCGGCAAGATCGATTACCCGGACGAGATCCTCAACAAACGCCTGACGCCGCAAGAGTGCTTCGACGCGGTCGACGAGTGCGGCGCGCCGGTCGTCGCAATCCCGGGCGGCGAGCCCCTGATCCACAAAGAGATCGGCGAAATCGTCGCCGGCATTGTGGCGCGCAAAAAGTTCGTCTCGCTGTGCACCAACGCGCTGCTCCTTGAAAAGAAGCTTCACCTCTTCAAGCCCTCGCCCTTCCTGTTTTTCTCCGTGCACCTCGACGGTCTGGAGGAAGAGCACGACATCGCCGTGGACCAAAAAGGCGTCTTTCAGCGCGCGGTCAAAGCGATCAAAGCCGCGCAGGCGGCCGGGTTCCAGGTCAACGTCAACGCGACGATTTTCGACAACATGTCCGCCAAACAGGTCGCGGATTATCTGGACTTCGCGACGGATCTCGGCGTGAACGTGTCGATCTCGCCGGGCTATGCTTATGAGCGCGCCGAAGACAAGGATCATTTCCTGTCGCGCGAGAAAACCAAGAACCTCTTCCGCGACGTCTTCCGGCTCGGCAAAGAGCGCGGCCGCACGTGGAACTTGTCGCACTCCATGCTGTTCCTCGACTTCCTGGCCGGCAACCAAGAATACACCTGCACGCCCTGGGGCTCGCCGACGCGGAACGTCTTCGGTTGGCAAAAGCCCTGCTATCTCCTCGGCGAAGGCTATGTTGATAGCTTTGACGAGTTGATGGAGACGACCGATTGGGACACCTACGGCACCGGCAAATACGAGAAGTGCGCCAACTGCATGGCGCACTGCGGCTACGAGCCGACGGCCGCCATGGACGCGATCCGCAATCCGTTGAAGCTGTTCAAGCTGTCCTCGCAAGACAAGATCAAAACCGAAGGCCCGATGGTCCCGGAAATCAATCTCGCCGCCGCGCGCCCGGCGATCGACGTGCACCAAGAGATTGTCGACGCGGAGCTAGCCAAGATCGAGGCGGAGCGCCAGGCGGCCGAGCAAACCGCCAAGCCCCGTACGCATACGCTGATCGGCGGCGCGGGCGTCGACGCCTAAGCGTAATAACGCCGGCAATTGCGTCGGCGCGCCCAGCAATGACCGCACGACCGCGCCGAGATCGGTCGCGCCGTCTTCGCGGACGGCCGTTAGCGCCGCCGGCGGCATCGCGCGCTCGGCGGGATCGGCGACGGCGCGGATCGCGATGAACGGCGATCCAGCGACTTTCGCCGCTACGGCCGCGCCATGCGATTCCATGTCGACCGCCGCCGCGCCGTAGCGCGCAAAAAGCGCAGCCTTTTCCTCCGGCGACGCGACGATGACGTCCGATCCGTAAACGCATAACACGCGCGCCGCATCGGACGCATCGCCGTGGGTCGAGTGTTGATCCGTGTGCGGCGCGATGGCGGCGTCCGTGAGGTCGGCCCACGCCGGATCGTAGAGATCGCCGCCTTGCGACGCGACGCGCGCGGCGACGATGAGCGCGCCGGGCCGCAACGCCGGGTCGAGGCCGCCGGAAACGCCGACGCTGAGGATCGCCGCCGCACCGTCGGCGCAAAACCCCTCGGCGATCGCGCGCGCCTGCGCCGCACGCGCGCCGGAAACGCCGACGCGTATCGGCGTGCTGCCGGCGCAAGCGCGCACCGCGGCCGCCTCCGATTGCAGCCCGCAAACGACGCCGAGAAAACGCGCGCTCAAGCCGCCCGCCGCATCACGATGCCGGCCGCGCGCTCGCCGGACCGCAACGATCCCTCAATCGTCGCCGGAACCCCTGTGTCGGTGTGGTCGCCGGCGAGCGTGACGTTCGCGAACGCCGTTTCAGGCTGGAGCCGCTTCTTGACCGCCGCCGGCGATTGATCCGGCGTCGCCCGACGCTCGCGGATCACACGGACGGCCTCGTAGGGCGTCTCGCCGAGATTGAGCGCGACGCGCGTCTCCGCCCACAAATCATCGACGACTTGGGCGTTGGGGACCTCGTCCATGCCGATGGCGTGCGAGGCCGAGACGGTGAGGCTGACAACGTCGTCGCGGACGAACGCCCATTGCGCGTCGCTCGACAGCATGCCGATGAACGGCGCGCCCATGAGCGGGGCGACGTCGACGCGCGCAGGCGTTCGATAATGCACGTTCAAAATACTGGCGTCGTCCGCAGGCGGATCAACATCCGGCATGAATTGCCGCAGTCTCGATGGCGGCACGGCGATGACGACGTCGTCGTTAGGCCCGACCGCTACGTCGTCGTCGACGAAATGCAACGCCGTCGCACGGCCGTCGTCAAATGCGACGTCACGCACCCGGGCGTTTAACTGCACGCGCCCGCCCTTGGCTTCAATATGCTTGACCGCCGGGTCGACGAAGGCCGGGCCCAGCCCCTCTTTCGCCGCAAGCGGGCGCGAGGCTTGGCCGCCAAGCGCGAACGTCTCGCGGATGACCGACCACAAAAGCCGCGCCTGGCCCAGCGCCGGCGTCGTATTCAAGACCGCGAGCGTCAGCGGCTCCCAAAAGGCTTTGTACAGAATATTCGCCTCGTCGACGACGTCGGCGACCGTCTCGTCCGGTCCTGCAAGCGCGATGCGCGCGGCTTTGACATAGTCCGCGACTTTAGAGCCCGGCACGCGCCAGCGCTCGTCGAAAATCCAAAACGGGATCGGGCCCTCATTGATCCGCACGGTCCAGCGCGCGCCGCTTTTGATGTCGACGAACGGATAGGCCGCAAAGCGCGGCCCCGTCATCGCGTCGCCGGCGCCGACCGTTTCCAGAAAACGCAAGGCGGTCTTGTTGCCGGACATGATCAAATGATTGCCGTTGTCGATCGTGCGGTCGAGCGTGCGGTCGTAAAACGATCGGCAACGCCCGCCCGCCTGGCCGGCGCTCTCATAAACCGTCACCGGCCGCCCGGCGTCGACGAGCTTTACGGCCGCGGCGAGGCCCGAAAGCCCTGCGCCGATAATATGGGTATGCGGATGGCCGGTCATCTCGTCTCGGGCGTCTTGAACGGGAGGGCTTTACGGCGCGCGCTTCAGCGGCGGCATGAGCGCATAGCGCGCGGCGATCGTCAGCTTTTCGGCTTTGCCCATGTGTAAAGGCTCGCCGATCCGATCCCATCCGCGAAGGCGCAGCTTCTTTAAGTAGGCCTCGTAAACGCCCATCATTAAGAGCGCCGGCCGCAGAACGCGCCAGTCGAGCGCGGCGAGCGCCTCGCGGGCGGCCGCGAATTTTTCGGCGGCGACGTCGCCCAATTCCGCGCCGACCGTCGCCAACCCCGCCGCGCCGACGACGCGCGCAGGGTCGGTCGGCACGGCGTGCTTGTCCAACAATTCGCGCGGCAGATAGAGCCGGCCGATCGCCGCGTCCTCGCCGACGTCGCGGAGAATGTTCGTAAGCTGAAGGGCGTCCGCAAGCGACAACGAGAATTGATCGGCGACGGGCCCCGCCGGCGCCCCGAAGATCGGCATCGACAATTGCCCAACGGCGCCGGCGACCCGGCGCGTATAGGCGAACAAGCGTTCAAGGGACGGGGCGACGACGGGCCCGTCGGCGTCCATTTCCATACCCTCGATCATCAAGACGAACTCCGTCTTGTCGAGCGAGAACCGGCGCACCGGCTCGAGGAGCGCGGCGCCCGCCGGAAATTGCGGCCGGCCGTCATAGACGCGGTCGATTTCGTCGCGCCAAGCCGCGAGCCGCGCCATGCGTTCGTCGCGGCTCAACCCGTCATCGTCCGCGATGTCGTCGACCTCCCGGCAAAAGGCGTAAATCGCATGCATCCCGTCGCGGCGCGGCTTCGGCAGGATCGCCATGCCCGGGCCGAACGACGTGCCGGACGCTTTGACGGTTTCGCTCGCGTGGCGGCGGGCGGCGTCGGGCGAGGCGAAGACGGCGGCGTCCGCGTTCATGCGCCCCGCCCCGCCGCGAAAAATCCGTAGACGGCGCCGCGGAGGCCGGCGCTCGCGAAATCGGTTTTCGTGAGCGCGACCCGCGCGGCGAGCGGATCGCCCTTGCGCAACAGCGCAACCAACCGATCCGCAAGCCGAACGATGACCGCGGTTTCCATCGCCAGGCGCCGGTCGCGGATGACGCCAGGCGCACGGCGCGCGTCGCGCATCAAGGTCTCGCAACCGTCGAGCATGCGGTCGAATACGCGGCGCAGGCCCGGCGACGTCGACGCGCGGTCGATGGCGTCGACGTCTTCGCCCTCTTCGCGCAGCCATCCGCGGACGATATAAACCCGGTCTAGAGCCCGTTTGTCGTCGGCGCAGTCTTGCATGTGGTTGACGATCTGAAGAACCGTACACAGAGCGTCGGAATAGACATAGCCCGCCGAATCTTCCCCATGCAGATCGAACAGATATTGGCCGACCGGATTGGCCGAGAGGCGGCAATAGCCGAGCAACTCCTCCCAGGTGTCGTAGCGAAGTTTACGGCAATCCTGGACGAACGCCGCGACTAGGTCGGTCCCGCGGGCGGCGCTAACGTCGGTCTCGGCGAGGCTTTGGCGCAACGCGTAAGCCTTCTCATAGCCGGGCCCGAGTTCGGCCCCGTTGAGCGCCGCCGCCATGCTCTCCAAGCGCGCGACGCGCTCAGCCGGCGCGACGGCGCCGTTGTCGGCGATGTCGTCGATCGCCCGCGCAAATGCGTAATAGGTCGCCACGTGCGGGCGCAGGCGCTTGGGCAAGAGAAAAGAGCCGACGGGGAAATTCTCATCGCCCGCCCCCTTGCCGGAGGGCGTTTCGGGGCGCGGCGGCGGCGCCGTCTCGTTTGTTTTCGCTTCCGCAACGCCCGCCGTCATGTCGTGCGCCCGCCTCGCTGGTTGATTATCGTGCAGTGCGAGATACATGGCACAGCCCGCCGAGCGACGAAACCGTCGCGCGGCCCCTCTGATCGGGAGCCCGGCCTTGACGATCACGCTCCTCGCCGCCGCGTCGCTCGCCATCTGGCTTTATTTGGTGTTGGCGCGGGCGCAGTTTTGGCGCGCCGACCAACGCCTTGCGGCGGATCACGCCGCGCCGACCGGTGAGGCGATGGGCAACGCGTGGCCGAGCGTGGCGGTCGTCATCCCCGCACGCAACGAAGCGGAGAGCATCGAACGCGTCGTTCTCGCCCATCAAGCGAGCGATTATCCGGGCGACCTCTCGATTACGGTCGTCGACGACGCCTCGGACGACGGAACCGGCGATCTGGCGCGCGGCGCGCGCGGCCCGCGCGCGCGCCAGGTGGGCGCCGCGCCGGGCCCGGGCGCGGGGGGGGCCGGCCAGCCGGGGGGGGGGGAGGCCCGCGGGGGGGCAGCGCCGCG
>JBCCZS010000047.1:0-17478 GCA_039187035.1 Pseudomonadota bacterium | reverse complement strand
GCGCGGTCGTTCGACAGAGGAGGTGGGGTTGCGGATTTTGCATGGACTTCTGACGACGTTGGCGGCGCTCGTGGTTTTGGGCGTTTCGGGGACTTGGCTCGGCCAGAAGTTGCATCCGGCGTGGACGCCGTTCGGTTTGATCGTCACCGACGAAGCCGCGCGCCTGAATTTTGCAAAGACTTTTAGATCAATTAACCAATCTGGCATCGCAAAAGACGGTGCAGTTGCTCTCGCGGAGATCGATTTTGGGTACCTTGGCATCTTAAATATACCGAGAGCATCAATCCTAGAGGTAAACAAAAAGGGCGACTTTAATCCTGCGGGGTTTTGGGCCAGCCGTTGGGACGAAAAAAGCGTCTCAGGATCCGTCTCCGATTGCGGGGATTTGGGGAATGATACGGTCGTAAATTTTGTGCGGATTGACGCGCAATTCGCCGGCGCTTCAACGATGTTTTCTGAGCGCGTTTTCATTCCGAGCTATTACATCTACCAGAGCGATGAATTTGAGCGGATCTATGCGTTTGTCGTCGATGCCGATGAAAACGGCGACGGAAAGCTCGGGTGTGATGATACGGCGAGCTTCAAACGCATCGACGCGCTCACGGGGCAAATCTCAGACCTCGGGCTGCGATTCAAACCGACCGACGTCGCGTGGGTCAGGGATGACCTTGCAAATCGGCTGGACGGCGGCGCAGGCGACGCGGAGGACGCCCGACCCGACGGGTTGACCGCCGCATTTGTCGTCGGCTCCGCCGAAGGGAAAGGCGCAGTGTTGCATGTCGTGAACGTGCGCGATGGCGCGATCCGGAAACGGGTTCTCCCCGACTTCCTTTCCGGCGCCCGCGAAGCGCTTCAAAGAACGAACAATGACTGACCTTCAAACCCTAGAAACTCACCTCGCGTCGCAAATCGACGCGGCCGCGACGTTGCCGGCGCTAGAAGACGTGCGCGTCCATGCGCTCGGCAAAAAAGGCGTCGTCAGTGAGCGGATGAAGACGCTCGGCAAGATGGCGCCGGACGAGCGCAAGGAGATGGGTCCGGCGCTCAACGGGCTGAAAGCCCGCCTGACCGACGCGATCGACCGGAAGAAAGAAGCGCTCGAAGACGCCGCGCTCGAGACGCGGCTCGCCACCGAAAAAGTCGATGTGACGCTCCCCGTCGACCCGCAGGCGCGGGGCACCGTCCACCCGGTCAGCCAGGTGATGGACGAAATGATCGCCATTTTCTCGGCCATGGGGTTCGACGTCGCCGAGGGGCCGGACATCGAAGACGACTTCCATAACTTCACGGCCTTGAACTTCCCGCCCGACCACCCGGCGCGCGACATGCACGACACGTTTTTCTTCGAAGAGAAAGAAGACGGATCGCGCATGGTGTTGCGCACCCATACGAGCCCCGTGCAGGTCCGCACCATGATGAACGGCGCGCCGCCGATCCGCATCATCATCCCGGGACGGACGTTCCGTTGCGATAGCGATCAGACGCACACGCCCATGTTCCACCAGGTCGAAGGCCTCGTCATCGACCGGGAAACCCATATGGGCCACCTCAAAGGCACGCTCGACGCCTTCGCCAAAGCGTTCTTCGAGGTCGACAGCGTAAAGACGCGCTTCCGCCCGCATTTCTTTCCGTTCACGGAGCCCTCCGCGGAAATGGACGTCGGGTATGAGCGCGTCGGCGACGAGATCCGCATCGGCCAGGGCGAGAAGTGGATGGAGATCCTCGGCTGCGGCATGGTCCACCCGAACGTTCTGCGGAATTGCGGCCTCGACCCGGACGACTATCAGGGCTTCGCCTTCGGCATGGGCGTCGACCGCCTCGCTATGCTCAAATACGGCATCCCGGATTTACGCGACTTCTTCCACGCCGACGTGCGCTGGCTGAAGCACTACGGCTTCGACCCGCTGGTGCAGGCGAATTTGGCGACGGGGTTAAGCCGGTAAGCGGGCCGATCCGTCGCCCGCCGAGCGAGCGCGCCCAAATTTATCGATCAAAATGCTCGATTTTTGATCGACAACGCGTTTTGCCGATCATAGACTGTCGCCAAACGCGCTCGTCGCTCAAAATCTGAGATATGTGATCGACAATGGGGCAACGGATCCACGCACTCAACGTCGACGCTGCGGTCGATTACCACTACGGCAAATTTCCGCCTGAAGCGCTCGACGCCGGCGCGCTTTTAAAGCCGTTGACGAATGCGGCGAGCGCGATCGCCCGTTTTGATCAGGTTTTGCAAACCTTGCACGACAGCGAAATCCTTCTAGGGCCGGTGCGCAACCAAGAGGCCGTGATCTCCTCGCGCATGGAAGGAACGGTGAGCACCGTCGATGAAGTCTTGCGATACGAAGCGGACGTCGCGAGCGGCGAGACGGGCGCCGAACCCGTGCGTACGGAAATTATCGAGACGTTCCTTTACCAGCATGCTTTGCGCATCGGCCAAGGCGCGCTCGAAGACGGCGTACCGATTTCCGACTGGCTCGTGCGTCGGCTCCACGAAGCGCTCCTCTCGATCGGTCGCGGCGCGCGGCATAACCCCGGGCGCTACAAGACCGAGCAAAACTATCTGGCCGACGGGACAAAGAAAAATATCCTCTTTGTACCTATTATACCCGAGAAACTGCGCGACGGTCTCGACGCGCTATTCAGTTATTTGAACGACGGGGACGATCAGGCGTTGTTGAAGACGGCGCTTTCGCATGTCGAATTTGAGGCGCTTCACCCGTTCGACGACGGAAACGGACGGGTCGGTCGGATGCTGATCACGCTGCTCTTGTGGCGCGAAAAGCAGATTTCAGCGCCGCATTTTTATGTCAGCGGCTACCTGGAAGAGCACAAGGAAGAATATGTGGATCGCATGCGACGGGTGTCCAGCCACGGAGACTGGCTGGGCTGGTCGATTTTCTTTCTGGGCGCGCTTGAAGCGCAAGCCTATCGCAATCTAGCGATGGCGGAACAGATTCAGACGCTCTACGAGACCAGCAAAGCGCGGTTTTCGGACGCGTTGTCGTCCAAGTGGAGCATCCAGATGCTGGATTTCGTATTTGCCAACCCGTTTTTTCGGACGAGCAAGCTGATCGCGGATACTGACATCTCGGGTCCGACGGCCCGTCGATTCGTGCGCAGTTTACAGAATGAAGGGTCGCTGGTGTGTTTGGAGGAGGCGGCGGGCCGCCGTCCCGCTCTCTACGCCTTCGAGCCGCTGTTGGAAATCGTCCGCGTTTAGTCGAACAACCAGAGTCCCACGCCATGAAGTTCACCCTCAGCTGGCTGAAGCAGCACCTCGACACGGATGCGGGTCTTGACGAGATCGTCGAGACGATGGTCGCCGTGGGCCTAGAGGTCGAGCACGTCGACGACCCGGCCGAACGTCTGAAAGACTTTACGATCGGCGAGGTTCTCGCCGCCGAACAGCATCCGGATGCGGACAAGCTTCGGGTTTGCCGGGTCGCGACGAAGGACGGCGAAAAGCAAATCGTGTGCGGCGCGCCCAACGCGCGCGAGGGGATAAAGATCGCCTACGCGGCCGTCGGGACTTATGTGCCCGGCATCGACGTCACCTTGTCGAAGGCGAAGATCCGCGGCGTTGAGAGCTTCGGCATGATGTGCTCGGCGCGCGAGCTGGAACTCGGCGACGACCATGACGGCATCATCGAAGCGCCGGCCGACGCGCCCGTCGGCGCGCCCGTGGCGGAAATTCTTGGCGCGAACGACCCCGTCATCGACTTTGAAGTGACGCCGAACCGTCCGGATACGAACGGCGTTTCGGGCGTCGCGCGCGATCTGGCGGCCGCGGGGCTCGGCCGATTGACGACGCCCGATCCCGAGCCGGTTCCGGGCGCCTTCCCGTGCCCGCAGAAAATTGAACTCTCTTTTCCGCCGGGCGCGGAGGACGCGTGCCCCGCTTTCGCCGGCCGCTTGATCCGCGGCGTGAAGAACGGGCCGAGCCCGCAATGGCTGCGCGACCAATTGCGCGCGATCGGCCTGCGCCCGATCAACGCGCTCGTCGACGTGACGAACTATCTTTCCTACGACCGGGCGCGACCGCTGCACGTTTACGACGCCGCGAAACTCACCGGCGTCGTCCGCGCGCGCCTCGGCGAGCCCGGGGAGGCGTTCGTCGCGCTCGACGGCAAAGACTACGCCGTCGACGCGGCAATGTGCGTGATCGCCGACGATGCGCGCGTCCTCGGCCTCGGCGGCGTCATGGGCGGCGAGCACTCCGGGTGTACGGAGGAAACGACGGACGTCTTCGTCGAGAGCGCCTATTTCGATCCGTTGCGCACGGCGAAGACGGGGCGCAAGACCGGGATCACTTCGGATGCGCGTTATCGCTTCGAGCGGGGGGTCGATCCCGCCTTTATCGTTCCCGGCCTTGAGCAGGCGACGCGGCTTATTCTTGAATTGTGCGGCGGCGAGGCGAGCGACGTCGAACTCGCCGGCGCCCCGCCGGCGCGCGAGACGGTCGTCGACTTTCCGCCGGCGGAGACCAAGCGCCTCACGGGCCTTGAGGTCGGCGAGGACGACGCGGCGCGGATTTTGTCCGACCTCGGCTTTTCGATCGTGCAGGGGCCGACATGGCGCGTGACCGCGCCGACCTGGCGGCCCGACATCGCGGGCAAAGCCGACCTCGTCGAGGAAATCGCCCGGATCGTCGGCTTCGACCGCTTGCCGACGGCGACGTTGCCGGCGCGGACGGCCGTCGAGCCGCCGAAATTGACCCCGGCGCAAACGCGTCGACGCGCCGCCCGGCTGGCGCTCGCCGCGCGCGGGCTGAATGAATGCGTGACCTGGTCGTTCACCGATATGCCGGACGCGGCGCATTTTTCGGACGGGCCCAATTGGCTCGCCGCGCAAGGGCTTGTGCTCGCCAACCCCATCGCGTCGGACCTCGGCGTTATGCGTCCGTCGATTTTGCCGAACCTCGTCCGCGCCGTGCAGCGCAACGCCGACCGGGGCGCCGGGGCCGTCGCGTTGTTCGAGGTCGCGCCGGTTTATGCGTCGGACGCCCCGGACGGGCAGTCGATCGTCGCCGCAGGCGTGCGCCGCCCCGCGCCGGCGCGCGATTGGCGCGCAGGCGGTACGCCGACGGACGTCTTTACGGCGAAGGCCGACGCGCTGACCGCCTTGGAGGGCGCCGGCGCGACCGTCGCCTCGTTGCAGAGCGCGGCTGAGCCGCCGCAATGGGGCCACCCCGGGCGCTCCGGCGTCTTGCGGCTCGGCCCGAAAAACGTCCTCGCGGCGTTCGGCGAGCTTCATCCGCGGATTTTGAAAGCGATGGACGTCGACGGGCCGCTCCTCGCCTTCGAGGTCTATTTGGATGCGATCCCCGCCGGCAAAGCGAAAACCGGCAAGACGCGTCCGGCGCTCGGCGCGTCGGATCTCATGCCGGTGCACCGCGACTTCGCGTTCGTCGTCGCCCGCGACGTCCAGGCGGAAGCGCTTCTCAAAGCGGTCCGCGGCGCCGATAAGAAACTCATCGACGCCGTGCGCTTATTTGACGTTTACGAGGGCGACAATTTGGGGCCGGATGAAAAATCGCTCGCCGTCGAGGTGACGTTGCAACCCCGCGATAAGACGCTAACGGACGACCAAATCGAAGCGGTGGCCGCCGCCGTCGTCGCCGCCGCGGAAAAAGCAACAGGCGCGCGGCTGCGGGCATAAAAGGGGTCTGCGGGAGACCAATCGTGAACGATCGGCGCACGGCGAAAACGGCTTTGGTGACGGGCGCGTCGAGCGGCATCGGCCTTGAACTCGCGCGCGCACACGCAAAATGCGGCGGCGATCTCATCGTCGTCGCGCGGCGGGAGGCCGAGCTTCGGGCGTTGAAAGACGCTTTGGAAAGCGACTACGGCGTTCACGTGGACGTGGTCGTCGACGACCTCGCCGACGACGCCGCGCCGGGCCGAATCTTTGCGGGCGTCGAGGCGTCCGGACGACCGATCGACTATCTCGTCAACAATGCCGGCTTCGGCGGTCGCGGGCTCTTCCACGAGCGCGAATGGGGCGCCGATCGGGACATGATCCAAGTCAACGTCGTCGCCCTGTCGGCGCTGACGCGTCTTTTTCTGCCGGGCATGGTCGCGCGCGGGTCCGGCCGCATCCTGAACGTCTCGTCCCCGGCCGGCGATCTCCCCGGTCCGCTGCAGGCGGTCTACTTTGCGACCAAGGCTTACGTCACGTCGTTCACCTACGCGCTCCACGAGGAGTTGAGCGGGACGGGCGTGACGACGACAGCGCTGATCCCGGGCGCGACGAACACCGGGTTCGCCGATCGGTCCGGTATGACGGGTACGGCGCTATTCAACGATGCGGCGTCGCCGGAAGCGGTCGCCGAAGCCGGTTACGAGGCGATGCTGCACGGCCGGCTAAGCGTGGTCGCAGGCGTGCCGTTGTCGCGGCGCGTTATTTACGCCTTGGCGCCGCTGTTGCCGACGAAGACGCTCCTGCGGATGGTTCGCCGCGCGCAAGAGGCGCCGAGACGCCGGCGTTCGGACGACGTCGTCGAGAAGGGGCGCCTTTAGCCGCGCGTCCAAACCGTCCTTGCCTCCCCAAGGGGTTCCGGTTTCGTTCCAAATCGGCGTAAGCCGCTCGGCGATGACCGAAGAGATCCGCATTTTGGGCGTCGACCCGGGGTCGGCGGCGACCGGCTGGGGCGTCGTGGCGCAAACCGGCCCGCGGCTGCGATTTCTCGCGGCCGGCGTCATTCGGGCGCAGCGCGGCGCGGCGCGGCCGGACAAGCTGGCGCGCATCTTCGCCGAGCTCGCCGGCGTGATCGCCGAGTGGGCGCCGAGCGAGGCCGCCGTCGAGGAGACGTTCGTCAACGCCTCGCCCCGGGACGCGCTCGTCCTCGGCCAGGCGCGCGGCGTTGCGCTGCTCGCGCCGGCGCATGTCGGCCTGCCGGTCGCCGAGTACGCCGCCAACAAAGTCAAGAAAGCCGTCGTCGGGCGGGGGCATGCCGATAAAACGCAGGTTCAGGCGATGGTGCGCGTTTTGTTGCCGACCGCGGGCCAGCAAGCCGCGGACGCCGCGGACGCGCTCGCCGTCGCGATCTGCCACGCCCACCATCGCGGGACCGCCCGCCTCATCAAGGAGGCGGTCTGAGTGATCGGCGCGCTCACGGGTACGGTCGCCGCCATCGAGGAGGAAACGGCGATCCTCGACGTCGCCGGCGTCGGCTACGAGGTGCACGCCGCGCCGCGGCTTTTGCAGCGCCTAGTCGTCGGCGAACCTGCGAGCCTCGCGATCGAGACGGTGGTGCGGGAAGACATGATCCGGCTTTACGGCTTTGAATCGCCCGCCGAACGACGCGTTTTCCGACTGTTGCAAACCGTTCAAGGCGTGGGCGCGCGGCATGCGTTAAGCGTAATGCACGTTCTGCCGGCGGACGATTTGTCGGATGCGGTGGCGGCCGGCGACGCGACGGCGGTCGCGCGCGCGCACGGCGTGGGGAAGAAAATCGCCCAGCGCATCGTCGCCGAGCTCGCTGGCAAAATGGGCGCGGTCCATGCAGGCGAGGCGGGCGGCGCCTTCGCGGCGCAAGCGCGCGAGCGGGCCGCGCCGGCGGGCGGCGAGGCGGGCGCGAAAGCGGACGCCGTGTCCGCGCTCGTCAATCTCGGCTATGACGGGGTCGACGCGCGGCGCGCCGTCGGCCGGGCCGCGCAGGCGGCGGGCGACGGCGCCGAGGCCGGCGCGCTCATTAAGGCGGCGTTGCGCGACCTCGCGCCCGCTCGGTAACGGCGACTGGAAAGCGTAGCGATGACCGAACCGGCCGAACGTTTAATTGACGCCGACGCGCAGGCGCTGGACGCCGACGCCGCGATGCGCCCGAAGAAGCTCGACGATTTCGTGGGCCAACGTCAGGCTAAAGACAATCTGCGGATCTTCGTCGACGCGGCGCGCGCGCGCGGCGACGCGCTCGACCATGTGCTCTTTCATGGACCGCCGGGCCTTGGGAAGACGACGCTTGCGCAAATCGTCGCCAACGAATTGGGCGTCAATTTCCGATCGACGTCGGGCCCCGTCATCACCAAGCCCGGCGATCTCGCCGCCTTGCTGACGAACCTTGAGGCCAACGACGTACTTTTTATTGACGAAATCCACCGGCTGACGCCGGCGGTCGAAGAGGTGCTTTACCCGGCGATGGAGGACTTTGCGCTCGATCTGATGATCGGCGAAGGGCCGGCCGCGCGGTCGGTGAAGATCGACCTGCCGCGCTTCACGCTTATCGGCGCGACGACCCGCTCGGGCCTCCTCGCCAAGCCGCTCCTCGACCGGTTCGGCATCCCCGTTCGGCTGGACTTTTACCGCCATGACGAATTGCAGGCGATCGTCGCGCGCGGGGCCGCCAAGCTCGGCGCCCCGATGGCCCCGGAAGGCGCGCTGGAGATCGCCAAGCGCGCGCGCGGCACGCCCCGGGTCGCGGGCCGGCTGTTGCGCCGCGTCCGCGACGTCGCGACCGTCGAGGGGGCGGCGTTGATCGACGCCGTCGTCGCCGACCGCGCGCTCGCTCGGCTCGAAATCGACCGGCTCGGCCTTGATCCGTTGGATCGCCGCTATCTTCGTTTGATTGCGGAGCATTTTGGCGGCGGTCCGGTCGGCGTCGAAACTATAGCGGCCGCCCTCGCTGAAGCGCGCGACGCGGTTGAAGACGTCGTCGAACCGTTTTTGTTGCAGCAGGGGCTTTTGCAACGGACGCCGCGCGGGCGCGTGCTCGCCGCCGGCGCGTGGACGCACTTGGGGTTGGCGCCGCCCGCCGCCGACGGGTCGCGCGATCTGTTCGGGGCCGGTTGAACGCTTCTTTCGAAGGAGGCCATCGATGGCCGGGTCCGACGGGCGCCTAAGCGAGTTTCGCGTCTACTATGAGGACACGGACTTTTCCGGCGTCGTCTACCACGCCAACACATTGAAGTTTTTCGAACGGGCGCGCACCGACGCCTTGCGCGCGCTCGGCGTCACGCACTCCGCGCTCTTGGCGCGCGCCGAGCCGCTCGTCTTCGCCGTGCGCCGCATGCGGATCGATTGGCGCGCGCCGGCGCGGATCGACGACGTCGTCGCGGTCGAGACGCGGTTCCTCGCCGCCAAGGGCGCGCGCGTCACGCTGCGCCAGGCGATGCGCCGAGGGGAGACGGCGCTGGCCGACGCGGACGTTGAGATCGCGACGATGACGCTAGAAGGGCGCCCCCGCCGGCTGCCGGACGATCTCGCCGCCGCGTTCCTGGGCGCGCCCGCGCATTAAATCTCCGAAAGCTAAGCGCCGCGGCGCCCCCCGCAAACGTCACGTGAACCGGATGACCCAAAAAAAGGTAGGAGGGGGAGACGGGCGGTGATAACCATGCTGCTGGCGCGAAGAAGGCGACAAGCCTGGCGCGGCGCTTCGACGGGCGGGCGATAACGGCGACGGAACGGATGGACTTCTAGCGCGGCGCGGCGGCGCGGCGCGACGCTTGAAATAAAACACCCATACGATGCGCGACGCGCGTCGAACGTAAATGCGAGTTGGACGATATGGAAACGGAAGTCGCGAACGCGGCCCTCGCGGCCGGCCTGACGACGGAACTCGGGGGCGAGTTCTCGTTGTGGAGCCTTTTTCTCAAAGCCGACCCGGTCGTGAAGTCGGTGATGGGCATCCTTGTTTTCTCCTCGCTTTGGTCCTGGGCGGTGATCTTTGACAAG
Organism: Pseudomonadota bacterium; assembly: GCA_039187035.1. GTDB lineage: Bacteria > Pseudomonadota > Alphaproteobacteria > Caulobacterales > Parvularculaceae > JAJFFW01. Next base: position 7,806 of record JBCCZS010000047.1, on the reverse strand, counting down.
TCGCTGTTGTTCGGGCGCTTGAAGTCGAAATCCAACCGCTTTGAAGACCAGTTCTGGTCCGGCAAGCCGCTCGACGATCTCTTCCGGAAAGTCGAAGACAAAAACGACCACCCGATGGCCCGGGTGTTTTCCGCCGGCATGCGCGAATGGGGCCGCTCGAAAGACGTGCCGACGACCGGCGCGCTGACCATCAGCGCCGCGGAACGCATTGAAAAAGTGATGAACGCGACGGTCGCGCGCGAATTGGAAAGTGCGGAGAAAAACCTCGGGGTCCTCGCGACGATCGGGTCGGCGGCGCCGGTTATCGGGCTCCTCGGCACCGTCTGGGGCATCATGAACGCCTTCCAGGCCATCGCGGCCACGAAAGACACGAACCTCGCCGTCGTCGCGCCGGGCATCGCCGAGGCGCTTTTTGCGACGGCGCTCGGCCTTGTGGCGGCGATCCCGGCGGTCGTGGGCTACAACCGCTACGCCGCGGCGGTGAATTCATTCTCGGTGCGCCTGCAAGGCTTCGCCGACGAGTTTTCCGCGATCCTGTCGCGCCAGCTCGACGAACGGGCGCGCTGATCGATGGGCGCGTCGTTAAATCGAGGCGGCGGGGGGCGGGCGCGCCGCGCCCAGCCGATGTCCGAAATCAACGTGACGCCGCTCGTCGACGTCATGCTCGTTTTGTTGATCGTCTTCATGGTGGCCGCGCCGCTCTTGTCGGTCGGCGTCGCCGTCGACCTGCCGGAAACCGCCGCCAAGCCCATCCAGGAAGAAGGCGAGCCGCTGACGGTCACGGTCGATTCCGAAGGCGTGATTTTCGTTCAGGACACGCCCGTCAGCTATGACGAGTTGATCCCGCGGCTCGAGGCGATCGCCGTCGCGGGCTATGACCAGCGCATCTTCATCCGCGGCGACCAGTCCCGTTCGTACGGCGAAGTCGTGCGCGTGATGGGGCGGATCAACGCCGCCGGCTTCCGTCAGATCGGTCTCGTCACCGATCAGGAGATCGCCAACTAGTCCGCCGGTCGGGCTCGCGCCCGGCCGACGGCTCGCGGAGAGGCGTTGCGTCATGCGTTTCGGCGTCTTCTTTTCGTTTCTTCTCCACGCGGCGGTGATCGCGGCGGCGTTCATTTCCTTGCCGGCGTCGTGGCGTCCGGACGTGGAATCCGAGCCGTTCGTGCCGATCTCGATCCTCGCCGAGGCGGAGATCGCCGAAGAAACAAGCGTGCCGGCCGCGCGCCAGGAAGACACGCCGCCGCCGGAAGACCCCGAGCCCGAACCGGAAGAAGCGCCCGAGCCGGCGCCGCCGGCCGCGGCGGAAGCCGAACCCGCGCCGGCGCCGGAGCCCGAACCGGAGACCGAGCCGGAACCCGCGCCCGAGCCTGAAAAAGAGCCGGAGCCCGAGCCGGAGCCGGTCAAACCGGAGCCGAAGCCGGAGCCCAAACCCGCCGACGACGAGCTTGATTTCGCCGCCCTCGCCGAAGTGATCGACAAAGCGCGCGACACCGAACGCGGCGGCGCGCCGCGCGAGACGCTGGAGACGGCGGACGAGGCGCGCGCGCAAGTCGGCAGCGGCGTTGAATTAACCGCGAGCGAAACGGCGAAAATGCGCGCCGCCGTCGCGCGGTGCTGGAATGCCGGCGCGATCATCGGCGCGCCCCAGCCGGAAAAGCTGAAAGTCGTCGTTCGGTTCGAATTGCGCCCCGACGGGACGCTGGAAAGCCCGCCGCGCATCGCAAACGCGATTGAAATCAACCTGTCCGGCAACCGTTTTTGGAAGGCGGCGGAACGCAACGCCGTGAACGCCGTCGTCGCTTGTCAGCCGTACGATTTTCTGCCCGCTGACCGTTACGAGAATTGGAAGGCCTTCGAGCTGAACTTCGATCCGAGCCAAATGGCCGGTTTCTAGCGCGTCGGCGCTTTGTCGTGAATCATTCCGGCGCTCTCGGCTTTCTGTTGTGAGCGCCGGAGCCGGTCTCTACCCGATCCGATGTGATCATCCGGCCGATGTGATCATCCGGCGCTCGAGCGCCGCGCCGCCTGACGAGTTTGACATTTTACGCCCGGTGCGGCGCGGCTTATTTCGGCCGTAAAGTTCCGGCACGGCGACCCCGCCGCGATAATCCTTCCGCATCTTCCACAAGAGGCGATCAGCGATGACACTTCAGCGTTTCCGTCGGCTTCACCGCTTGGCGACCGTCTTCTTGGCCGCGCTCGCCGGCGCGACGGTCGCCGCGTCCGCCCCGTCCGCACAGGCCCGCGTGAAAATCGACATCACGCAAGGCTCGGTCGAGCCGATGCCGATCGCCGCGCCGAACTTCATCGGCGCCGACGACCCGCGCGCCCAACTCGGCCGCGACATCACCGGCGTCGTCATGGCCGATCTGGAGCGGTCGGGTCTTTTTTCGGTCATCGACCAGCGCGCGTACATCGAGAACCTCGACAGCGTGAACACAAGGCCGAAATTCGCCGACTGGCGGATCATCAACGCCAACGTCCTCGTCGTCGGCGAAGTGCGCGACATCGGCGACGGGCGCATCGAAGTCGCAACGCGCCTCTGGGACGTCACGGCCAACGAACAGATCGAAGCGGTTGCGTTTAAAACGCCGGCGGAAAACTGGCGCCGCGCGGCGCACAAAGTGGCGGACCTCGTTTACGAGGCGCTGACGGGCGAAGAAGGCTACTTCGACACGCGGCTCGTCTTCGTCCACGAGCGCGGTCCCAAAGAAAACCGCGAAAAGCGCCTGATGATTATGGATCAGGACGGCGCCAACCCGATCCCGCTCACCGACGGGTTGAACTACCAAGTTTTGACGCCGCGGTTTTCGCCGAACCAGCAGCTGATTACCTACATGGCCCTTTACGACGACCGGCCGGGCGAAGTGTACCTGTTCAACATCGCGACCGGCGAACAGGAGCGCCTGGGCCAATTTCGCGGCATGTCTTTCGCGCCGCGGTTTTCGCCGGACGGTTCGGGCGTCTTGATGTCGATGGAGCGGGGCGGCAATTCCGACGTCTTCCGGATGGACCTCGGCACGCGCAAACTGACGCGCCTCACCGACAACATCGCGATCGACACCTCGCCGACCATGTCGCCAGACGGCCGGCGCATCGCGTTCACGTCCGATCGCGGCGGCTCGCAGCAGCTTTACGTCATGAATGCGGACGGCTCGAACGTGAAGCGAATCACGTTTCGCGAAGGCCGCTATCAAACGCCGGTGTGGAGCCCGCGGGGCGACCTGATCGCGTTCACCCGCTCCTATCGGGGACGGTTTTCAATCGGCGTCATTCGACCGGACGGGTCGGGCGAACGGTTGTTGACGGAAAGCTATTTCGAGGAGGGGCCGACCTGGTCGCCGAACGGCCGCGTCCTGATGTTTTACCGCCAGGAACCGACGCGGCGCAGCGGTAAAGGCGGGGACGTTTCCCTGTGGTCCGTCGACCTGACCGGGCGCAATCTCCGCCGCGTGCGCACGCCCGGCGACGCGTCCGATCCGGCGTGGTCGCCGCCGCTTCCCTAGGGACATGCAAAAAGACGCAAACGACGCGTATGACGCGCGCGCCCATTAGCGAAATTTTATTTCCGCCCCGGAACGGCGGAGTTGATGGAAAAAAGCGACGCGCGTACGGTCGACGCACTGGCGAAAGCGATGCGTTAACCTGGCGATGGTAGAAAACACGCCGAGGTTCAGGGTTTTCGGCGGTCCGCAGCGCGACGCGCGCGGAAGTATTTTGTGCGGGGGGTGCGCGGGGGCGTGCTCGAATCAGCCCGACCAACAGGCGAAGTGGAGCAGTTTTGCCATGACGACGAAAACGGTTTTGAAATGGGCGGGTCTCGCCGCGACGGCCGCGATCTTGGCGGCGTGCGCGTCTACGGGCCCGGATCTTGCGCCGACCAACACGAGCGCGTCGACGGCCGCAGCGCCGACCGGGCCGATCCCTGGGTCCCAGGCGGATCTGGAACAAAGCGCCGGCCACCGCGTGTTTTTCGCGTACAATGAGTACACGCTGACCGCTGAAGCGCGCGAAACGCTTCGCGCGCAAGCAGCGTGGCTCAATCAGTATCCGGACTCCGAAATCCTCGTCGCCGGTAATTGCGACGAACGCGGAACGCGCGAATACAACCTCGCGCTCGGCGCACGCCGCGCCGAAGCCGCGCGCGCCTTCTTGTCGAGCCTCGGCGTCGACGGCTCGCGCGTGCGCACGGTTTCTTACGGCAAAGAGCGCCCGATCGATCCGCGTTCGACGGAAGCCGCCTGGGCGGTTAACCGCAACGCGACGACGCAACTCCAGTAGTCGTTCCGCCGACAACGGCTTACGGTTTGGAAAGAGCGCGCCGCCCGGCGCGCTTTTTTCGTTTCGGATCCCGCGCAGTCGGGGGCGGCGGTTTTCCCCCGCGCTGTGGCGCAGCCGCCGCAGGCGCGCCATTGTTTTGTCGATCGATCAGGGTATCGGTGGAGCGTTCGAAATGGCGGCGGTGTTGTAAGGAGCGGTTTATGGCGATGATCATCCGGCGTTTTGCAGCGGCGGCGCTCGGCGGCGCGGCGATCGCGGTGTCGGCGGTCGGGCCGGTGCACGCGGCGTCCACCAAGAAACGGGTCGAAACGCTGGAGCAACAGGTCGCGACGATGCAGTCCCGGCTCGACGCCAACGGCGGGGCGGCGACGGTGCGGATCAGCCAGCTGGAAACGCAGATCCAGGACCTGACCGGCAAAATCGAGCAGCTCGAATATCAATTGCAGCAAGCGAACGCGCGGGTGAACGCCATGTCCTCGCTTCTCGCCGGCGAGACCGGCGCGCCGCTCGACTTGCCGATGGGGACCGGCGATTTCGGCGGTCCCGGCGCAGGGGGGCCGACTTCGTTGGCCCCGGGGCTCGGCGCGGCCTCGCCTGCGGACGACCCGATCGCGGATCGCATCGCAGCGGCGGGCGACCCCGCCGGCGCCGAGCCGGTGGACATCGACTTGCCGAGCAACGCGTCCGACGCGTTCGACTACGCCTCGTCGTTCATTTACGGCGGCGATTATGCGAGCGCCCAGGCCGCGTTCGAGGCGTTCGCCGAGACCTTTCCGAACACCGCGCTCACCGCCGACGCGCGCTTCCGCCTCGGCGAGATTTATTTGACGCAGGGCGCGAACGCGAAGGCCGCGGACACGTTTGTGGCCCATATCCGCGATTACCCGAGCGACCCGCGCGCCGCCGAAGCGTACCTCAAGCTCGGGGCGACGTTCTCGCGGATGAACCAACCAAAAGAAGCCTGCGAGGTCTTCAACACGCTGAAGCGCAAATTCCCGAGCGCGCCGGTCGCCGTCATGCAACGCGTCGACGCGGAGATGGCGAAAGTCCCGTGCCGCTGAGGCCGGCCCTGCACGCGCGGTGAACGACGGCGACGCGGTCGCCGCCCCGCTCGACGACGCGGCCTTTGACGCGGGCCTTGCCGCTTGCGGGATCGCCGCCCCTGACGGGCCCGTCGGGCTCGCGGTTTCCGGGGGGCCGGACTCCATGGCGCTTGCCGCGCTCGCGGCCGGCTGGGGGGCGCGAAACGCCGTCGCCGTTCGCGCCTACACGGTCGATCATGGATTGCGCGCGCAAAGCGCGGAAGAGGCGCGCGCCGTGAAGGCGCGGTGCGCCGCGCTCGGCTTAACCGCGCGCGTTCTAACCTGGCGGGGCGATAAACCGGTGAGCGGGGTCCAAGCGGCCGCGCGCGCCGCGCGCTACCGTCTTTTATACGCGGCCGCGCGCACGGACGGGGCCGGGGCGGTGCTGACCGGTCATTCCCTCGACGATCAAGCCGAGACCGTCTTCATGCGCCTTGGGCGCGGCGCCGGCCCGCGCGGCCTGGCGGCGATGGCGGCCCGCAGCGCGATCGCCGTCGGGGCCGGGCCGCCGATCATTCTGGCCCGACCGCTTCTGGCGTATCCGCGCCGGCGTCTGGAGGCCGTCGTCACGGCGCGGGGCGTCCCGGTCGTGCACGATCCGTCAAACGCAGACCCCGCGTTCGAGCGGGTGCGTGCGCGCGCGCTTCTCGCCGCCCTCGCCGAGCAAAACCTGTTGACCGCGCGCGGATTGGCGCGGGTCGCGGACGGCGCGCGCGCGGCCGCTGCCGCGGAAAACCGGGCGATCGCCGCTGCATTTCGCGACGCCGGGGGCGTTTTTATGCGCTGGGGAGGCGCGACATTGGCGGCCTCCGCGCTCGACGCGCCGGAAGCCGGCCCCTTGATCGCCAGCCTCGCGGTTGCGGCGGGGCCGGGCGCTCGCCCGACGCGCGAAGCCGCTGAACGGGCCGCGGCCGCACTGCGCGAGCAAGGCGCGGCGACCTTGGCCGGCGTCCTCTTCACCCGGCGGGGCGGGCGCATCGTCGCTGAACGCGAGCCCGCCGCGGCGCACGGGCGGGCCGACGGCGCGCCGCCTATCGCCGCGGTCTCGATAGCGCCGGGCGCGGCGCGCGTTTGGGACGCACGCGTCATCGTGCGAAACGAGCGCGCCGCGGCGGTCGTCGCCGGACCCCTCGGCCAGGACGGCCCGGCGGGGCGCGCCGCCTCTCCGGCGATCCGCGCCGCCGACGGCGCGTTGCTTGCCGCGCCCGCGTTGTGCCGCGCCGCCGCCGGCGTGACGGTCTCAAGCCTCGCTGCGGAACGTTTCGAGGGCGGCGTTCTTCGCTTCGACGACTGATTGCGCCGCGGTTCCCCCGGGCCGACCGCGCTCGCGCGTCCGTGATCGCGGCCCGTTTTCCGCGGCTTTGTTAACCCCTGGCGATTAATCTTCAGCGTTCTTACATCCGAGCGCGACCGTTTTGCGTTACAAGAATAGGGTCGGCGCAGTTATGATGGCCGATACGACAGGCGGTGCGCCCACGCTACGTTTGTGCGCGCCGGCTGCATTGAGGAAGGAATTGAGCGGATGAACGGACGTAACCTTCTCGCATGGGGGCTGGTTTTCGTCGTCTTCATCGTCGCGTTGCAGCTTTTTGAGAGCAACGCGCCGAACGCGTCGGTCGACCGGCTGACCTACACGGAATTCGGCGAGAAGCTGAAATCCGGCGGTATTGAGACGGCGACGGTCGACGGCACCAAGGTCGTCGGCAAGCTCGCATCCGGCGGGTCCTTCGTTACGGCGATTCCGCGCCAGGCCGCCGGCGACGTCGCCGACCGCCTCGACGCCGCGGGCGTCCAGACCAGCATCAAGCCGGAAGAAGACTTGCCGATCCTTTTGGAGATCCTCGTCAACTTCCTGCCGCTTCTGATTTTCTTCGCTTTCATTATCTTCATCATGCGCCAAATGCAGGGCGCGGGCGGCAAGGCCATGGGGTTCGGCAAGTCGCGCGCGAAACTCCTGACCGAACGCCAGGGCCGCGTCACGTTCGAAGACGTCGCCGGCATCGACGAAGCCAAAGAAGAGCTCGAAGAAATCGTCGAGTACCTGAAGGACCCGATGAAATTCCAGCGCCTCGGCGGCAAAATCCCGAAAGGCGCGCTGCTCGTCGGCCCGCCGGGGACCGGTAAAACGCTCCTCGCCCGCGCGATCGCCGGCGAAGCGAACGTGCCGTTCTTTACGATTTCGGGGTCGGACTTCGTTGAAATGTTCGTCGGCGTCGGCGCGAGCCGCGTGCGCGACATGTTCGACCAGGCCAAGAAGAACGCGCCGTGCATCATCTTCATTGACGAGATCGACGCCGTCGGTCGTTCGCGCGGCGCCGGGCTCGGCGGCGGCAATGACGAGCGCGAACAGACGTTGAACCAATTGCTCGTCGAAATGGATGGCTTCGAAGCGAACGAAGGAATCATCCTCATCGCCGCTACCAACCGTCCCGACGTGCTC
>JBCCZS010000046.1:0-17479 GCA_039187035.1 Pseudomonadota bacterium | reverse complement strand
CGCCGGCGAGCCCGAAGTCGTCCTTGATGAAATGCGCGCCGAAGCCGCTGAAGCGCGCGCCGACTTGCAACGCGCCCGCGTCGCCCTGAAGCGCTTTGAAACGGATCTGGCGCGGACGGACGTTCGTGCGCCCTTCCCCGGGCGGATCGCCGCGCGCGAGATCGCCGTCGGCGAATTCGCCGCGCCCGGCCGCGCGGTCGTCCGCCTTGTGAACACCGACCGCCTGGAAGTTTCCGCCCAAGCGCCGGCGCAACTTCTCGCCAACGTTTCGATCGGCGACGTCGTCGACGTCCGTCAAAACGAAGAGACGCGCACAGGCGAAGTGCGCGCGCTCGTGCCCGTGGGCGACGAGATCAGCCGCACAATGGAAGTGCGTATCGAATTGAACGAGGCGCCGACCGACGCCGCGCCCTGGCATATCGGGTCGGCGGTGCAGGTGCGCCTGCCGGCGGCGCGCGCGGCGACGGTGGTCGCGGCCCCGCGCGACGCGCTGATTTTGCGCGCCGGGCGCATCAGCATTTTCGTCGTCGACGACGACGGCGTCGCGCACCGGCGGGACGTGCGCACCGGCGCGGCCGACGGCGACGCCATCGAGATTATCGGCGATCTCGCTCCCGGGGAACGCGTCGTCGTGCGCGGCGGCGAGCGCCTACGCGACGGCGAAACGGTGCGCGTCCTGAACGACGCCGACAAAAACGCCGTTAGTTGACGCGCCCGTCGATGCGCTTAGCGAGCGCTTCGCAGAGCCGCGGCGCGTTATCCTCCGTGATCCCGCAAAGATTGATCCGCCCGCTGCGCGTCATGTAAATCGCGTCTTCCGTGCGCAACGCGTCCGCGGCGTCCGGCGCGACCGGCAACAGCGAAAACATGCCGCGCTGCTCTTCAATGTAGCCGAGCGCATTGCCGAGGCCGACATCGCGCCCGGCGGCGACGAGCAAGCGCCGATTGCCGCGCACCCGCGACGCCATCTCGGCGAGTTCCGCCGACCACGCGTCTTTTAACGCCGCGTCGCTAAGGATCTCCGCAACGATCGCGGCGCCGTGCGCGGGCGGCATCGAGTAAGCCTCGCGGGCGATATTGAGAACATGCGTACGGGCGGCCTCGGCGCTCTTCGCCGTCGCGCCGACGACGACCAGCGCGCCGACGCGCTCGCGATAAAGGCCGAAATTCTTTGAACAAGAATAAGAGATCAATGCTTCCGGCAGGGCGCCCGCGACGTCGCGCGCCAAACGAACGTCCGCCTCCAGATCATCGGCGAACCCGTGGTAGGCGTAGTCGATGAACGGCGTCACGCCGCCGTCGGCGAGAACGTCGATGACGGCCGCCAATTGTTCGGCGCTAAAGTCGGCCCCGGTCGGGTTATGGCAACAGCCATGCAGGAGCACCGCGTCGCCGGCCGGAACGGCGCGCAACGCGTCGAGGAACGCGTCGAACAGGATCGTGCGTTCGGCCTGGTCGTAAAACGGGTGTAGTTGAACGGAGAGCCCGGCCGCATTGAAGATCGGCTTGTGGTTCGCCCAGGTCGGGCCGCCCGCGTGGATGCGCGTCGCGCCGGCGCGTTTCAGAAACTCCGCACCGAGACGAAGCGCCCCGCACCCGCCCGGCGCTTGTACGCTGACGGCGCGCCCGTCGCCGCGCGCGGGATGGTCGGCGCCCAACAGCAAATCCAGAATGCCGGTATTGTAGGCTTCAGGTCCCGCCGGCGGCAAATAGGCTTTAGTCGTTTCGCCGTCGATCGACCGCTGCGCGCCGGCGGCGACGGCGCGCATGATCGGCGTGCGCCCGTCCGCATCGCGGTAGACGCCCACCCCGAGATCGATTTTATCGGCGCGCGGATCGTTCGCGAACGCCGTTGAAAGACCGAGGATCGGGTCCGGCGGCAAAGCTTCGATGTCGGCGAACATAAGGGCGCGTCTCCCGCTTTTTGTTATTCGAACGGCCAAGTCTCTAGGGTTTCGACAAAGCGGGTCAACCAGGCGTTGGTTTGCGCGCCGTCGAGCACCCGGTGGTCGATCGTCAACGACACGTACGCCATCGGTCGGATCTGGAGCGAATCGACGCCGTCGACCGTGCGCACGACCGCGCGTTTTTCGAGCTTGCCGACGCCGAGGATCGCCGATTGCGGCTGGTTGATGATGATCGGGCTGGCGACGAGCGAGCCGGAGACGCCGTGATTAGAAATCGAAAACGTCCCGCCGCGCACGTCCGCCGGGGCGAGCGCGCCGGTGCGGGCTTTTTCCGTCAATGCGTGGAGCGCCTGCGCGACCCCGAAATGCGACAGCGTTTGAGCGCTGCGTATGACGGGGACGATCAACCCCGCGTCGCCCAGGGCGGTGCCGACGCCGATATTGACGTCGTCGAAGACTTCGAGCGCGTCTTCGCGCCATCGGCTGTTGACCGTCGGCGCGGCCGCCATGGCCGCAACGCTCGCCGCGACGAGATAGGCCGTATACGTCAAGTTGACGCCCTGCGCGGCAAAGGCGGCCTTGTGCTTGGCGCGGTGCGCGGCGATCGCCGTGAAGTCCGCCTCGAAGACGGCCGTCACATGCGGCGCGGTCGCGACGGATTGGGCCATATGGTCCGCTATGCGACGGCGCATCGAGGTGTGCGGAACCAAACGGCCGGCTGGTGCGTCCGGCGCGCCCGGCGCGGGGACGTCCGCCAGGCTCGGTTCGGCGGGCTGCGGCCCCTTCGCGAAGGCCGCCGGCGGCGTCGCCTCCAAAAAGCGCATGACGTCGTCGCGGGTCAGCCGGCCGTTCTTCCCGGTGCCGACGATCGCCGCGGGGTCGAGATCATGTTCGACGACGAGCCGGCGAACGGCGGGCGACAAGCGATGCTCCGGATCGACCGGATCGGCCCGACCGCCAGGCGCCGGCGCCGGCCCCGTTGTCGACGGGATCGTTTGCGGCGTCGCCACAGCGCTCGCCGCGCCGTCGGTCGCGCGCGCCTCGCCCGCTTCGTCGATCCGTCCGAGAACGGCGCCCGGCGGCGCTTCCGCCTCCGCGCTCACCAGGATTTCGCGCAAGACCCCGCCGGCGGGCGCGGCCACTTCCACGGCGACCCTGTCGGTTTCCAGTTCGACCAGCGGGTCGCCCTCCGCAACGTTCTCCCCGACGGCTTTGAACCACGTTTTGACGATCGCCTGCGTGCCCTCCTGTTCGGCGGGGGCTTTCACGTCCACCATAACTGTCATTACGATCCGCCCTCAGAAAGTTACGAGTTCATCGATCTTCGCAGCGATCGCCTCGACGCTCGGCACGACCGCGTCGAGCAACACAGGATTGTGCGGGCTCGGAACGTCCGGCATCGTCAAGCGCGCGACCGGCGCGTCGAGATCAAGAAACGCTTTGTCGGCGACCACAGCCGCAATTTCGCCGCCGAACCCTCCAGTGCGTAAGTCTTCGTGCACGATCAAACACCGATGCGTGCGGGCGACCGAGGCGAGGACGGCCGCTTCGTCCCAAGGCATGAGCGTGCGCAGATCAATCACGTCGACCGACCGGCCGCTTTCGTCCGCCGCCGCCTCGCAGCGTTCGACCATCGCGCCCCAGGTGACGATCGTCAGGTCGTCGCCGGCGCGGGTCGTCGCCGCTTTGCCGAACTCGAGCGTATAGGCGTCGCCCGGATAGGCGCGGCGCGCCCAGGCGGCGTCCAGCATGGCCCGATGCTCCAAGAACATCACCGGATCGTCGCCGCGCAACGCTGCGCGCAACAGGCCCACCGCATCCTCCGCGTTCGACGGAACGGCGACTTTCCAGCCGGGAGAATGGACGAACTGCACCTCGTTGGTCTGGCTGTGCCAAGGATCGCCGCATTTGAAGAAGCCGACGGGCATGCGCACGACCATCGGCGCGGCGAACCGGTTATTCGTCCGCCAACGCATCGTGCCGCAGTCGTTGATCTGTTCGACCGCCGGATCGGCGTATTTGCGGAACTGAATTTCCGGGACCGGAAGGAGGCCGTTCACCGCCATGCCGACGGCGCGCCCGATAATCCCCTCCTCCGACAGGCTCGTGTCGAAGACGCGCGCCTCGCCGTATTTGTCCTGCAGCCCCAACGTCACCGCATGGACGCCGCCTTTCGGGCCGACATCCTCGCCGAAGACGACCATCTCCGCATTGAGCGACAATTCCGCGTCCAGCGTTTTTCGGATCGCCGTCACCATATTGATGCGCGCGCCTTCGGGCTCCGGCGTCGCCGCCCCTTGCGGGCCCGGGCGGTCGCGCCGCCCGCCCATGCGTTGCGGCTGGGGCCCGGAAAAGACGTGTTCGGTCACCGTCGACGGATCGGCCGCCGGCCGCGCGTCGGCCGCCGCCGCTGCGGCGTCGACGGCCGCTTGCGCAGCGTCTTCAAGCGCCGCCCAGTCTTCGACCGTCATATGCCGCGCCGTCACATAGTCGCGCAGCCTCGGCAACGGATCGCGCGCCCATTCCTCCGCAACGAGATCGTCCGGTTTATAGGTTTGCGTGTCCTGGAACGAATGCCCCTGCAAACGCGGGACGCGCAAATGGACGAACGCCGGCCCGGCGCCGGATCGGGCGTGCGCGACGCCGCCGTCGATCAAGGCCGACGCTTCTTCGGGCTCGGCGCCGTCGCCGGAGAAGATTTCGAGATTTTTAAAGCTGCGCAAGTTTGCCGAAATGTCCGCGCCCGGCGTTTGGTAGGTCGACGGCACCGATATGCCGTAGCCGTTGTCTTCGATGTAGAAGACCATGGGCAGCTTCAACGTCGTCGCGACGTTCAGCGCCGCCCAAAAACCGTTGGTGGCGGCCGAGGCTTCGCCGCCGAGAACGACGCCGATCGCGCCGGCGTAGGCGCCCTCGCCCAACGTCTCAGCGCGGTATTTGACCGCCTGCGCCCAGCCGACCGTCGGCGTGTATTGCGCGCCGACGCCCCCGCACATCGGCAGGGCCGACGCGCCGTCCGGGTTCGGATAATTAAAGACGACGCCGATGTCGCGCCCGTCGGAATAACCGCCCCGGCGGCCCATTGACGACCCGAGCGCCTCTTCCAAATCGACGCCGAGCGCCAAAAGCGCCGGGCGCGACCGGTAATAGCCGCAGATCGCGTCGTGTCGATGGGTCAATCGCGCGCCGAGAAGGGCTTGCGCCATATCGTGGCCGCGGGCGGAAAACTGGTAGAGCACCTTCTTTTCCGGAACGAGCCGCGTTTCTTCAAGCGCGTCGAGCCGGCGGGACAAGAGGACCGTGCGGACGACGCCGGGCCAGTCGACCGGCCCCAGCGCGGCGGGCGCTTCTATGGGCGCAGAACCAGGGGCGGGGCGGCGAGCGTCGTCGGGCATCGGGTCACCTCAAGCGCGTTTCAATTCTCGTTAAACGGGAAAATGCCCTGCGCCGGACGCAAAAACTCTTCAAATTTTTACTGTTTCGCCGTGAATCTGAATGATAGTCATCCAGAATGCGACCTTTGTGAAAGATCGTTTCGAAATATGACGGATCGCGAATTGACCGCTCAGGACGCGCGCGTCCTCGACGTGCTCCAAGCCGACGGGCGCATTTCGTCTGCGGACTTGGCGGCCGCGACCAATCTGTCGCCGGCGACGTGTTGGCGGCGGGTCCGCGCCTTGGAGACGCGCGGCGTCATCACCGGTTACGCCGCCCAACTCGACCGGCGCGCCGTCGGCTTTTCATTCTCCGCCTTCGTGCACGTCTCAATCGTCCGGCAGTACCGGGACGTGGTCGATGAGATCGCGGACAAGATCAAACGCCGGCCAGAGGTCCTCGCCTGCTACGCGACGACTGGCGACGCCGACTTCACGCTCCACATCGTCGCGCGCGACATCGAGCATTACGACCGATTTTTGTCGGACTTCCTGTTCGGCCTGCCCGGCGTCGGCCAGGTCCGCTCGAACGTCGTCTTGCGAGAAATCAAACAAACCAGCGCCCTGCCCTTGTCGTCGGCTGGGGCTTAAACGTCGTCGGCCAAACACGCCGCCGCAGCGTGGCGACCGGACATCGTCGCCATCGGCACGCCCGCGCCCGGGTGCGCCGAGCCGCCCGCGAGGTAGAGGCCGGCGACCCGCGTTTTTGCGCCGGGCCGCGCCATCGTCGCCATCGCGCCGTGGCTGTTTCGGCCGTAAAGCGCGCCGCCGCTCGCCGGGTAGCGCGCGTTGAAATCGTCCGGGGTCGACATGGCGCCGGAACCGTTCGCGATCGCGCCGGCGAGATCGAACTCAAGGCCGCAGCGTTTCAGAACGTCGCTCGTTCGCGCGGTGAGCGCCTCGCGCGCGGCGGCGTCAAACGGTGCGACGTCGCCGTCGGGCGGCGCGTTGACTAACAAAAAGAGCCGTTCCGGCCCATCGACATCCGCGCCGGCGTCGCGGTCGGGCGCACAGATATAAACGGTCGGCGACTCGCAGACCGTTCGTTCCCTGAAGATCGCGTCAAACTCGCGCGCATAGTCTTCCGCAAAAAAGACGTTGTGGTGCGCCAACGGAAACCCGGCGGTCCGCGCCTTAACGCGCCATGTCGCAGCGGAGAGCGAGCGCGTTTTGCGCGTGGGTTTTTCCACCGCCTGCGCCGCCGCGCCGCCGACAAGGCCGCCGCCGAGGGCTTGCGCGTCGCCGGCGTAAACGACGGCGTCCGCCGCCAAGCGTTCGCCGCCGTCGAGCCGGACGCCGCGCGCGCGGCCGCCGTCGACTTCGATTTCCTCAACGCCCGCCCCAAACCGGTAAGCGACGCCGAGGTCTTCGCCGAGGCCGTGCATCGCATCAGCCACGGCCTTCATCCCGCCGTCTACGGACCAAACGCCGGATTGTTCCACATGCGCCACCAACATAATCGTTGCGGGCGTAAAGAACGGCGACGAGCCGACATAGGTCGCATAGCGGGCAAAAAGCTGTCGCAAACGCGGATCCTCGAAATGGCGGGCGAGCTCGGCCCACAAGGTGCGCATCGGCTTGATCTGACGCAGAAAGCCCGGCATGCCCGCAAGGCCGACGCGCTTGACGACGCCGAGGTGCGAGGGGCGTTGGCCGAGGATGAACGGTTCGCACAGGGTGCGGAACATCGCGGCGCTCTCCGCGCAGAACGCGCGGTAACCGGCGGCGTCTTTGGGGCCGGCGAACGCGCCCACCGCCTCGGCGGAGCGTTCGACGTCCGAGTAAAGATCAAGCCGCCCGCCGCCCGTCCATGCGTGCCGCGCGAGGACGTCGAGCGGGCGTAACGTCAGCGCTTCGTCGAACCGGGCGCCGGCGTCTTCAAACAACCGGTCAAAGACCCACCGCATGGTGAAGACCGTCGGCCCCGCGTCGATGAATGCGCCGTCGATTTCGGTCTGGCTAATCTTGCCGCCGGCGGTCTCGGCGCGGTCGACGACCGTCACGTCGACGCCGGCCGCCGCCAAATCGACGGCGGCGGCGAGCCCGCCGGCGCCGGCGCCGACCACGACGGCTTTGCGTAAAGGCATTATTCGGCCGGGCTCGGCGTCGGCGCTGTTCGGGTCGGTCCCGTCGGCCCGGTCTGTATCGATCCTGGCGGCGCCGACGCGGCGGCCGGCCGGCGGAACCGGCGCAGCACTTTTTGCTGGTGATAAATGATCAGGGATAGGCCGACGACGAGCGGCACCGACCACAAAGCGGGCGTCAGCGCCGCCTCCGGCAACAGACGCACCGCGCCGAACGCGAAAAACGCGGTGTAGACGGAAATCCCCGTCCCGACGATCCCTTTGATATGCTCCAGCAACCACTCGACCGGCCGCGGCTTCAATTTCAGCATGAACCACAAATTCGTCGCCACGGTCGCAAAGCCGACGAACGAAATGCCGACCATCAGCAATTGCCCGGCCATTACGCCGCGTACGGCGCAATTGAGCGCGGCGACGAACAAGATCGCCTGCAACGCCATGTTCAGCGGCGCCCGGTTCTTCGCATGGTCGCCCCGATTGCGCACGCAACTCCATCCGTACCAAGCGAGATTGATGGTGAGGATCGCCAGGTAGACCATCATCCAGCCGAAGATGGCGCGCACGACCTGCGGATCGCCGAATTCAGCGTGACCGACGAGGTGGGGATGCGTCGTCATCGGCGCGAGCACCGACATCGTCGCCATCGCCGTCGCCGCCGCCCCGGCGATCAACATGGACACCGCGAAAATCCGCCCCCAGAGCCGGTGCGACGGGCCGCCTTTCTTCGAGAAGGTCGGCACCCAAAACCCGACGAGGCCCGGCGCGCCGGCCGCGATGTGCACGGCGACGAGCGCCTCGAAAAGACCGTGGGTCGACAGGCTCATGGCGACGTCCGATAAAGTGACACTTTATTATGACAAACGCCGACGACATCGTGAAGCCGCTTTCGCCGTCCCGTCCGATCACGAAGCCGGGCGCGCCGGGCGATTTATGGCGCCCCCCCCGCCCCGCGCCGCTCCCGCCGATCGCGGCGCTCGCGCGCACCGTTTGGCGCGGCGACGGCGACCTCCTGAGCCTCTTGCCCGCCGCCGCCTACGAGATGGAGGCCGGCGAGCTCGGCTATTCGCGCCGCTCAATCAAACTGTTCAACGCGCCGGAATTGGTGCGCGAGATCATGGTCGACGCCGACGGGATCTTCCCGAAAAGCGACCTTATGGTGAACGCGCTTGAGCCGTTGATCGGCGATTCGATCTTCGTGTCCGACGGCGCAAAATGGCGACGCCAGCGCGCCATGATCGACCCGGCTTTCAGCTTGATGCGCCTGTCGGTCGCGTACGCCGCCATGCAGGGCGCCGTCGACGACTACGAAACGCGCCTCGACGCCGCCGCGCAGGACGGCGCGCCGATGCTCCTCGATCTCGTGATGAGCGAACTGACCGCGGACATCATCTGCCGAACCGTCTTTTCCGTGTCGCTCGACAGCGCCGTCGCGCGCGACGTTTTCGACGACTTCGCGGTCTTTGAACGCGACGTCGCTCAGGTGAAGATCCACCGCCTGATCGTCGACCCGGCGTGGACCAAGCCGCCGCAAAAAGAGAGCGTCCTGGGGGCGTGCCGGCGCATCCGCGGCCATCTCGGCGATCTCATCGATACGCATCTGGACGCGCCGGAAGGCCGCTTCAACGATATCGCCGGCGCCGTGATCGCGGCGCGCGACGCCGAGACCGGGGCGCCGTTCACCCGCGACGAGTTGATCGATCAGCTCGGCGTCTTTTTCCTTGCCGGCCATGAGACGACGGCGAGCGCCCTCACCTGGGCGTTCTATGCGATCGCCATGCGGCCGACGCTGCTCGCGCGCTTGCGGGACGAAGTCGACGCGGCGTGCGGCGACGGCCCGATCACGTTCGAGACCGTGAAAACGCTGCGGTACACGAGCACCGTCTTCAAAGAAGCGCTGCGGCTTTATCCGCCGATCACCTTCATGCCGCGGGTCGCGACGAAGCCCGGCCGCATCGGCAAATACAAATTGCGCAAAGGCGCGTTGATCATGATCGCGCCGTGGACGATCCACCGGCACAAGAAGCTTTGGCGCGATCCGGACGCCTTCGACCCGGATCGCTTCGCGCCGGAGCGCGCCGGCGACATTCCGACCGGGGCCTACATCCCTTTCGGGCTCGGCCCGCACACCTGCATCGGGGCCGGGTTCGCCGCGGTCGAATCCGCCTTGATCCTCGCGCGCCTCGCGCGGCGATACGATTTCACGATCGAAGAACCGGAGCGCGTGCGTCCCGCCGCGCGCCTGACGACGCGGCCGGCCAAGCCGGTGACGATGCGCGTCGCGCGCCGTCGCTGATCGCATCGGCGGCGCGGCGGTCAGCCGGCGCGCGCAAATCGGGCCCTGATCCAAAGACCCGCGAAACGGCCGGCGACGACGTGCACGGCGATAAAAATGGCCGGGATGACGCCGAACGTGAGCATGGAGAAGATGAGATACCAGCCGGCCGCATGTCCGGCCGTCGCCGCGCGCTCCTCAGCGTCGGTGAATATCGACAGGCTGAAGAGGACGAACGGCCAGACGAGGACGCCGCCCGCGACTTTGAGGATTTTCCCGATCAACCCGCGCGGACGGCGGATCGGCCACAGCCACGCGGCGATGACGAGCGGGATCCAGTGGATCGCGATCAACACGGCCGAGAAGCCGAATGCGCCGCTCATCTCCGTCTCCGCGCTTTGAGGCCCCGGCCGCCGTTCGGCCCAACAGCCAGTAAACAAGCCTCGCCCGGACCTTCTGAACATTTCCTAAACGGCGGAAATGATCCACCACAAGATGACTTAAGACTTCCCTGCTATCGATCGTGGAACGCCGACGATCAAAGCCGTTTACCATGAACGCTGCAGACATCATCGAAAAAGCCTATCTCGCCGCGATCGGCCTAAGCACGGTCGCCGGCCTTATGGCGTTCATGCTGTACGCGGACGCGCACCGCTGGCGTTATCTCGCGCAAGCCTATCGGCGCCCCTGGACGCGCGCCGCGGAGACGCGGCGATTTCAACACGGCGTCGCCTACGGGCACGGTCCCGCATCAAAATCTTACAACGGCATACTGACGATCGGCGTCCACGCCGACGGCGTTGCGTTCGCCCTGCCCCCGCCATGGTCCCTTTTCCACAAACCGCTTTTTATACCGTTCAACGATATTCTGGGTTGGAAGCAGATTTGGTATCTCAACACCCGTTCCATCGAGCTCGACTTTCGTCGTGCGCCGCAGGTCAAAATCGTCATGCCGGCCAAGCAAGCCGAATGGCTCGCGGAAGCATCCGGCGGGCGGATTGAACTTGTCGATCGCGCCTCGCCCAATCAGAGCCGCCCGAAAGTTTGGTACGTTATCCTTCTCGCCCAGTGCGCCATGAGCGTCGGCCTCGGCGTCTATTGGTTGTTGCTACGCTGAGGGGCGCGTCGCTTCCGGCGCGCCGTCCCACGCGATGTCCTGCGTCGCGGCCTCGCCGAAACTCATGCCGCGGAACATCACGGGCGCGAGAAGCTCCCATGACATCGGCGTCATTAGGACGAAGGGCCCCGGATCCTTCAGGGAAAAGAGCACGTCGCGCGCCGTCAGAAGGCTGACGAAACGCCGAGCGAACTCGCGCAAGTCCGGTAGCCCGCCATAAACCTTGGTCAGCGTCGTATGGCCTTCCTGCATGCGGCGATGCGGCTTGAAGCCCACGGACGCGGGCGGCGCATCGTCAAGGACGGCGGCGGCGAGGCCCGCGGGGTCGAAAAAGTGGATGCCGCTCGTCAGGCGCGGATTGCACTCGATCGGCAGGGCGCGCCCGTCCGCCGTTTCGATAAAGTCGAACGCGATGAAACCGTCATACCCGCGGGCGGCGACGAACGCCTCGATCCAGGCGGACGCCGCGGGCGCCGTCACCCGCTCAAAACACACCGCGACCGTGCCCGCGAAGACGAGCCCGCGGTAGAGGACCGTGCCGACGACGCGCCCGTCGCGGCAAACCGAGAGCGAGGAAATTTCGCGGCCCCGCACGCGCTCTTGGACGACGGTCCCGTCGTCGGCCGCCGGGAGGCGCGCCCCGCGCGCGCAAAACTTGAGACCGGCGCCGGAGGATCCGAAACGCGGCTTCATGATAAAATCAGCCGCGCCGGCGATTTCGGCGGCGCGCGCGTCGCCCAAAAGCGCGGTCTTGGGCGCATCGAGCCCGGCGTCGACGGCGAGATCGATGAAGCGCTTTTTGTCGTGCAAGGCGATGCGGGCGTCCCCAACCGGGCCCGACAGCCGCGCGCCCCGCAGGGCCTCGGACGATAGGGCGGCCACATAGGGCGCTTCTTCCGAGACGGGCACGATGACGTCGACGCCCTCGTCGGCGATTATTCTAGCGAGATCGGCGCGAAAGCGGCCGGCGTCCGCGCGGGGCGCGGCGACGCGGTAGTTCCGGGCGACCGCGCGCGACGGCGTGCACAAATGGCGACGGAACGGATCCGCGACGACGACCCGCGCGCCGGCGCCGTTGAGGGCGCGCGCGAGTTCCAACGCTTTCGGCAATCGGCCGAGGGTCAAAAGAACGGTTTGCGTCATGATAGGCCGGCGCCGTCGGTCCGCGTCGGAGACGTCGAGTTTCGGTCCCGGGCGCGTTGCGTAATCTTTTCGTGACGCCGTAAGATGTCAAATGCGCGCACCATGCGGGCAAGACGCGGCGGCGAAGGAAAAGAAAAATGAAAACCGACATCGCGATCGCCGGCGGCGGCCTGGCGGGCTCCCTCATCGCCTGGCGGCTCGCCGTCAAACGCCCCGACGTCGCCGTCACGCTGGTCGAACGCGGCGATCGGCTCGGCGGCAACCACACCTGGTCGTTCCACGAGACCGATTTGCCGACCGAACGAGCGGCGTGGCTCGACCCCCTCGTCGTTTATTCCTGGGCGAACCAAGAAGTGCGCTTCGCCAACCATGCGCGTAAACTGCGCACCGGCTATCGCTCGGCGACGTCGGACCGGCTGCACGACACGGTCGCGCCGCTTCTGGGCGAGCGCGCCCGCTTCGGCGCGGACATCGACCGCGTCGACAAGGACGCGATCACGCTCGCCGACGGCGAACGGATCGAGGCGCACGCGGTCATCGACGCGCGCGGCCAACGGCGCACCGAGGCGTTGACGATCGGCTTCCAAAAATTTCTCGGCCAGGAGATCCGATTTAAACAACCGCACGGCGTCACCACGCCGATCATTATGGACGCCACGATCTCGCAAACCGACGGCTATCGGTTCATTTACGTTCTTCCGTTTTCAGACGACGTCGCGCTGATCGAAGACACCTACTACGCTGACGGCGACGCAATGCAGTTGGACGGGATCCGCCAGGAGATCGCCGATTATTGCACCGGGCGAGGCTGGGACATCGCCGCGATTGAACGCGAAGAAGTCGGCGTGTTGCCGATCGCGCTCGCCGGCGACATTGACGCCCATTTGAACGCCTCGCCGCCGGGCGTCGCGCAAGCGGGCTTGCGGGCCGGCCTGTTTCATCCGCTCACGGGGTATTCCTTGCCGGATGCGGCGCTGCTCGCCGACTTAATCGCCGACGCGCCGGATTTGTCCGGCGCCGCGCTTTACGCGTTGACGCGCACCCATGCCGAGCGGCGCTGGCGCGCGCGCGCCTTCTATCGGCTGTTGTCGCGGCTTTTGTATTACGCGGCGCGGCCGGAAGGGCGACACAAAGTGCTCGCCCGCTTCTACCGGCTCGGCGAGCCGCTCATCGAACGCTTCTACGCGAGCGGGTCGACGCGGCAGGACAAAATGCGCGTCCTCGTCGGCAAACCGCCGGTGAGCTTTTTCAAAGCCGTCGAATGCGTTGCCGAAGACTGGTGGCTCGAAGAACGGTGGAAACCGCACGCCGCGCGCATGGCGGCCGAGTAAAAGCGCCGCTCGCCCGTTGCGGGCCTGTCGCACTCATTCCCCATAAGGACGTTAATCGACGTTGCGTCTCCTGCTCCCGCGCCGCCGAGTCGCCGCCGCCGATCGAAACGCTGCCGCGCCGCCGTCAGGCGAAATGGGCCGGCAATTCGTTTGCGGACAGGCAGTGGGCCGTGAACCCGCAATCGTCCGTACACATGCCGATACCGAGGCCGCGGGCCCCGAGCGAGACGATGACGCAATCGTCGTCCGTCGCGCGCTGGATGACGGACGCGGCGGCGCGGAGCCGATCCGACCAGTGGGCGCGCCCGAAGACCGGGCTCGTCACGATCGCCGCGCCGTCAAAACCGCGACCGTGCGCATCGTCAAACAGCGCCTCGTTCGTCTCCGGAAAGGCGAGATGCGGCGTCACGCCGGCGCTCAAGAGCCGCTCGCAGGCCAACGGCGCACTGATGAAATGCGGCTCGCCCGGCAGCGTCGCGATGAGCGCCGAACGCGGCGGGAGGTCGGGCCTGGGGCGCGGCGCCGCGGCGAGACGGAGGCGCCGCCATTTGCGGAACGCGACGAGAAGCCCGGAAAGCGCGCCGGTGACGTCCGGGTCGGTGCACGCGTCGGCGTCCCATTGCCGGCGCAGGGCGCGCGCAAGCCGGTCGCACAAGGCGATATTCGCTTCGAGGCCGAGGCCGGCGCGCGCGAACAAGGCCAGCACGTCGCGGTCGTCGCCGGCCAACAGCGCCGTCGCCGAGCGCTCCAGGACGTCGCGCGCCGGACGAACGGCGCCGCCGTCATCGATCAAATCGAAAATCGGCGCGCCTTGCGACTTATCGTAGAGCCGCATGCTCCAATCGCTGAACAACCGATGCGCCGCGCGTTCGCGGGTGACGACCTGAATGTCCGTATGGCGATCGTCCGCCATAATGGTCCGGAACAAGCGGTCGACGGCGTCCTCCGGACCTTCAAGCCACTGCAGGAATTTGCCGTTCTCGTGGTAGAGGACGCCCGTTACGTCGCAAGCGCGGTTGCGCCGCTGGGCGGCGTCGACCAACGCCGCGAGCTCGGGCCGCTCAATGACCCGTACCGCGCGACTGACGTAGAGAAGCGAGGAGACGGCGCCATGCGTCGTCGGCGCGCGGGTGCGATCGACGGGGGCGGGCGCGGGGCCGCTGTCAGCAAGGGACACGGATCTCATTCCTCAAAGCCGACGGGCGGGCGGTTACCCGGAAATCGCCGCTGCGCCCAAATCTGCGTAGCCGTCGGTCGGCGCACCATGAGCCGCCCAGCCGTTTCGGTATTTGACGCAGGTCAAACGGGACGTGAAATTTCGAAGTAATTGCAATAGGTTTCATCTACGGCGCAGCCTCCCCAATAATCTCGCCGGCCCCCTTCGCCAGAAGGTCGAGGCCGGCTTTTCGCCCGACTTCGCGCGGTCGCGCCGGGTCGCCATCCGACCGTACACGGATTATTCGCGCGCCGTCGAGGCTAAGGACGGCGGCGTCGAGAACGAGCCGGCCGGCCTCTTCGCGGGCGTAGCCGGCGATCGGCGCGTTGCAATGCCCGTCGAGGATCCACAGCATTTCACGCTCCGCCATCGCCGCCGCGCGGGCGGCCGCGTCGTCGATGCGGGCGAGCGTTTCCCGGGTTTTCCAATCGTCTTCGACGCATTCGACGACGACGATCCCTTGGCCCACCGCCGGGATCATCTCGTCCGGCGCGAAGGTGATCGCGATCCGGTCTTCGCGGCCGATGCGATAAAGCCCGCTTTTGGCGACGATCAGCGCATCGGCCGGCCCGACCTCGCCCCCGTCCGGGAGCTTTTGCAGGGCGCGCTCGTCAAGTTTTTTCAATCGCGTGTCGGCCGCGCCGCGATAATGGATGACGTCGCAGTCGGGATAGAGCGCTTGCAAGAACGCGGCGCGCCGCACCGAGTTCGTGCCGATTTTGACGCCGGCCCCGCGCCGGTCGCGGAACGCGTCGGCCGTCAAATCGTCCCGGAGGACCAGAACGTCTTCCACCGGCTCGCGCTTTAGGTAGGCGCCAAACACAAGGCCCGGCGCTTCTTCATCGCCGGGCACGTCCTTCAGCGAGTGCATCGCGGCTTTGAGCTCGCCTGCGGCGATCGCCGCCCGGATCTCGCCGACGAACGCGCCGCCCTTGCCGCCATGGCGGTCGAGCTTAGCGACCTGATCGCGATCGCCGCGCGGCTGGAAACGCACGATCTCAGTCGGCCGGTCCGGCGCGGCCTCGGCGAGTTGCGCGACGATCTCGTTCGTTTGCGCCATCGCCATGGCGCTTGAGCGCGTGCCGATGGTGAGCGGGGATCCGTCCGACATGGCGCGGTCTTTCAACGCAAGCGCGCGGCGCGGGCCGCGGCGACGAAAAACGAAATGTGCAGCAAAAACGCGGTGAGCATCGCCGCCGACAAAGGCGCGCCCGTCGCGCCGACGAGCGAAAACCGCAACGCCAGCATCAAGGCGGACCCGGAGGCCAGGAACAAGATCGCCGGCGCAATCAGCCGTTCCGCGCCGCGCGCGGCCAAGAGCCCCGCGATCGCTAAGGCTTCGACGGCGACGCCGATGAGGATCCACGAAACGAGCGGCGCGGTGATGATCTCAGCCATGCCCTGCCCTCGCGTCGCCCCTAGGGGCGGTCAACCGAAGGGCGGGTTCAACACGACGACGCGCCAATTGAGGTAGGCCGCAAAACTCACCCACAGAAGATACGGGACGATCAACAAGGCGGCGACGCGCGACAGACGCGACAAAAACCAGATCAACGCGGCGAGCGAGAGCCATAACGGGGCGATTTCGATAAACGCCAAATCCGGGCGTTTGCTCGCAAAAAAGAGACCCGACCACGCGATGTTCAGGTTCGCGTTGATAAAAAACAGAACGATGAGCCCGATTTGATCGACCGGCGTTTTCGCCGCACGCCACCCGATCACCGCCGCCGTTCCCGCCGCCGCGAAGATCGCGGTCCAGGCAAGCGGGAAGACGAAGTCCGGCGGGTTGAGCGGCGACTTTGCGAGGTTGCGGTACCAAGGCCCGATGTCGGTGAGCGTGCCGCCGGCGAACGACACGAGGAGCGCGCCGGCCGCCGCGACGGCGATCGGACGCCAATCGGCGAGCCAAGCCGGAAGCCGCGAAGCCGCGGCGGATTTTGCGCTGTCTGTCATCCATGGGCGTTTACCGCTGGACGGACGCGATTCCTAGGAGGTGCGCCATATCCTTGAAGAATATGCGCATATGCGCGGCCGGTTTGGCGCGCACGAGCCGCTTGTTCATGTAGGCGTCCCAGGTCAGTTTCTGGACGTCCTCGTCGCGGCAGATGTTCACGAACCGCTCGCGGCGTTTGTCGTTGCGGTACCAGAAATGCTGCATCATCCCCAGGATGAAAAAGACTTTGCCGTGCTCTTTGAGGTAGGCTTTGCGCCCGCGCGCGAGAGCTTTGGCGTCGCCGGTCGCCAGCATTTCATCGATGGCGGCGGCGGCGGTGCGCCCGCCGAGCATGGCGTAATAAATCCCCTCGCCGGAGGCCGGCGCGACGCACCCGGCGGCGTCGCCGGCGAGCATGACGTCCTTGCCGTTGTCCCAGACTTTACGAGGCTTAAGGGGTATCGGCGCGCCTTCGGATCGTACCAAGGCGCTCGCGTCTAGGCCGGTGTCGCCGCGCAACGTTTCAACGGCGCCGCGTAGCGAAAAGCCCTTGTTCGCGCTGCCGACGCCGACGCTCGTCGTGCCGCCATGCGGGAAAATCCACGCGTAAAAGTCCGGGGACAGACGGCCCTGATAATAGATGTCGCACCGCGCGCCGTCGAAATCGGTTTCCGGCGATTTGATGATTTCATGATACGCAAAAACGCTCGTGGGTTCGACGCCGACGCCTGCCTTGCGTGCGACGGGCGAACGCGCGCCGTCCGCCCCGATAACGGCCCGCGCGCGCACCCGAACGGGCGGCGCGCCTTTCTCGGCCCCTGCCGGCTCATAAACCACGACGGCGGTTCCGTCCGCATCGCGCTCTAAATCCAGAAACGATCCGTCGCGCTGTTCGGCGCCGGCCGCCACGGCGCGGGCCCGCAGGAACGGATCGAAATGCTCGCGGTCGACCATGCCGACCGAGCCGCCCTCGATCGGCATGTCGACCTCCGCGCCCGACGGCGCGACCATGCGCGCGCAGTTGGCGCGCGCGGCGATCTGG
>JBCCZS010000045.1:0-18025 GCA_039187035.1 Pseudomonadota bacterium | reverse complement strand
GAGCGACAAAAACCCGACTGAGGTCGACCCGAGCGTCAACGCGACCGGCGCCGCGTCCGTCCTGAGCGCGCTGCGCACCGCCGCGCCCGGCGCCGCGCCGGCGACGGCGGCGCGGCGCGCGGCGAGGACGATATGCATGAGCGCCGCCACCGATAAAGCGATGATCAGCGTCGGCATGTGCGCCGTGCCGGCGTTGATCTGCAAACCCGCCCAACCGGCGACGCCCATCGCGCTCAGCGCGGCGACGAAGCCGACCCCGAACACCATGCCCGCCGTCGTCGGCGAGCGCAGGATCAAGACCAACAAGCCGAAAATGACGGCGAACGATAGCGGCAACAAGGTCGTCATGTCGGCCTTGCCCGCCGCGGAAAACGCGGAACTGTTGGCGACGCGGCCGCCGTACCAAGCCTCCATGCCGGAGGCCTCGACGCCCGCGTCGACCACCGCCCGGCGCGCGGCGGCCATGATCTCGCCGGTGACGCTCGACGAGCCCATCGGGTAATCGAGCGTGACGTTGACGCCGACGGTCTTTCCGTCCGGCGCGGCGAGGCGGCCGAGGAGGAGCGCGTCTTCCATGATGTTCGCACGCGCGCGTTCCGGATCGGCGGCGATCTCGGCGGTGACGGTTTTGTCGACGACGACTTCGTCGGGCGTCGATTCAAGACGCATCGTATTGGTCGGACTTTCGACGCGCGTCGCGTACGGCAAAAGCCAGAGCGCGTCCGTCAATGCACGGATCGCGTTCAATCGTTCTTCCGTGTACACGTCGCCGTCTTGCGCGTGTAACGCGATAAGAAGGTTGTTGGCTTGTTCGTAGCGCGCATCGAAGGCGTCCATCGCCTGTCGGTTCGCGTTTGTTTTTGAAAAGAAAACGCGGGCGTCCGCGTTGATCGACAGGTCTTTGACCCCGGCGATCAAGATGCAGGCGAAGACGAGGCTCGCAAAGGCGGCCGCCGCCGGTTTTTCCGTCAGGATACGCAGCAAGGTTCTCTCCCGTCCAACCTCGTTATTAAGGTTAGCGTGCATTGCGGCGAAAAGCGGTCAGAAAAACGAATTAAAATGTGCGCGTGGTCCGATCGCCACGCCATAGCATCGGCGCGGCCTTCCGCTGACGACGTCCTCTACTGACGACGCCCTCTTCTGACGACGGGCGTTGCCGGCAAGCGCGGCTTGTTCGATGAGAGAACCCACAAGACGCGGGAGCACGATATGGACGATTTATTCTCACTTAAAGGCCGCACGGCGCTCGTCACCGGCGGATCGCGCGGCATCGGGCGCATGATCGCGGAGGGCTTCGTGCGCAACGGCGCCAGCGTTTACGTTTCGTCCAGAAAAGCCGAGGCGTGCGAAGAGACCGCCGCCGCACTATCCGCATACGGTCGATGTACGGCCTTGCCCCACGATTTATCGACGCTCGGCGGTTGCGACGCGTTGAAGGCCGACCTCGCCGCGCGCGAGCCGCGTCTCGACATTCTCGTCAACAACGCCGGCGCCGCCTGGGGCGCGGCCTTCGACGAATTCCCCGAAGAAGGCTGGGACAAAGTCATGGATTTGAACGTCAAAGCGCCGTTCTTCCTGACCCAGCGCCTCCACGGCCTGTTAAAGAACGCCGCAAGCGACGAGCGGCCGGCGAAAGTGATCAACATCGCGTCAATTGACGGAATCAAAATCAATCCGTGGGAAACCTATTCTTACCAGGCGTCGAAAGCGGCGCTCATCCAACTGACGCGGCGGATGGCGGCGCGCCTGATCGAGGATCAGATCGTCGTCAACGCCATCGCGCCGGGCGCGTTCGCCTCCGAGATGAACCGCGCGGCGCGCGACATGCCGGACGCGATGGCCGGGATGATCCCGGCGCGGCGTATCGGGCGCGACGAAGACATGGCCGGCGCCGCGATTTATTTGGCGGCGCGGGCGGGCGACTATGTCGTTGGAGAAACGCTGACGGTCGACGGCGGGATCGCCTTCGCCTCGATCCCGAAGCTCTAGCGCGCGGGGACCGGCCCGCTTCCGGGAACGGTATGCGCAAACGGTGTGCGGGAACGGTGGGGTGATGGGCGCGTGCTGGGTCGTCACGGACGGCGTCGCCGGACATGAAAACCAAGCGCTCGGTCTCGCCGAAGCGATAGCCCGGTTGCACCCGAACTCGATCACGGTCAAACGCGTCGCAATCGCCGACCCGTGGCGACGCTTGCCGGCCTCCCTGTGGGGGGATCCGTTTACGCGGCTCGATCGCGTCGGCGCCATGCTGCGACCGCCCTTTCCGGATTTGTGGATCGGTTGCGGGCGGACGAGCGCGCCGTTCGGCGCCGCCGTCCGCCGCCGCGCGCCCGAAACCTTCGTCGTTCACCTGCAAGATCCGCAGCTGCCGCTCGATCGGTTCGACCTCGTCGCCCCGCCGCGCCATGACGGGCTAAAAGGCGCCAACGTCGTCCCGACGCTGGGCGCGCCGAATCGGATCGTCAGCGAACGGCTGAGGGCGGACGCGGAACGCTTTGCACGCGAGACGCCGCCGCCGCGTTCGCCGCGCGTCGTCGTTTTGGTCGGGGGGGCGCTGAAAGGCCGGCGGATCGACGCGCGCGGCGAAGACCGGCTCGTTGAGGGATTGCGCCGTTTGGCGGACGCCGGCGCGGGGCTGATGATTTCGCCGTCGCGACGCACGTCGCCGCGGCTCGTCGATCGGCTCGCCTCGTTGCGCGACGCCGTCGGCGCGACCGTCTGGAGCGGCGATCGCCTCGGCGGGCTTGATAATCCGTACCACGCTTTTTTGGGGTTGGCAGACCTGGCCGTCGTCACGGCCGACAGCGTCAGCATGGCGAGCGAAGCCGCGACGGCCGGCCTGCCGGTTTACATTCACTACTGGTCGGAGAACCGGCGCGCCGGGTTGCGCGACAAGCATCGGGCGTTTCACCGCGCGCTGGAAGCGGCGGGCGCTGCACGTCCTTTTGACGGAGCGATCAATAGCTGGGCGTACGAACCGTTGCGCGAAACCGAGCGGCTTGCGGGCGTCGTCGTCGACCGGTGGCGCAATCAGCGTTGAGACGGGCCCCGGTGCCCCGGTGCGATGAACCGTGGGCGCCGTGCGGCGGACGGACCTAGCGCCCTAAAACGCAATTCCCACTTTCAATAACGTGGCGACGGCGACGTCGCCGACCTCTTTCGCACACGGCGCGGCCTCGCCCGCGCTGTTGCGGAAACGAGCGACGGTGAGCCCTCCGGTTTGCTCGAAACTTTCGCCGAGCCGGTTCGTCCGGCTCGGCTTTTTCGCGTCAACGGCGTGTCGGTTCGGCTACGCGCTTAGCGAGCGCAGCATCCACGCGGTCTTTTCGTGGGCCTGCACGCGAACCGTCAACAGATCTTCCGACGCCGAATCGTTGGCGTCGCTCGCGGTCTCAAGCGCCGCGCGCGCCCGGCGGATCAGCGTCTCATGGTCGGCGAGCAGCGTTTTGACCATGGCGTCGGCGGCCGGCGGCGCGTCCTCGGCGCTTTCGATCTGCGCGAATTCGTCGAACGCTTTCCCGCTCGCCGGCGCATAAACGCCGAGCGCGCGGACCCGCTCGGCGATCTCGTCGAGGGCCGCCCACATTTCACGGTACTGTTCTTCGAACAGCGTATGCAGCGTGACGAATTGCGGTCCGGTCACGTTCCAGTGGTACGCGTGCGTTTTCATGTAAAGAACGTAGGTGTCCGCGAGCACCTCGTTGAGCGATTGGGCGACGGCGGCGCGCGCGTTGTCGTCTAGTCCGGTGTTGACGTCGGTCATGGGTCTAACCCTCCCAGTTGAATGCCATGCACGGTATATGGCCCGCGCGCCGAATTATTCAAATCGATAATTCGGGCGCTTTCTATCGATTAATTCGCTAGCCGTCACCGCAGCGCGGCGCAGAAGTTTTGGATGCGCGTACAGGCCTCCTGCAACACGGCGTCGCTCGTTGCGTAGGAAATACGAAAGAAAGGCGACAGCCCGAAGGCGGCGCCGAATACGACCGCGACCGACGCTTCTTCCAATAGCGCGGCGGCGAACGCCGCGTCGTCCGCAATACTGCGCCCGCTCGGCGAGGTCTTGCCGATCGCTCCGGCGCAGCTGGCGTAGACGTAAAACGCGCCGTCGGGCGGGGCGCATGAGACCCCGTCGGCGGCGTTCAACATGTCGACGACCGCGTCCCGGCGGCGTTCGAAAGCCGCGTTGCGGGCCGCCAAAAAACGTTGATCCCCATTGAGCGCGGCGGCGACGGCGGCCTGGCTGATCGAACAGGGGTTCGAGGTCGTTTGCGTCATGACCTTCGCCATCGCTTTGACGAGGGGTTCGGGACCGCCGGCGTAGCCGATCCGCCACCCCGTCATGGCGTAGGCTTTCGACGCGCCGTTCATCGTCAACGTGCGCGCTTTCAGGCGCGGCTCGACAGCGGCGATCGTGGCGAACGCCGCGCGCCCGTAAACGATGTGCTCGTACATGTCGTCCGTCAGAATGAGGACGGTCGGGTGCGCGAGCAGAACCTCCGCGAGGGCGGCGAGGGCGCCGACGTCATAGACCGCCCCGGTCGGATTTGACGGCGAATTCAGGATCACCCAACGGGTGCGGGGCGAGAGCGCGGCCTCGAGCGCTTCCGGCCGCAGGATGAAGCCGTCCTCAGCCGTCGTCGGGGCGATGACGGGCGTTCCCCCGGCGAGGCGGACCATGTCCGGATACGACACCCAGTAAGGGGCGGGGACGACCACCTCGTCCGCCGCGGTGAGCGTGGCTGCGAGCGCATTGTAAATCACGGCCTTTCCGCCGGGGCTGACGTTGATTTCGCTTGGGGCGTAATCAAGGCCGTTGTCGCGGCGGAACTTGTCGGCGACCGCCGCTTTCAGGTCGGGCGTGCCGTCGACGCCGGTATATTTCGTGTCGCCGCGTCGGATTGCGGCGATCGCGGCTTCTTTCACCGGCGCGGGGGTGTCGAAGTCCGGCTCGCCGGCGCCGAGACTGATGACGTCGACGCCGGCCGCGCGCATCTCCCGCGCGCGCTGCGTCGCCGCCATCGTCGCGGAGGGCGCGACGCGCGTCAGGGCGTCGGACAAAACAATCTCCGTCATGGACGGCTCCTCCTAAATTGTGCGGCGCAACGTTATTTCGCGCTCGCGGAAAAAGGGTCCGGCCGCCGGCCTATTCGCGGAAAAAGTGCAGCTGACGGCCAAGAATCGCGTGTTGACAGGTTGTCACAGCGAGATCGGCCAATAAGCTGATTTTTCGGTTGGATCACATTGAGCGTCAGATTTTTGTGAATTCCGCCGCCACGCGTTGCGTGCGTCAAGATGTTTGCGCCCCCGAAAAAGTGTGTTTCAGTTTTGCGCGGGGGCGTGCGGGAGAGAGCGATGATCGCGCAGTTCCAGCCGAGCCTTAGCGAGCCGCCGACGGCCGAGCGCAGACGGGTCGACGCCAACGCGCCCGAAGCGCTGACGGCGGCCGACCGTCAACGCCTTCTCATTGAGCGTCATGCGCTCTTGCGCCGCAACGCCGCTTTGTCGATCGCCGTCGGGGTCGTCCTGGCGCTCGCCGCGATCGTCGTCGGTTGGTCGACCATCGCCCGTCCGGTCCTGCTCGCCTGGTCCGCCGGCGTATTGGCGCTCGCCGCGGCGCGCGCTTTCACGTTGCACGCCGCCGCAAAAGCGACGTCGGACGGGATCGTCCGGTTCGGGCAGTTTCATACCGCGGCTATGGCGTTGAACGGCGTCGCCTGGGCCGCGCTCGCGGTCATCTTCGCGGCGCACGGGCAGGCCGGTCATATCTTTTTGCCGATCGCCATCGCCGGTCTGACGTCCGGGGCGCTCGCCGCGTCGGTCGCGTCGTGGCGGCCGGTCGTCGCGTTCAACGGCCCGGCGCTCGCCGGGCTTGCGCTGACATACGCCTTTTCGGGCGCGTCGCCGCACGGCTGGCTCTATGCGGGGCTCGTCCTTCTCTACGGCGGGGTGACGGCGTGGCTCGCATATGGCGCGCAGACGACCACCGAACGCTTAATCCGTATGCGGTTGCGCCAACAAAACCTCGTCAAAGCGCTTGATCGCCGCTCGGAAATGACGCGCGAATCGGAGTCCCGCTTCCGCGCGATCGTCGAAAGCTCGCGTGAAGTGACGATGATTTTCTCCCTTGAGGGCCGCGTCCTTTACGCAAGCCCGGCGGTCGAGACTTTGCTGGCCTCAACGCCCCAAGACGTCATCGGCAAATCGACCAAACGGCTCATCCACCCGGACGACTTCGGCGTCTTTAAAGCGGCCGGCGAGCGCGCCTTGGCCGACCTCGGCGCGGTGATCCCGATCAATCATCTGTGCTTGAAACGCGGCGACGGCGCCTATGCGCCGCTTACCGGCCGACTGACGAACATGCTCTACGTGCCGGGCGTGGAGGGATTTGTTTTCACCGCCGCGCCGGTCGAGGAGCGCGTGACGGCCTACGCCCACGCCGCCGAATAAACCGCAAGCCTCAACGCCGCCGCTGCTTTCCGCCGGCCCCGCCGCGCCGAGGAACGCGCCGAAAGCCCGGCGTGCGCGCACCGCCGCTGCGTTTGGGCTTTGCGCCCGGCGCCGGCTCGGTGAGGACGTCGAAGCGCAAGCCCCCCGTCAACGGCGTCGCTTCCAACAAGCGCACGCGCACGCGCGCGCCCATCGCATAGCGCCCGCCGGTTTCTTCGCCGATCAACGCCTGCGCGTCTTCTTCGTAGCGAAACCGCTCCGCCCCGAGCGTCGAGATCGGCGCGAACCCGTCGGCGCCCGTCTCGTCGAGCGCCACGAAAAGGCCGGCGCGGGTGACGCCGCGAATGCGGCCGTCGAACTCCGCCCCGACGCGCCCGGAGAGAAACGACGCCATATACCGGTCGGTCGCGTCGCGCTCGGCCGCCATGGATCGGCGCTCAAGGTCTGAGATCGCCTCGGCGATTTTCTCCAGCGCGTCCGCTTCCTGCGCCGTCTGGCCGCCGGGGCCGAGTTTCTCCGCGGCGATGAGCGCCCGGTGCACGGTCAAATCCGCATACCGACGGATCGGTGACGTAAAATGTGCGTAACGCCCGAGGTTGAGCCCGAAGTGGCCGAGATTTTCCGTGGCGTAAACCGCTTGGCGCTGGGCGCGCAGGACGACGTCGGAAATCATCTCTTTCTGATCGCGCTCTTCGGCCTTGGCGAGTAGGCGATTAAAGTGGATCGGCTTCACTGCGCCTTTGACGAGCGCGTAGTCCATCGTGTCGAGATAATCGCGCAGCGCGTCGAGGCGGTCGTCCGCCGGCTGATCATGCACGCGGTAAATGAGGGGGCGGCGCTTGGCCTCTAGGGCCTCTGCGGCGGCGACGTTGGCGAGGATCATGAACTCCTCGATCAACCGGTGCGCGTCGAACCGTTCGCGTACGACGATTTTTTCAACGCCGCCTTTTTTGCCGAGGACGACGCGCCGTTCAGGGAGCTCTAGATCCAACGGCGCGCGCTTTTCGCGTTCCAACATACGCGCTTTGTACGCCGCGTGGAGATGGCGCACGCTCGCCGCGACGTCCGCCTCCGGATGATCGCCGCCCTCAATGATCGCCTGTGCGTCTTCGTAAGAGAGTTTGGCGGCCGACCGCATGACGGCGCGGAAGAACCGGTGCGCGCGTTTGCGGCCCTTCGCGGTCAACGTCATCTCAACGCCGAGGCACGACCGGTCTTCGCCGACCCGCAACGAGCATAACCCGTTGGACAAAGCCTCCGGCAACATCGGAACGACCCGGTCGGGCAAATAGGTCGAGTTCCCGCGGCGGCGCGCTTCAGCGTCTAGGGCGCTCTCCGGACGCACGAAGTGCGAGACGTCCGCGATGGCGACGACGACTTTGAACCCGCCGGCATTGTCCGGGTCCTCGTCCGGGCAGGCCCATACCGCGTCGTCATGGTCTTTCGCGTCGGCGGGGTCGATCGTCAGCAGCGGGATTTGGCGCCAGTCCTCCCGATCTTCCAGACCCGGCGCGCGCGCGGCCCGCGCTTCTTGTTCGACCTCTTCGGGAAAGGTGATCGGCACGCCGTGGCTTGCAAGCGCGATCAGCGAAAACGCGCCGTCGTCGTCGACATGAGCTTCTTTGCGGCGGACCCGCGCTTTGCGCGCGCCGTAGCCGCGGGTGTTCTTCGCGTCGGCCCACACGAGGTCGCCGTCGCGTGCGTCACGGGCGTCTTCGCGTTCGACGATGAAGACCTGCCGGTTCTTTTTGTCGGCGGGTTCCAGGACCCCCGTTTTGCCGCGCCGGCGGTAAACGGCGAGGAATTGGCTCGCGCCTTTGCCGATGGTTTTGATGATTTCGGCGCGCAAACCGGCGTCCGACTTGCGCAATCGCGCCAAGACGCGGTCGCCGACGCCGACCGGCGGCTTGCGGCGCGCCGCCTCGCGCGCGGGGATCGTCACGCTCGGCGGGGCGCCGTCGCCGCGCCAAGCGACGAAGTCCGCCCCCAGATCGCCGTCGTCGTTGACGGAGACGACGTCGACCGGCGCGACGGGGGGGACGGTTCCGGCGACGCCGACCCGTTTCGGCCCGGTGCGCTCAAGCTCTCCAGCGGCTTCCATATCCTTCAGGAGCATGCGCAAAGCCGTGCGGTCCGAGCCTTTCACGCCGAACGCGCGCGCGAGATCGCGGCGGGCGTTCTTGCCGGTCTCGCGTTTGAGATAGTCGAGGATTTCGGCGCGGGTCGGCAGGCCGGACCGGCGCGGTTTTGATGACGGCAAAGCGAATGCGCCCCTTCTGCGCGACGCATCGGTCATAGAGGTCTTCGCGTCCGCTGCGAAGAGCGGCTTTTATGCGGGCGCTTTGCCGCGCGCCCCGGCGCGCCACCGGGGCCCCCGCGCCGGCCGCCCCGCAGGCGTCGCAATGTCGGGCGCGCCTTGCGGCATGCGCGCGGCGGCGGCGATCAAAGCGATGACGAGCCAATAGCCGTCCCACATCTCAAGCGACACGGAGGCCCCGCCGATGCAAAAGACCGCTAGCGATAGTCGCAGGTAATGCCCAAGATCGGCGCGCCAGCTCGCGCCCGCCGTCAACGCGCCTTGCGCAAGCGACCCGGCGGTCAGAAATGCGGTCGCAAACAGGCTGAGGTAAATCGCGAGGCCGACGACGCCGGCGCCGCCGAGGATCTCAAAATAGATGCTGTGCGCGGCTTTGGCGTGGGGCGCCCGGCGCGCATCGACCCTCGCGGCGATTTCCGGTTGATAGGAGTTGCGCAGCCCCGCGCCGGTGAGCGGGTTCGCCTGCGCGAGCTTGGCGTTGACGATCCACGCGTCGACCCGGCCCATAAAGGACGCGTCCTCGCCGGCCGTCGTGATCGTCGTCATGCGTTCGGACCATTTGGCCGGCATGAACGCGATCGCCGGCGCGGTCAGCGCCAACAGCGCGACGGCGATGACGGCCTTGTGCCGCGATTGCAGCCAATAAAAGCCGCAAAAAGCGACGAGCGACAGAAAAGCCCCGCGCGAGTGCGTGCCGATAATCGCAATGATCGTCAGCCCGAAGAGCGCCGCCAGGCCCAACCGGGCCAGCTCCCCGGCGCACCGCCCGCGCAAGTACAAAATAAGGGGCAGCGACGTCGCAAGGACGATGCCCATATGGTTGTTGTCTTCAAGGATCGTCGTCTCCAGCCCTTGCACGCGATAGGCGCCGAGCGTCGCCAGCGTAAAGAGCGCCCCTTTGACGGCGAAAAAGCCGAGCGCGATCACGATCGTCCAAAGAACCGCATGGAGCCGCAGGCGCGTCGACGTCGCCTGCAGAACGACGACCGCAAACGCGATCGTTTTGATGAAGCGGTCGTAGAATTCGGCCGACGCGGCCCCGTCGAGCGAGGCGACTTGGGCGATCGTCAGCCAAGCCGCGAACGTCAGCATCAAGATCGTCGTCGCATCGATCCGTGCATTGCGAAAACCGCCGTTCACGATCAACGAGCCGATCGTCACGGCGGCGATGACGAGATTGATCGGTACGCCGTAGACGCCGTAAGCCAGCTGATGCGGGGTCATCAGCGTAAACCACGCCCACGTCAGGACGCCGACGAACGGGTAACGCAGCGCGAGCCCGAGCGCGGCGGCGAGGGCGGCGGCTAAGACGACGTCGCGCATGAGCGTTCTTCTTGTCGGCCGCGCGTCCAGCGTTGCATGCCGCGTTTGGCCGCGCGCGCGGCCGCTTCGACGGCAAGGCCGACGCGCGGCGCTTGAACCGCGACGCTGACGATCGGCCCCCCGCGCCGGCCGAGGCTCGCTTTGTAGCGTTCGTCGCCGACCATGAAATCGTAAATCGCGCGACCGGACGTTAGGTGATGCGCGACGGCGAGCGCCTGGGTCGTCAATCCCGGCTTCAAGCGGTTGTCGTTTTCAGGCGGAAAGCCGCCCATGTAATAGCGCGCCGCGTTTTCGTCGACAAAGTTATAAAGCCGGCCGATGAGGCGCCCGCCGGCCCGCGCGGCGGCGACTTCGACGAGGCCTTCCGCGAACGCCGCATCGATATAGGCCGTATGGAATTCGTAGAGATGACGGCTCGACAGGACGCCGGGCCGGGCGAGCGCGCGCCATTTGGCTTCGTGCAGCGCGGCCAACGCGTCAAAGCCGGCCCGCGCCTCCTCGCGCGTCCGGGCGACGTCGTAGACGAGCGGGCCGTCCGCCTCGTAGAGCCGGATCGACCGGCGAAGCTGCGCGCGCGTATTCTTACCCAGGCTCGCGACATAGCTGTCGAGGTCGTCGACGCCGTCGCGGCGGAGCGCCGCGAGATCGACGATCCAGGCGGTTCCGGCCGCGCGGCGATGGACGCGGGCGTCGTTGACCAAGGGCTCCAGGCGCGCCGGCGCGTTCGTCGCGACGAACTCGTCCCAGGCGGGCGCCGTTCCGCCGCGCAAGCCGGCGAGAAGGGCGGCCCAGACCGGCGGCTCGTCAGCGGCGCGGCAGAGGAGGACGTTCTCTTCGACCGGCACGGTCGCGTCCGCTGCGGCGCCGGCCTCGTTCAGGCGCAATTGGCGCACGCTCAAGGCGCCCGCGCGTTTCTCGACAACTGCGCCCAGAAGGCCGAGGCCGCGGCAGGTTCCGTCCGCGTCCGTGATTTCCGCCAGCGTGACCGACCCGGGGGGCGCCGCGCCCACGCATGTGCGCGCCCAGGCGGGCGATAAGTAATAGGGCGCGCCGGCCGCCCGCCACAGCGCCGCCCAACGCGCGCCGACTTGATCGAACGCTGACGCGTCGCCCAGCGCCGTAAAACACGTCGACCAGCCGCTAGGCGGGTTCGGCAATGGGGCCTCCCGGACCGTGTCGAGGGCGCGGCGACGCAAAACCATGGCGTTCCCGGCAGGATTCGAACCTGCGACCCTCAGATTAGGAATCTGATGCTCTATCCTGCTGAGCTACGGGAACTCGCTTAAGATTTAGCACCCTTCGGCCCGCACGCAAAAACCCGCATCGGGCGTCATGGTTAACGCCGGTGCTGAATTCAGCCGCGCAATGACCGTGCAAATGCCGGCGCGGCGCGCAATTGTCGCCGCAGTTCGGGTTAACGCATGATGGACCGACGCCGAGCGGGCGCGGCGCATAAAAACGAGAGGGAGAACGCCATGGCGCAGGTGAATGCGACGGCGGCGATCGGGCTTGCGCTCGGCGCGTTTGCGATCGGGATGATCGCCGGCCGGGCCATTCCGTCGGGCGAGCCGACGGGGGCGGGCCCCGCGACGGACCAGCAATTGATCGCCCCGCCGTTGCGCGCCGCAGCCGGCGACGATGCGGCGGTCCCGCGCCGGGCGTTCCAAGAGATTCGCGCCGACGACGCCCCGCGACCGCAGGAAGATGCGCCGACGGGTTTTGCCTTCTCCCGGCTAAAGCTCGAAGCGGCCGGCGCGGCCCCGCGCGCATGCCTTGAATTCACCGACCGGCTCGTCGACGACGCGTCCGTCGATTACGGCGATTACGTGCGCACGACGCCGGACGACGCGCCGGGGATCGCCGTCGCCGGATCAACGCTGTGCCTGGACGGCCTCAAATACAACGTCGACTACGCGGTGCGCCTGCGCGCAGGGCTTCCGGGCGCGGACGACCAGCGGCTGCTACGCGCCGAGGAGGTCGCCGTCGCGTTCGGCGACAAGCCCGCCTATGTCGGCTTCGCCGGCGACGGCGTCGTCCTGCCCCGTCAGCAGGCGGACGGCTTGGGGCTTGAAACGGTCAATGTCGACACCTTGAAGATAACGGTTAGCCGGGTTTCCGATCGGTCGCTCGTTCGCAAACGCCTCGTCGCCGGCCAAGCGCTCGGCGAGCGCGATTACGGCTATTTGAGCGACCAAGAGCGCGGCGACGATGTCGGCGTCGAGGTGTTCCAAACCGAACTCGCCGTTGAAGGCGCGCCCAACGAAACGACGACCACGGTCTTTCCGCTCGGCGCGGCGTTAAACGATTTGAAGCCGGGGGCGTATTTCGTTCGTCTGGAAGACGCCTCGCCGGGCGCCGATCGGTATCGCCCCGCTAATGCGTGGCGTTGGATCGTTTATACCGACATGGCGTTGACGACGGTCTCCGGCGCGGGCGGGCTCGACGTCTTCGTGCGCTCGCTCGGCGCGGCGCGCCCTATCGGCGGCGTCGAACTCGTGCTTCTGGCTGAAAACAACGACGTCCTTGCGCGCGCACGGACCAATGCGGACGGGCGCGCCGCATTCGAGCGCGCGCTCCTCAACGGGGAAGGCCCGCTGCGCCCCCGGCTCGTGACCGCCTACGGCCCCCAGGACGACTTCGCCGCGCTCGATTTGCAGCGCGCGCCGCTTGACTTGTCGGACGAGAATGTCGGCGGCCGCGACGGCCCCACGGCCGATCTCGACGCGTTCGTTTATCTCGAGCGCGGCGTCTATCGCCCGGGCGAAACCGTCCGCATCACCGGGCTCGTCCGCGATGCAAACGCACGCGCCGTCGACGACCGGCCCGTGACGCTGACGATCATGCGCCCGAACGGTACGCTGGCCCATGAGGAACGCATCGCCGACTTCGCCGTCGGCGGGTTCACCGCCGCCTACGAGACGCCGGCGGCCTCGCCGCGCGGGCGTTGGCGGCTCGTTCTTGAGGCGGACGGCGCGGGGCCGATCGCCGAAACCGGGTTCTCGGTCGAAGACTTCGTACCGCAACGCCTAGAGGTCGCCGTCCTCGCCGACGAGGATGCGCCCATGGCCGCCGGCGAGGCGCGCCCGGTGACGACGCGCGCCCGGTTTCTTTACGGGGCCCCGGCGGGGGATTTAACGGTTGAGGCCGAAGCGCGGGTGCGCGTCGATCCGAACCCGTTTCCAACGTATAAAGACTATCGTTTCGGCCCGGTGACGGCGCGGTTTGAAGAGCGGTTTTTGCGCCTTCCGAACACGACGACCGACGGCGACGGCGAGAGCGCCTTTGATTTCGCGCTCCCCGATCTTGCGCGCGACACCGGTTTGCCGTTGCGCGCCGACCTTGTCGTGGGCGTCGTCGAGCCGGGCGGGCGCGTCGTCCGGGAGAGCGCGTTCATTCCCGTTCGTCCGGACGCGGCTTATGTGGGCCTTGCACTCGCCGACGGCGCGCGGTCCTTCGCGACCGGCCAAGACGCGACAATAGACGCGGTGTTGCTTGACCGCGACGGCGCGCCCGTCGGCGGGGAGTTGGAATGGCGGCTCGTCGAAGAAGACTATTGGTTCGATTGGTATCGTGAGCGCGGGCGTTGGCGCTGGCGGCGCTCCTACCGCGACGTGCCGGTCGCCGAAGGACGCGAACTGGCGGACGTTTCCGGCGGCGCGCGCATCGTCCGGCGGCTTGATCCGGGGTCCTACCGGTTGGCGGTGACGCATCCGAAGAGCGGCGCGCGATCGTCCGTCCGTTTTTACGTCGGCTGGCGCGGGCAGGCCGCCGGCGCCGACAAACCCGACGTCGCCGTTTTCTCCGTACCCGATCGGCCCCTAAAACCCGGCGGCCGCGTCAGTTTGCGGCTGACGCCGCCTTATGAGGGCGAGGCGATCGTCACCGTCGCTACGGACCGCGTCCACGACGTACAACGCGTCAGAGTGGGGCCCGACGGCGGCGAAATCGTCATCGACACGCAAGCCGACTGGGGCCCCGGTTTTTACGTTCTGGCGAGCGTCGTCACCGAACGTCGGCCGGCGGATCTTCCCGCGCCGCGGCGCGCGATGGGCGTCGCCTATGTGCCGTTCGACATGTCCGACCGTGAACTGACAGTCGAGGTCGGCGCGCCGGAATTGATCGCCCCGCGCCGCAGGCTCGATCTGCCCTTGCGGATCGCCGGGGCGCGACGCGGGGAAGACGTCATGGTGACCGTCAATGCGGTCGACCAGGGCATCTTGCGGCTGACGAAACATGCCGCGGCCGATCCGGTCGACCACTATTTCGGCAAACGCCGGCTCGGCGTCGCCGTGCGCGACGATTACAATCGAATTCTCAACGCCAATCTCGGCGCGCCTGCGCGCTTCGGCGGGGATCAGATCGGCGGCGAAGGTTTGACCGTCGTGCCGACCAAATCCGTCGCGTTGTTCTCCGGCGTCTTGCGCGTCGGGGCCGACGGCAAAGCGAGCGCGCCGATCGACATCCCCGATTTCAACGGCGAGTTGCGGCTCGACGTCATCGCCTGGTCGCAGGACCGTCTCGGCGCGGCGACGCAGGCTCTGACCGTGCGCGACGCGACGCCGACGCTGTTGGCCTTGCCGCGCTTCCTTGCGCCCGGCGATACGGCCCGCGCGACCTTGTCGATCGACAATGTCGACGGGCCCGCCGGCGCCTATGAAGTGACCCTCTCCGGAACCGGACCGGTCGCGCTCGACGAGACGCAAACCTTCACGCTTGCGCCCGGCGAGCGGAAAACCGCGACGTTCTCGCTGAGCGCGCAGAGCGAAGGCGTCGGCGGCGTTGAACTTAGCGTCGTCGGGCCGGACGCGGCGCGATTATCGCGCGTCTACGACATCCAAACCCGTACGCCGTTTTATCCGGTGACGAACCGCTCGACGGCGCTGTTGGAGCCGGGCGAAGCGTTCCGCGTCGACAAAGCGCTCTTGGCGCCGTTCGCCCCGGGATCCGCCGCGGTGACGTTATCGTTTTCCGCGCTGAGCGGCGTCGAGCCCGGCCCGCTCCTTGAGGCGCTCAATCGCTATCCGTATGGGTGTACGGAGCAACTCGTGAGCACCGCCGCCCCGCTCTTGTCGGTCGACCTCGTCGGCGCCGCGGCGGGCGAGGGGCCGGACCGCGCCGTGCGCCCGCGCGTCCAAAAGGCCGTGAACACGCTCCTTAGCCGTCAGGGGTCGGACGGCGCGTTCGGCTTGTGGCGGCCGGGCGACGCGAACGCGACGCCGTGGATCGGCGTCTACGCGACCGACTTTTTGTTCCGCGCCAAGGCCGCCGGCTACGCGGTCGCCGACGACGCGCTCGAACGCGCTTACCGGGCGCTGCAGGCGCTCGCCGAGCCGGATCGATGGGCGCCCGTTTCTTATCGATTGCGGGTCGTCGAAAACGAGCGGTCGACCGACACGACGACGCTGTTGCGCCGTCGCGCGGCGGCTTACGCCCACTACGTATTGGCCCGCGCCGGCCGCGCCGATTTATCGGATTTGCGGTATTTCCACGATGCGCTTCTCGGCGAAACGCCGAGCCCGCTCGCGCGCGCCCACATCGCCGCCGCGCTCACTTATTTCGGCGATAATGCGCGCGCGACGAACGCGTTCGCCAAGGCGCAAGAAGCGCTCGGTTACGATAATCCGAGCAACTATTATCAGTCGGCGTTGCGCGATGCGGCCGGCGTCCTCGCGCTCGCCGCGGAAGCCGGGCGCGCCGGCGTCGTCGAACAAACGGCGGAGGACCTTGCGGACCGCATGCGCGCGCCGGACGCGCTGCACACGCAAGAGAAAGCCTTCGTGCTCAAAGCGGCGGAGGCGCTGTTGGCCGCCGCGGGGCCCGTCTCGATCGACGTCGACGGCGAGGCCTTGCCCGCCGGACCGGCCCCGAGCGTTCGCCCGGCGATCGAGACCGTCGCAAGCACCGGGGTAACGGCCCGCAATATCGGCGACGGGCCGGTCTTCCGCACCGTGACGGTCTCCGGCGCGCCGACGGCGCCGCCGGCGCCCATTGAGGCGGGGTTCAAAGCGGCGACGCGCTATGCGCGCCTGGACGGCGCCCCGGCGGACCCGTCCGCGTTGCGCCAGAACGACCGCATCGTCGTCGTCATTTCCGGCCAGGCGCGCGCCGAACGGCTGCACCCGGCGATCGTCGCCGACCTCCTGCCGCCGGGCCTTGAGATCGAGGCCGTTTTGACGCCGGCCGACGGCGCGAGGGCCCCGCAAAATGGCGGGCGCGCCGACGGCGCCTTCGCTTGGATCGGTCCGATCGCCCGCACGAAAGTCGCCGAGGCGCGGGACGATCGGTTCGTCGCCGCCCTCGACGTGCGCGACGATCCGTTCACGCTCGCTTACGTCGCGCGTGCGGTGACGCCCGGCGATTATCTCGCGCCCGGGGTCGTCATCGAGGACATGTACCGTCCGGGCGTCGTCGGCCGAACGGCGGCGAGCCGGTTGACGGTCGCGGCCCCGAGCACGGACGAGGAGTGATCGCCCGGCTCGCCCTCGCGAGCGCGCCGGCGCTCATGGCGGCGTTGGCGCTCGCGCTTGACGCCCTGTTTCCGCCGCCGCTCGCCCGGCCGGGCGGCGACGGGGCGATCATTGAAGACCGGAACGGCGCGCCGCTTTACGCCTTCGCGGCGCCGGACGGGCGACGCCGGCTCCCGGCGGATCTGGACGCGATCGATCCGACCTTCGTCAGCCGCCTGATCGCCATTGAAGACAAACGCTTTCGCCGCCATGGCGGCGTCGATCCGGGCGCGATCGTGCGGGCGGCGGCGTCGAACGTCCGGGCCCGGCGCATCGTCTCGGGGGCCTCGACGATCACCATGCAGACGGCGCGTCTTCTTGAACCGCGACCGCGCACGCCGGGCGCGAAACTCATCGAGGCGTTCCGCGCCTGGCAGTTGGAGCGACGACTGACGAAAGACGCCGTTCTCGAGCGCTATTTGACGCTCGCGCCTTACGGCGGGGCCTTGGAGGGCGTACGCGCCGCCAGTCTCGCCTATTTCGGCAAGGAGCCCGCGCGCTTGAGCGACGCCGAACAAGCGTTGTTGATTGCGCTGCCGCAGGCGCCGGAAGCGCGCCGCCCCGACCGTCGCCCGGATGCGGCGCGCGCCGCGCGTATGCGCATTCTAAGCCGGCTGCGCGCGCTCGGCTTCATCGATGAAGACCGCGCCGCCGCCGCCGCACAAGCGCCGATCCCGCAGGAGGTGCGGGCGTTTCCGGATCGGGCGTATCATGCTGCGTATGCGGAGTTTATCCGCCGTTCGCGCGGCGCCGCGCCCCGCCGGTTGACGTTGGACGCCGGCATGCAAGCCGCCGCCGAGCGCGTCGCGGCGCGCTACGCGGCGCAGGCTGACGACGGGGCGAACGTTTCCGTGTTGATCGTTGAAAGCGCAACGCGGGCCGTGCGCGCCCATGTCGGGGCCGCCGCGCGCGCGCAACCGGGCGGTTGGATCGACTTAACGCGCGCCGTCCGCTCGCCCGGCTCGACGCTGAAGCCGCTCATCTACGCTTTGGCGTTCGACAGCGGGCTCGCCCGCGCAGACACGATCCTCATCGACGCGCCGCGCCCGTTCGGGGATTACGCGCCGGCGAACTTTGACGGCGCGTTCCGCGGCGCCGTGCCGCTCGCAGACGCGCTGCGCCATTCGTTGAACGTACCGGCGGTCGCGACGCTCGACCGCGTCGGCGCCGCGCGGCTGGAAAACACGTTGACCGCGTCGGGCTTGCCGGTGCGCCGGGCGGACCGCGACGCGCCGGGGCTCGCGCTTGCGCTAGGCGGCGCCGGGCTGCGCGCCGTCG
Source organism: Pseudomonadota bacterium (assembly GCA_039187035.1). Classification (GTDB taxonomy): domain Bacteria; phylum Pseudomonadota; class Alphaproteobacteria; order Caulobacterales; family Parvularculaceae; genus JAJFFW01. The sequence continues at coordinate 151 of JBCCZS010000045.1, read as the reverse complement.
ATCTTGCGACGCTTTACGCCGCGCTGGCCGATGACGGGGTCGTCGCGCCGCTGCGCCCGCGCGTTGGGGAGGCCCGCGACGCGGCCCGCGCCTGTAATGGCCCCCGGATCAATTCGCCCGTAGCGGCGCGCGCGCAAGCAGAGTTGCGCGG
>JBCCZS010000044.1:0-18081 GCA_039187035.1 Pseudomonadota bacterium | reverse complement strand
TCGGCCCGCAGCGCGGCTTCAGACTTTAAGCGCGCCGCGTCCGGATCGTCGGCGCCGCTCTCTTCAAAGATCTTAAACGCGACGTTCGGCAGGCCGAGCGCCATCGCGGCCGCGGCGACGGTTTTGCGGAACGCCGGGTCGTCGGCGCCCCCGTCCAGAAAAGCGCGGTTGTCGAGATAGGCCGTCAAGGCGCTGACTTTCTTGGCGTCGTCCTTGCGCGCCATCGACCGTTCGATCAGCCGTCGTGCTTCCGCGCGTGCGTCTTCTTGCGGTGCGTCGCCCGTCTCGGCGCTGTGGCGCAGGATCAATACCGCCGCCTCGATGTGGCCGGCGTCCGCATAGCCGACGCCTTCCAGGATCGCCGCGCGCTCGCCTTCGGGCGTCCCACGCCGCGTTTTGGCGACCGTCCCGATATCGTCGAGGAACCCCTCATGCGGCGTTTCTCCGTCTGCGTACCGTTCGGCGAGTTCCAAAAACGCTTCCGTCGAAGCGTCCGTGTTCGAGGCGGCGACTTCCAAGAGCACGTCCTCGGCGTCTTCGGCGCGCCCCGCGTTTTCCTTTAGCTTGGCGTCGACGAGCGCGAGATCCGGCGATAAGGCGTCCAAACCGTCGGTCGCAATCTCGAAAAAGCGTTCGGCCTGGCGCCAGGCGCCCGCATCGACCATTTTTTTCGCAATCCGCGCGGCGGCGAGCCGGCGCAGGCGCTTGGGCATCCCGTCGACGGCGTCGCCGGACCGGGCCGCCGGGCCGACGGCCTCGGTCGCCTCGCCGGCGAGCGCTTGCCACAGCGCGTGCGCCCCGTCGCAGTCGCGGGCGCCCATGATACGGCCGGCGCCGTCCATGGGCAGGTTCGCAACGGCGCGCGCCATTTCCGCCTGCAGACTGTCCGTGTGGCCATGTTCGGCCAGCACCTTGAGCGCCTCTTCACCGAAGCCGATCGACAAGAAGCCGGCCGCCAAATCCTCGGCGATGCGGCGCTGCGTTTCGCCGTCCGAAAAAGCGAGGTTTGATTGAAGATCGCTGATGGCGCCGAGCGGGTCTTTGTCGAATTTGTCGCCCGGCAACGCGAACGCGTCGTCGGTGAGACAGGACCGCGTCGGCGCTGCTGCCGCAGCGGTCTTTTCTTTTGTCCGGTCGGTCGGCAAATCCATCGGTTCGTTTATGCTGCGGGTCATCAATTGACCGTCGACGCCGGGCATTGTCGGCAGCGAGGCGGGGGTCAGCGGCGTCGGACCGCCGGAGGCCGCAGTCGTCGGCGCGTTATCGTCCGCCCGCAGATTGATAAGGCCTTCGTCCGCGGCTTGCGTTAGGAGCTCGAGCATCCGCTCTCGCGCCTTTTCCACGGAGAGATCGTCCGTCTGCACTTCGGTCGTGTTTGGGGCGGGGGCGGGTGCGCCGGGTTTAACCGCGGGTTCTTTTGCCGGTTTCGGCGTCGGCGGCGCCGCGGCCGCGACGTCGGCGGGCTTTACGCTCGTTGGGGCCGCTTGCGGCTTGACGGGCGCAGCGGACACCGATGATCCGTCTTTCGCGCCGACGATGTCGAGGACCGTCTTCCCGTTCGACAAGCGGCTTTGCTTCAGCGTGCAATCGCAAGTCAATTCCAGCGTGACGATCGATCCGCTAACGGAGGGCGTTAACGACGCACGCGCGACCCGGTGCGCGCGCTGTCGATCGACGAGCTGGTCGATGTTCACTTCGCCGACCGGCGTGGGCAGCAAAATCGTCACCAATCGGCCGTTTCGGCTGATCGCGGCGTCCTTGCCGCCGGGCGACAAGACGACGCGCGAATAGGCGTCGTGCTCGCCGGCCGAAAAGAAGACCGGCGCCGCGTGCGCGCTCGCCGCGTTCGCCAAAGCAAACGCGCCGCCGAGAATATATGCGCGCAGGCGCTGCATCACGCCGCCTGACTGACTTCCCGCAGCGCGTCCTCGAGGTCCGTAAAGGATGGGCGGACTTTGCGCGGGGCGCTGCGACGCGCGACTTCGACGCAGATCTGCGGCGTGTGTTTGTTGAGGCTGGCGACCAGCGCTTCGCGGATGATGTTGTAGAACGAGTGATCTTCCTCATTCACCGCCGCGACTTTGTCGGCGAACGGACCGACGAGGCTATACGCCAGGAAGACCCCAAGGAACGTCCCGACGAGGGCGCCGCCGATCATCTGCCCCAAGACTTCCGGCGGCTTGTCGATCGAGGCCATCGTTTTGATAACGCCGAGAACGGCGGCGACGATACCGAGCGCCGGCAGGCTGTCGGCCATTTTCTGCAAGGCGTGCGCGCCGTGCATGCTGTCATGGTGCAACGACTCAAGCTGTTTTTCCAGAAGCTCTTCGACTTGGTGGACATTGTCGAAGTTCATGATCATGGAGCGGATCGTCTCGCAGATCAGCTCGACCGCCGGCTTGTCTTTGGCGATTTTTGGAAACTTCGCGAAGATCGCGGATTCGTCCGGCTGTTCGATATGCTGTTCGATTTCGACCGGACTCTCTTTGGCGATCCGTATCAGCTCGAACATGAGGCATAGGAGATTTTTGTAGTCGGACTTCTTCCAGCGCGGGCCGGTGAAGACCTTCACGACGTCGCCGCCGGTATGTTTGATGACGCCGAAATCATTACCGACGAAGAACGCGCCGACGGCCGCGCCGCCGATCATCATCATCTCGTAGGGAAGCGACTTAAAGATGATCCCCATCTTGCCGCCAGCGATCGTATACCCGCCAAAGACCATGACGAGCGTGATCACTATTCCGATCATCGCGCCCATTTCGGTAAGCCCTGATTGTAGAGTGCTTATGAATTCTTACCGAAGACGATAAACATTGAGGCTTAAGATTAGATGAAACGGCTATCTACGCGGCGCGTTATGCACGTCTGCGTTGCGCCCGGCGATAATGACGCTGGCGGCGTAAGCCTTTTTCGTTTCCATGTTGGTTAAGATTTGCGCGGCGCTCTCGCTGTTCATCTCCGTAAGAAAGCCCGCCGCGAAGGTCGGCGTCATCGCGTTGAAGATTTCGCCGGCGCGCGCGGGTTTCATGTTTTCATACATGCGGGCCAGTTTCGTGATGTCTTCTTTGGCGGCGGTCTCGGCGTAAGCGAGCCGCGCTTCGAGATCGGTTTTCGCTTGCTTGAGCGACGTGATCTTTTCGTCGAGGCGCCCTTCAAGGATCTCCAGCGTTCGCTCACGATCGCGGATCTCGGCCTCGCGGGCGTCCAGCGCGGCGCTCCGCGCCCGGATTTCGGCAAGAAGCGATGAGGGTTCGGCCGTCTCGAACCGCGTCAGGTCGGGGACCGGCGGGCGCGCGGCCGCCGTTTCGGCGCTCGCGAGTTTCATCGGGGCCGATTTTTCCGACCCGGTCGGTGTTTTTTCCGGCGCGGGGTCGTCGGGGGCTTTCTCGGCAGACTTCATCGCGTCGTCTTTGGAGGGCGCGGCGTTAGACTTCGCCGGCGCGGGGTCCTTCTCCGCGAGCTTGTCTTCAGGCGCGGGCGCCGCCGACGCGCTCACAACCTCGAACGTGCGGACAAAGACGGATCCGAGGAAGAACGCGCCGATTACGATAAGGGGCGTTGGTTTGGCGAGTTTCATGCGCTGGCCGCCTTCTGGGGCTCCGGTTCGTCGTCGATCTCGAAGACTTCCAGATCATCGATTTCGTAGGTCGCTTCTTCGGAATCGTCCGTTTGCGTTGCTTCGGCGTCTGCTTCGGGTTTCGATTCGGGCTCTGGCTCTGGCTCGGGCTCGGGCTCGGGCTGGGGCGGCGACACCGGCGCGGTCGGCGCCGGATCGACGGCCGCCTGTTCGCTGGTTTCAGCCGGCGCAGCGGTCGGTTGCGGCGCGGCCTCAGCCTTCTCAAGTGCGTCGAAAAGGCGTTGCGCCGCGGCGTTTGCCTCTTCAACGACCGGCTTCAAGGTGTCCGCGTAGCCGGCCGTCGTCGACGACGCCTGCGCGCCGATCGACGAGGCGAGCGCTTCATAGTCTTCGATGAGCGTCTTTAGCTCGCCGGCGCGTCGGTCGGCCTCGGCGATCAGCTCTTCAATCCGTGTCGAGGCGGCTTCCGCCGCGTCTTTGGTGACGCTCAGCGCGCCCTTCATCTCCTCCGCCGACTGAGATAAAGCGACGATGCCGGCGCCCAGCCCGTCTTTCGTCCGCGTCAGCTTTTTAAGGCGCGTTTGCAACGCCCAGCAGTAAAAGCATGCAGCGCAGGATGCGGCGAGCAGCAAGATGTCGGTGACGAGGGACATGGGCGAACCCTTTTAAGTCAGAATGAAGTCGGTGATCAGAACGTCGTCGATCGGCAAATCGTCGGCGGCGATGCGGATGCGGCGGAGAATTTGCGCGCGCAGCTTGGTCATCGCCGCCGGCTCGGTGAGGTCGCGCTCGTCGACGGCGCGCAGATAGGTGTTCAACACGTCCCGGAATTTTGGGATCATCTTTTCAATCGAGCCTTCATAGCCCGGCTTCGTCTCGATGCTGATGGAGATTTTGAGGTATTGAGCGCGCGCGTTCGGCCCGAGGCTGACGACGAGCGGTTCGACGTTGACGAACGCCGCGCCGGCTCCATAGGGGTCGCCGTCTTTCCCGCCTTTGCCGCCCTTGCCGCCTTTGGCTTTTTTGCCGTCCTTCTTCTTCTTCGAAGCTTTTTTGTCTTTTTTCTTGTCGCCTTTTTCAGCGCCGTCTTTGGCGTCGGCCTCCTCGGCGGCGTCCGCTTTCGGCGCGTCCGCACCGCCGAACGGCGCGAAGAACGCGACGGCGAACGCGATGGCCCCGGCGATCAATGCGGGGACGACGCTCGAAATGAGAAGTTTCATGGAACGCTCTCCGGGCGCATAAAGGGGACGACGTCTCCGTCCGCGTTAAACTTAATCCGTCAACGTTGAATTAATCCGTTGACCGCTTGGTAAGACCCGCTGCGGACGATCCCGGTGTAACGACCCCTTAATGATCAAAGCGTAAATGCCGGCGTTGCGATGCGCGCTTTTGAAGTAAGACGCGCGTAAGCGGAGTAACCATGGAAAGCCTGCTGACCACCTGGAACGCGTTGACGACGACGAAGAAGCTGATCGCCGCCGGCTCGGTGCTCGCGACCGTCGTCTTATTCGCGCTCCTCGCCCGTACCGCGTCGACGCCGTCGATGGCGCTGCTTTACGCGGGGCTAGACGGGCGGACGTCGGGAGAGGTGATCGCCGCCCTTGAACAGATGGACGTTGCATTCGAAGTGCGCGGCGACGCGATTTACGTGCCGCAAGGCCGACGCGACGCGGCGCGCATGACGCTCGCCGGCCGCGGTTTGCCGCAGGCCGGGCAGGCCGGCTACGAGTTGCTTGACGCGCTTAACGGTTTCTCAACGACCTCCGACATGTTCGACGCGACGTTCTGGCGCGCGAAGGAAGGCGAGTTGGCGCGGACGATTACCGCGTCGCCGGGCGTCGCCGCAGCGCGCGTCCATATCGCGCACGCCGACGGCGGGCCTTTTGCGCGGCGCGCGGTCGAACCGACGGCGGTCGTCACGGTCACCATGAGCCGCGGCGGCCTCGGCGTTCCGCAGGCGCAGGGCATCCAGTTTCTCGTCGGATCCGCGGTGCCCGGATTGGCCCCGGAGAAAGTCGCCGTTCTCGACAGCGCGCGCGGCGTCGTCCTCAGCCCCGGCGAAACAAATCCGGTCGCGATGGGCGAAGGCGATCCGTCCGAACGCGAACAACGCATGGAAAACGACATTAAGAGCCTCCTTGAGGCGCGCGTCGGGCGGGGCAATGCGCGCGTGCAAATCGCCTTGGATATCGACCGGGAGCGCGAGGCGATTACCGAACGCGTCTTCGACCCGGAGGGCCGCGTCGTCTCCGGCCGTGAAGTCAATGAAGTGACCGAGAATTCCTCCGGATCAGGCGGAACGAGCGTCACCGTCGCCAGTAATTTGCCCGAAGGCGACGCCGGCGGCGCGCCGAACGATCAGCAATCCTCCCGCACCGAGACGCGCGAGATTATCTCTTACGACATGTCCGAAGTGCGCCGCGAGCGCGAGAAATTGCCGGGCTCGATCCGCCGCATGAGCGTCGCTGTGCTCGTGAACCAAAGCGCGGTTGCGGGCGAGGCGGCGGACGCCGTCGAACCGGCCGAACTGGACGCCTTGCGCGATCTCGTCGCCCAAGCCGCCGGTCTCGACGAAGCGCGCGGCGACACGATCAGCGTACGCGCCATGCCGTTCACGTCCGCGAGCGACGAGGGCGTTCTCGTCTCGGCCAATCCGATCGGCTCTTTCTTTGCGCGCAACCTCATGTCGATGATCCAGATCGCCGTTTTGGCGATCGTCACGCTCGTCATGGGGCTCTTCGTCGTCAAACCGGTCTTGTCCGCGCAAGCGCCGGCCCCCGAAGAACCGGACGACGTGCTCGACGAATTGCCGGCCTTCCCCGCCTTTGACGAGCTGCCCGACAACGACGAGCCGGACGCCATTGAGTCGCTGAAGTCGATCGCCGGCGACAAGACGGACGAAACCGCGACGCTTCTGAAAACCTGGCTTGAAGCCGAGCAGGCGGAGCAGGCGTCGTGATCGAAAAATCCGTCGTGCTCGAAGCGTTCGATCGGCCGTCCGTCGAAATCGACGAAACGCTGGCGCTGGCTTTGGCCGACGCCGAGGCGCGCGTCGACGCAGCGCGCGCCGAAGGGTTTGAAGAGGGGCGTGCGGCGGGTGAAGCGGCGGCGCAAGCCGAGGCGGACGATGGCGCGGCGGCCGCCGCGGCCGTTCGCAAAGCCGTCGCCGACGCCGTGAAACAAATCAAACCGCGCGCAGAGCAAGAGCTCGAGGCTATCGTGCGCACGACGCTCGCCGCGCTGGCGCCGGCGCTCCTGGACGTGCGCTTTGAAGCCGAACTCGCCGATTTCGTGCGTGCGGTGCGCTCGCCCGTCGCCGAAGGCGCGATGACCGTGCGCGTGGCGGCGGACTATGCGGCCCGTATGCAGACGGTTTTCGCCGCGGAGATCGCCGACGGCCTTCTGGAGATTACGGCCGACGCCGATCTAGAGGGGCGCCGCGCGCGCGCCGCTTGGAGCGAAGGCGGTGCGGAATTTGATTTGGAGACGCCGCTCGCCGCGTTGCTTGCGGCCGTCGGCGGCGAGGCCCTTGTAGAAAGCGAGGACGACGATGGACGAGAATGACGATCTGCCGGATCTGGAAGCGGACGAGGATATCGTTTTCGACGACATCGAAAGCGAAGTGGAAGAAGAGACGGCGGCGGCGCCGGACCTCGCCGATATTGATGATTTTGATACCGATGAAGCGCCGGATTTCGAACGGCGCGAGGACGGCGACGCCAACCAGCTGAAGCGGTCGATCTTCAGCGTGCCCATCGAAGTAACGGTCACCGTCGGGTCGGCGCGTCCGCTGATCGGCGAGTTGTTGTCCATGGGGCGCGACCACTTGTTGCCGCTCGATTCCGGCATCGACGATCCGGTCGAGCTGCGCGTGAAGGATCGCGTGATCGCGCGCGGCGAATTGACCCAATCGAACGAAGGCGACGGGCGGCTCGGCATTCGTCTGACCGAGATCGTCGAGTTGACGGACATCATTCCATGACCCGTTATGGGCGGCTCGCGCTCGTCGGCGGTGCGGCGCTTTTGACGGCCGCGGCGTTTCCGGACGCGGCTTTGGCTCAAGAGGCGGCAGGCGCGGCGGAAAACGGCCTTAGCGTCCGCGTCGTTCAATTGTTTCTGTTGGTCACGGTGCTGTCCCTGGCGCCGGGCCTTGCGATGATGATCACCTGCTTGCCGTTCATGGTGATCGTTTTCTCGATCCTGCGCCAAGCGATCGGCTTGCAGAGTTCGCCGCCGAATATGTTCATCATGAGCCTAGCGCTCTTCTTGACGTATTTCGTCATGGAGCCCGTCTTCACCGAAGCGTGGCGCAGCGGTGTGGCGCCGCTCCTGGAAAACACCGTCACCGAGGCGCAGGCGTTTGAACGGGCGCTCGCGCCGTTCCGCACGTTTATGGACGCGCGCGTTTCGCCGGTCGCGATCGACGCGCTGGCGGACGTCGCGCCCGACCGCATGGGCCCCGACGGGGAACCGGCGTTGTCCCTCTTGGTGCCGGCTTTCATGTTGTCGGAAATTCAGCATGCGTTCCAAGTCGGGTTCGTGATATTTCTTCCCTTTTTGATCATCGACCTCATCGTCGCCTCAATCTTGATGGCGATGGGGATGATGATGGTGCCCCCGGCGATCGTCTCCCTACCGTTTAAACTCGCCTTCTTCGTCTTGGCGAACGGCTGGGTCGAAATCGCCGGCGCGGTGGTGAAAGGCTACGGCGGATGAGCGAAGACTTCTTACCGATGGCGTTCGACGACGAGCCCGACGTCGGCGGCGCGCTCGCGCCTTTCAGCGACGGCGGAGGCGATATGAAGTCGCTGACCGCGCCGCAAAAGGCCGCGCTGATCATTGCGGCGCTCGGCCCGGAAGCGGCCGGCCCGATTATTGAGCGCATCACGGACAACCACCTGCGTGCATTTACCCGCGCGTACGCCAATATCGACCGCATCGATTACGACCAGCTGCTTCAGGTTGTCGAGGAGTTCACCGAGAAGCTTCGTCGTTCGCAAAATGAAGTCAAAGGCGGGTTCGAACAGGCGCGGTCGTTGCTGAGCGAGTTCAAGAGCGCCGACGAGATCATTCGCTTGATGGAGGATATCGGCGCGCCGGGCGGGCGCTCAGTTTGGGAGAAGCTCGAAGAGGCGAACGAGAAGGCGCTGGCGAAATATCTCGCGACGCAAAATCCACAGACGATCGCCGTCGTGATGACCAAGCTCAGCGGGGACAAAGCCGCGTTCGTGTTGACCGCGCTTCCCGAAGCGCTGGCGCGCGAAGTCGTCATGAAAATGTCGAAGCCGATCGATGTCGGCGCGCCCGCCATGCGCGTTTTGACCGAGACGATCGAGGCGGAATTCCTTGCGCCGACGACGTCGTCGAAAACCGAACGCAGCCCCGGCCGCATCGTCGGCTCACTGATGAACAGTCTGCCGACGGAACGGCGGGACTCGCTCCTAACGCATATGAACGAACACGCGCCGCAGATCATGCCGATCGTTCAGAAGTACATGCTGACCTTCCAGGACTTCGCCGAGCGCGTGCCGGCGAACGCCGTCGCCATTATTGTGCGCGAAGCGGGCGAAGACATTCTCCTGAAAGCGCTGAAGTTCGGCAAACAGAACGCGCCCTCGGCGGTTGAATACATTCTTGAGAACATCTCCCAACGCATGTCGCAGCAATATGTCGAGCGCCTGGACAAAATCGACAAGGTCTCGGCCAAAGAGGCCGAGGCCTCGCAACGCCAGATTATGGGCATCGTCCGCGAGCTGGAAGGCAAAGGCGAAATCCGCCTCAACGAGGTGATGATGGATGAGGCCGAGGAAACGATGATCTCCTCGTGACGGGGGCCCGACGCTGAATGAAAAAGCGTCCGCTTCGGCGGACGCTTTTTTTGTCCTGTTACAGAATGTTACTGGACGATGAGTTCCGCATGCAAGGCGCCGGCGGATTTGATCGACTTCAGGATGTCGATCATCTCGCGCGGGGAAACGCCGAGCGCGTTGAGCCCTGAGACGAGATCCGCGAGCGTTACATTCTCGTCGATGACGGCGACTTTCCGATCGGGCCGGTCGTCGATCGTAATGTCGGTACTCGGAACGACGACGGTGTCGCCGCGCCGCGAAAACGGGTTCGGCTGCACCGCGATCGGCGATTCGGCGATACGGATCGCGAGGTTTCCTTGGGCGACGGCGACGCTGGAGATCCGGACCTCGGCGCCGAGTACGATCGTTCCGGAGCGTTGATCGACGACGATCCGCGCTTTTTGCGCCGGCCGCACTTCAATCGTCTCCAGTTCGGACATGAGGTGCGCGGGCGATGCGAACGCGTCGACGACCTGCAGTTCGACGGCGGCGCTATCGAGCATGCGGGCGATCGGCGCGCCGACCGATGTGTTGACCGCCTTTTCGATCCGCGCGGCCGTTGTGAAGTCGGGGGTGCGAAGTGCGAGCCGGATCGTCTCCAACTCGGCGAAATCGAAGGGCAGTTCGCGTTCGACGCGCGCCCCGTTTGGGATGATCCCGGCGGTCGGCACGCCTTCGGTGACGGACGCCGCGTCGCCCTGCGCGCTAAAGCCGGAGACGATCACCGGGCCTTGGCCTACCGCGTAAATCTGTCCGTCCGCGGCGTTCAGCGGCGTCATGATCAGCGTGCCGCCCTGCAGGCTTTCCGCATCGCCGATCGCGGAGACGTTGATGTCGATCTGCATGCCGGTGCGCGCGAACGGCGGCAGCGTCGCCGTGACCAGGACCGCGGCGACGTTGTTCGGGCGGAAATCCTCCCCCTGAACGTTGATCCCGAGCCGCTCCAAAACGCTCGCAAGCGCTTGTTCCGTATAGGGTGAATTCCGTAGGCCGTCGCCGGTTCCGTCGAGGCCCACGACGAGACCGAAGCCGACGACGTCGTTGCCGCGCACGCCTTCGATCTCGACGAGATCCTTCAGCCGCACCGAGGCGGCGTCGGCGCCCGGCGCAACACACAGCGCCGCGGCGAGGGCGGCGAGAAAGACGCGGATCATGCGGTCCATTAGAGGAATTGCGCCAGCGTGAGCCGGGCGATCCGGCCGGTGATGAGGTAGGACGTTTCGAGCTGCGTTTCGAGCAGCTGCAAGCGCGTCGCCGCTTCAAAAGAGTCTCGGCCGATGCGGTCGGTGATGATGTTGTCGAGCACTTGCTCTTCGTTTTCAAACCGCGCTTTCGACTCAGAGATTCGCCGTTGGTCGACCCCGACGGTCGCGCGCAACGCGGTCAACTCCTGCTCGCCGTTGATCAGCGTGCCGCCCGCCGCCGCGGCGATCGCGTCGCGATCTTCTTCGGCGATGACGTCGAGATTGGCCATGACGGCGAACCCGCGCATCAGCTCTTTAAGCGGTTGCGCGTTCGCTTTGATGTCGGCGTCGATCAAAACGCCCGGCGCAATTTCGACGCCCGGCGCGTCGCCGACGCCGCCGACGTAAATCGTCGTTTCGAAGCCGCCTGCGGGGTCGTTGAAGTACGTGTCGAGCGCGGCTTCTAAATCGGCCGGGTCCGTTGCATTCTCGATCAGCGTGCGGACGTCGCCGAGAAGCGTGTCGACGTCGGCGAGCGGCGAGCGGCTCGCATCATCGCCGCCGAAGACCGCGCGGCCGGCGAACACGCCGTTTAATGACGAGAAGAGGCCTTCGAGCGTCGACGTGGATTCCGCGGAGAGCGCTTCCAGGCCGGCCGTTTGGTCGAGCGTATTCGCCGCCAAGGTCCGCGCGCCGATCCCGCCGGCGCTGTCGGCGACGCCGTCTAGGATCGCTTGGGTGCGGTCGATGCGCGATTCCGCGAGGGTGAGCCGTTGTTGGAAGGCGCGCGCGTCGTCCCGTGATTTCTGCAACAGGTGAACCGTGCCGACGTCGCCGTCGACGGCGCGCGTGACGTCTTCAAAGCGTCCCGTTACCACTTCCGTGCGCGTCGTGTCCGCGTCGCGCTTTAACAGGCCGATGGCGCGGGAAAGGCGGGTGTTCGCGGCGATATCAGGTAGGATCTCGGTCATGGCTTAGATCTCCGCGAGCTGTTGGATGAGCTGGTCCGCGACTTGGATGACGCGGGCGTTGGCGGCGAAGGCCTGTTCGACCTGCAACAGTTTTTGAAGCTCCGCATCGGTATCGACGGCGGAGGATTCCAGTTCGGCGTCTTTTAGCGCTTGGGCGCGGGCGTTCGAGGCGGCGAGGGCGTTGTCCGCCCGCACGCGCGCGCCGCCGACAAGGGAGGTCAAGCCGGCCGCGGCCTCGACCGCCGATACCGCGCTTGTAAGCCCGAGGCTGGTCGGGGGCGTGCGAAGCGCCGTCAACGAATCGAGCATGGTGCGTAGTATGTCGCTGTTGGCCGAGGGCCCCTGCGCGGCGGCGCCGATACCGTCGCGCAAGCGCCAGACTTCCGCGGCGACGGTCTCATTGACGGCGATGCGCCCGGCGATCCCGATTTCGTTCGCCGGGTCAAACGCGCCGCCGCCGTCGGTGAAGAGGCCGGGATCGCCCGGCAGCAAGGTCGGATCGATGTCCTGGAACCGTTCGATGAGGTCGCGGGCGAGGGCGTCGAGTTGTCCCTGAAACTCCGGCCCGATTTCATCGCGCACTTTAAAATGCGCGGCGAACGCCCCTTCGCGCGCGCCGAGGGCCGCGTCGCCGGGCGTGATGTCGACGCCGTCGACCGTCAGGCGGGACAGCTGGCCGTCGGCGAGGGATTGGTCCGGCGCCATGCCGCGCGGGCCGTCGAACGTCAGCGTGCGCGCGTCGCCGGCGAGGAGAAAGACGCCTTCCTCCGTCATCAGATCGACTTTGCCGAATTCCCGGCGGATTTCGCGCACCGGCACATACTCGCCGATTTCGTCGATGAGCTGTTGGCGCAGATCCAATTGCGCAGAGGCGTCCTGGCCGGCGATTTCAAGCGATGAAATGTCGGCGTTGACTTGCTCGAGCGTTTGAAGCGCGGCGTTGACGCGCTCGACCCCCTCCGCAATGGCGGCATCGCTGGAGCGGCGGGTTTCTTGCGTTTGATCCGTCAACCGACGCAATTCGTCAACGATGGATTGCGCGGCGGCCGCGGTCTGGTCCTGCAGCGGGATCGATTCCGGCGTTGCCGCGAGGTCGCGCAACGAGCCTTCGAGATTGGAAAACTGGGCGAAAATCGAGAACGCGTCGTCCGGTTCGCCGAGGGCGCCGTTGAACGCTTCGTAGGTCTGCGCGACGATTTGGTCTTGCGCGGCGACGCCGTCGGCCGTGCGGCGTTGGGTCGTGACGGCCGGGTTCGACGCGCGGGAAATCCCGTCGATGCTGACGCCGGCGCCGACGCCGCCGAGAATGCGTTGATTGACGACGACGTCGCGGCGCGAATAGCCGGGCGTTAAGGCGTTGGCGATGTTGGCGGAGACGATGTCGGCGCGGCGCGTCGCGGCGGCGAGGCCGGTCACGGCGTTGCTCAAGGCGTTCGAGATGCTCATGGCGTCCTCCGCTCAAACGCCGCCGACGCGGCGTTAGCGTTTGATGTTCGTCGTTTCCTGCAGCATCTCGTCGACCGTCTGGACGACTTTCGCGTTCGTCGAATATGCGCGCTGCGTTTCAATCAATTGCGTCAGCTCGGCCGCGATGTCGGTCGTCGATTCAACGAGGGAAAAGCCGACGGTCGTGCCGACGGGGCCCGTGCCCGCATCCCAAAAGAACACCGCGCCACTGTCTTGCGACAATTCGAACGCCTGGTTGTCGACGGCCGTCAGGCCGTTCGGGTTCGGAACATTGGCGATCGGAATTTGATAAATCGTCCGCCGGAAGCCGTTGTCGAAAATGGCTTGTAAGCGGCCGTTATCGTCGATCTCCACCCGGTCGAAACTGCCGATCGGCGCGCCGTCTTTGGTGATGCCGACGGGCGAGTAGGTCGCGGCGAGTTGGGTCAAGGGGCCGCCGTCGCCGGGCGAGCCAATTTCGATGTCGATGGGGCCGGAGGCGACGTTGATCGTCAATGTGCCCTCATCGACGTCGTAGGTCGTGCCGGCCACGGGCACGACGCCGCCCGTGGCGATCGATCCGCCGTTCGTTTGTGAATCGTCGAAGGTGATGTCCACTTGTGCGACGGCGGTCGTCGGATCGCCGGCTTGATCAAAGAAAGACACGCGCCAGGTGTTTGACGACCCCGTCGGCGGAATGGACGGCTCAAACGTGACGGTCAGCGTCTGCGAGGCGCCGAGATTGTCGAAATAGGCGATCGGCAAGTCGAACGTCGCACCGGCTGCGCCGGCCCGCGTTTCCGTCGACGGAACGTTGACGCCGAGCGAAATATTCGACGTGGGGGCGGCCGCAAATTGGTTGCGCAACACGTTGACGGGTTCGAGGCCGGCCGGGCTGTCGCGACCGGGAACGCTCACGGTTCCGTCCGGGTTGGCCGGCCAACCCATCAGATAAAGACCGCTCAGGGTGCGCAGAAGACCGTCTTGGTCGGTCGCAAACGAGCCCGTCGGGGTTAAGAGCAACGGCCGGTCGCCGCTGGCGTTGTTCACGCCTTGGACGGACGTGACGGGCAAGAGCCCGCCGCCGGATACCGAAATGTCCGTGGAATTGTTGGTGCCGAGAAGCGCGCCCTGAGCCGCGACGTCTTTGAACGTCGCCGAGCGCACGCCGCCGGCCGTGTAGGTGCCCGCGCTTTGGTCGAGCACCATGCTGGAGAATTGCGCATCGGCGCGTTTGTAGCCGAACGTTTCGGAGTTCGCGATATTGTCCGAGATCGTATTGAGCTTCGTCGCGTTGACGTTAAGGCCCATCACGCCGGCGTTGAGCGAAGATGCCAAACCCATGGTTTTGCCTGCCCTTGTAAAATTTTACCCTTTTCGAAGGGGGAGCGTGAAGGGAAGTGATTAAAATACGGATAAGGCTGACAAACTTAGAGGTATACGGAAAGGTTATGTTAATCTGTGTAAAGACGCGTTAAATCGAGAGCGACGTCCCGGCGGGGGACGTCGCTTGCTATAGCGAGGACCTAATTGCGTAGAAGCGTGATCGAGATGCGCCGGTTTTGCGGCGCCTGCTTGTCGCTCGTGAGGGGCTCGGTGTCGGCTTTTCCTGTCACGGCGGCGATTTGTTCGCCTTCAAGCCCGGCGGCCACCATGACGCGCCGGGCGACGTTGGCCCGGTCGCTCGACAATTCCCAATTGGTGTAGTTGCGGCGATTGGAGAAGCCGAGGCTGTCCGTGTGCCCGACAATCTCGACTTTATTCGTCACGAGACGAACGGTCGACGCAACCACGTCGAGGAGCCGCAGCATGGTCGGCGAGGGACGGGTCGAGCCCACCTGGAACAGCGGGCTCCCGTCGACTTCGACGAGTTCGATGACGAGGCCTTTGGGCGTCACGCGCGTTTGGATGTGGGCTTCAAGCCCGTCGGCCTGCTCTTTCATCGCTTTGGCGAGGAGGTCTTCTTCGAGCGCGCCGAGCTTGCGGTCTTCTTCCGCGTCGCCCGTTTCGGCGCTGTCCCCGCTGGGCGACCCGTCCTCGTCGGTCGGTTCGGCGGTCGTCTTGGCGCCCGGATGATCGGCGTCGCTGGGGCTTTCGCTGTCGCGGGGGTCGTAGCCTTCGGGTTTCTGTTTGAGCGGGGTGAACGAACCGCCTGCACCGTCGCGCGCCAGCGTCTTTTGGGAGAACACCGTTTCCCCGTTCAACATATCGCGTCCGCCGCCGGAAACCTGGCTGATCGGGACCGACGGGTTGAAATAGTCCGCGATGCCTTTTCGTTGATCTTCCGTCGTCGCGCCGAGAAGCCACATCAAAAGGAAGAAAGCCATCATCGCGGTCACGAAGTCCGCATACGCAACTTTCCACGCGCCGCCATGGTGTCCGCCGCCGGACACCTTCTTGACGCGTTTGATGATGACGGCCTGTTCGGCGTCGGCCACGGGGTCTCGTCCATCTAATCGGGGCGCCGTCCGGCGCGTGGTCGGTTTGCGTACGCAAGCGCACGGGAGTTTGCGCGCGCACGCGCACGGGCGGTCGGCCCGTTTCGGCGCGCCGCTGCGTAAAATTTGCGCGCTTTTTATCGACCGTCAGGCTTAGCGATCTCTAAACGAATTGAGACGATATCAAGAAACCTAATTAACGCCGCGTCACCACTTTATCGTCGGGTCGTCCATGAACGCCTCTACCGCCGATCACGGCTCCATCCTTGCTCAGAAAGTCCGTGGCGCGACGATCAGCGTCGACGGCTTTCCTGAATTGACGGCGATGGCCGCCTATGCTGCGAAAAACGCCGGGCTGACGGTGAGCGAGCTTTTGGAGGTCCCGACCCAAAGCGCGCTCGCGTCCGTCCGTATCCACCAGTTGAAAGATGCGCTGCACAAAGCGCCGAACTTCGGCTCTTATTCCTGGTTGATCGACACCACCGGCAAAAAAGGCGCCTTGATAACGGTGCATCCGACGTTCGTCGCCATG
Source organism: Pseudomonadota bacterium (assembly GCA_039187035.1). Classification (GTDB taxonomy): domain Bacteria; phylum Pseudomonadota; class Alphaproteobacteria; order Caulobacterales; family Parvularculaceae; genus JAJFFW01. Next base: position 2,081 of record JBCCZS010000044.1, on the reverse strand, counting down.
CTGACCGAACGATTGTTGGGCGGCAAACTGCCGCCGCCGGATCCTGAACGGAAAATCACCCGCATAGACGTCGAGCTTTCCTACAAACTCGTCGACGCTTTTATTCCGGCGGTCAATCGCACGATCTTGCGGTATGCGGGGCCGACGGATGATCTCGTCCTGTCGCGCCGCTTCAGCGCACCCGCGCCGGACGAAGTGGTCGGCGACGTCGAAGCGATGACCACGTTCGACGTCCTGATCGATCTGTTGATCGATGAATATAGCGTGGAAAAGGCGGTTCGGCTGACGTTTCCGGTCGACTTCGTCGAACGCGCCGGGCTCTTGAACCCGCGCACGAAAGCGGTGACGGCGTCGGAAGCCTCGCCTTGGCGGCGAAAGGTCGGGCGCAACATTCGCCTCCTCGACGTCGAACTCAAAGCGACGCTCGACCGCTTTACGCGCACCGTCGGCGAATTGTCGCGCTTGAAGGTCGGGCAGTTTATTCCCGTCGACGAAGAACGCCTGGAAAAGCTTGAATTGGTCGTTACGACCGCGGACGGCCCCGCCGCCATCGCGTCCGGAAAGCTCGGCGCGTTGAAAGAGAATAAGGCGATAAAGCTGACCTCGCCGGTCGATCCGAGCTTCGTTCCGCCGTTTTAGGCCGACGGCCCGCCGCGCGCGCTATGGCGGCGCCGCGTCGTCGGCGCCATATTAGGCCCCGAAGCGGAAGATGACGGCGGGGCGGCATGCGCGAGAACAGCGACTTTAGCGACGGGACCGGGCGATCGGCGGACGAAACGGTCAGCGGCGAGGAGCGGATCCGTTTCATCCGCAACTTCAACGACATTTTTCTAAGTGTCGGGCTCGCGATGTTGATCGTCGGGATCGGGATCGTCGCCGCGCTGGTCGGTGCGCCGATCGTCGGCGGCGCGTTTGATCTTTCCGACGGGTTCGACGGGCAGATCCTCGACGCGGGCCGGAACGCGGCCTGGATGACGGCCGCGATCGCGGGCGGGTGCGCCGCGATCGTTTGGGCGCTCGGCGAGGTCTTTGCGCGGACGCGGCGTCTGTTCCTTCCGGCAATCGTCATTCTGCTCGGGTTTACCGCCTACGCGAATTTCGCGACCGTCGCGGCCTACGCCGGTTTCATCAATCCGGAAAACCTGTCGGACGTGGATGAAACGTCCATGCAAGGGCGGATGCTTTTCCTCGTCTCAGCCGCCGCGTCGGCCTTTTGGACGCTCGTTTATTATGCGCGCACCAAGCTGCCGTTCGCGATGGGGTATTTCGGCGTGCAGACTGTGGCGTTCTTGATCGCCACGGTGTTCGTCTTCGTCCCTGACCTCATCACCTCGAACGTGTCGGGCATCGCGCTCTTGTCCGGGCTCGTCTTGTTCTTGTCCGGCGTTGCATTCGACGCGCGCGATCCGTCGCGACAGACGCGGTATTCGGACAATGCGTTTTGGCTGCATTTGTTCGCCGCGCCGCTGATCTTCTTTTCGCTGCGGGGCATGCTTGTCAGCGGCGGCGAGGCGGCGGCGTCGGTTGCGACGTTGGCGCTGGTCGCGTTTCTCGGCTTGTTGTCGATCCTGATCAATCGGCGCGCCCTTTTGGTTTCGGGGCTCATTTCGGCCGCGGTCGCGATCGGCGTTTTGGTCCGCGAGGCGGGCTTTTCCGGCGCCTGGACGGCCGGTCTGACACTATTGCTGCTCGGCGGGGCGACGGTTTTGCTTGGCGGCGGGTGGAACGCGGTGCGCCGCGTCCTTGTGGCGCCGTTCCCGAAAACCGGTTGGATTGCGCGGGTGATCCCGCCCGAACCGCGGGCGGGCGAAGCGGCCCCCGACGCGGCCGCGCCATCCGCGGCCTAAGAGCCTGTTTGAGAATGGCTGTTCCGCGCTCGGCGAAAGACGATCGGACGTTCGCTACCCCACGACGATAGGGTTCAGGCTCTTAGTCTAAAAGACAACAGAGCCCGAACCGGCCATGGCGTCGGCAGCCGCACGTCTGATGATCCGATGACAAGAGACGTTGCCGGCCTTTTCAAAAGGGCTCTGAGGCCGTCCGCGCGTCTTGCCTGGTCGGGGCCCTCCCGCTATAGCGCG
>JBCCZS010000043.1:0-18124 GCA_039187035.1 Pseudomonadota bacterium | reverse complement strand
GTCGTGGACCGGACCGACCCCAAGCGGTTCAGTAGGCGAATTTTTTCACTTATTGGATTGAGTATAATTTTTTTATTTACGTATTTTCATATTGGTACATTTTTGTAGAAGTTATTACGACTTTGATCAACAGTGGGCTGGAAATGCCGAGCCCGGCCTTTCGGTGAATCCAGTCTGCAGGGACGCCCATTGTGGGCGTTCAGGCGCTCCGCTCTGAACCGCCCGTCGAACGCCTCAATGAAGGCGCTGCGATAATAACTAAGCCGCTCTCCGCCCGATGACACACCGTGTTTAACGGCACACTGCAGCTGTCGTAAGTTTACTTACTCGTCGGACGTCGGCACACGCACTACAGGAGGCGACGCAGTCAGGGGGCCGACATACAGGTACCCGTCGAAGAATGGCTCCAACTGGCTATCGAACACGATACGAGGAAATCCGGGCTCGGATGGACGAAGCGTGCTCGCCCCGGACTCTCGGACACCAGATTGGCCGCGTGTCTGAGCCCAAGCAGCGCCTGCGTCATGGGCGAAGTCGAGAGCGACCGACCCTTTCGGGAAGTAGCTCGCCATCGGCGCATAATCTACGAAGGTGTACTGCCCCTTCATCTTTGAAGCATGAACACCGCCAACCATAACAATGGTGCGATCACCCTGTCTGGCCCCTGTCATCACGGCATTGGCGTAGTCGCGTTCTACGAGGGATTGATCCCCTTGCACCAGCGCATCAAATGCATCCTTGCTCATGTTCACAAAAGGAACGACCTCAATCTGCATTCCTTGACGTCGGAACTCTGCAATACGAACAAGGAATTGCAAAACCGCTTCGCTCGCACGGCCGTCTTGGCGGGTCCAAAATGTCGGCATGGAGGCGACAAGAGCTTCGGCGGCATCATTGGTACTAAGAGCTTCTTCCAACTGTTCGGCATACCTGCTCTCTATTTCAACTGCCGCCACTGTGATTCCGCCTCCAGCGGCGGTCACTGCACAGACATACTCGATGATCGCTTCTGGGCCTTGTGCAGCCCCGTGTTTCTCGCCGAACGTTAGAATTCTCCCCTCTGACCGTTCAAACGCGGTTTGCCAACCGTCAGGGGGCTGGCATCCTGCGTCAACCACAGGGTCGGAGGTCGAGGCGCAAGCGGTCATCAACATCAAGAACAATATGTGTCGTATCATTTGAGGCTCTCGCTGGCATATTTTCGTGTTGTAATACATTTTCGCTAACCTGGGTGAAAGCGGAAAATAAAGACATTCCTGAATTTCATCCAGAAATATTCGTCCCGTAGAAATTTATCAGTTCAGAAAAAATCCGCAGCAATGGTTAAAGAAAAAGGAAGCCTGAAGTGATTGTTCTACCTGAGTTGACATCCCCAAGATCACTGTAGCGCTGGCAATAAAGCGCCACAGCCACGACTCCCCATTCGCTTCACGGCAGGGGTGCGCCGCTCAACTCAGCCCAATCGCCGGGAATCGTCAGCAATCGGCTGATAGACACGGCGTAGCGCCTCTTCGCCATCAGCAACAAAAGCGCTACCCATTCCCTGTCGATATGTCCGTTGTGGACCAACCGGAAGGTCGGCAGATTTTCGACTTTTGAGCACCCCGCCGCGGGGGCGCTTCGGCGCGTCCGGCTTGCGGCGGCCCGATAAAGTTATATCATTTCTGCCAAACGGTTCGGTTTCGACGTGGGAGATCCGACATGAAAACGACTTTGCTCGCCCTCGCGGCGGCGGCCGCCTTCGCAGGCGAATCGGCGGCGCGCGATTTGGATCCGACGAACACGGCGGATTCGCTCGCGATGATGCGGAAGATTTTTTGCTCGGCGACCGAGGGCAAGCCGGTTACGTATTATTGGTTCGGCAAGGCCTTTTCGCGGCGCCAGGGCGAACGCGACAAACATATTTTCAACGTCGAAGGCATGAACGTTCGCGCCTGCAAAAGCGTCGACGGCGGCTTCAACCTCGTGTCGCGGGAAATCCTCTTATACAAAGACCCGATCACCGATGCGGTGATGTCGACGTGGGACAATCCCTGGACGGGCCAGACGGTCGACGTGCTGCACGTCGCCAACGACCCGGTGAATGGCAAGTTTCGCGAGACCGATCGCAGCGGCGCGCCGACGAGATTCCGCGGCACGATCATGGGCGATCGCTGGTGGATGACGACGACGGTGCCGCTCTATTACCCCAATCCGCTGGCGTCCGAATTTCAACCGGAAATCGGCGGCACGTATCATGCGACCGAGATGTTCAACTTCTTCGGCGACACCGCGTCGCTCCTCGACGCCGATAAAGGCGATGCGGAGAACGTGTCCGTCGGGTGGTCGCGCATGTCAGACTGGCTGCCCTGGATGAAAATGGGCGGCCGCGAGGGCGTCATTTATATGCATACGGCGGGCCGCCGGCTCGACGCTTGGGACGAACTTTCCGAGACGATGAAAGCGGAGATCCGGAATCATTATCCGGAATATACCGATCCGCCGCCGCTCGACGATCCGCGTGCGAACATGACGAGCTGGAAGTACTTCAAAGCCGTCCGCGAGGGGACGATCGACCCGCCGAAGCGCAAATAATCCGACGGACGGCGCAGGCGGGCGTGACTGTCGCCCGGTCTTTTGTCCGTAACCCAGTCTTTCGTCAGAAGGTCGGATTATCCGCTTCGAACGCACGCCAATCGTGCGCGACGCGGTGTTCGTCGATGAGCGTGCGCTCGACAAGCCGTCCGGCCCGGTACCAATGCCAGATGCGGTGGCGGTAGTCGCCGCAGTCGCTGATCTGGATCATTTCATAAAGATAGAGATCGGGTTCGCCCCGGCGCACCCAATTCAACATGGTCGTGCGCTTGAAATCGTCGAGCGCAACGTCCGCGGCCCACCCCTCGATGAGATCGGAATCAAATTCGAGCCGGCCGTTCCGGAAGTAGGCCGGGAAGTCCCGGATCTCGGTTTTCCCGTCCTCCCAACGATAATAGTTCGTCTGGTGATAGGGGTACGGGCCGCCGTCGGGGAACCGGCACACCAGCCGCGAGCGGTGCTCGTCTTTCTTTTCGCATTGGGCGTCGAAATAGCGATACCAGCCTTCCCACACGCCCTCGTGCCGCGCCAGCAACGGCATCGCCTGCTTTAGATTGTCAGCGCTGAGGGGAGCGGGTTCGTTCACGTTGGACATAATCTTCTCTTCTCCGCGTCGCGAGTTGCGGAAAGGCCACATACGGCGAAGCAACGACATCGGATCATCCCTTCGGCGAGACAAGCCCCTAACCTGACGCCGTTAAATGATATACTCTTTCACGGGATTGTCATCGTCTTAGCGGGTTGGGAGGCAATTAATGAGAAATCTCTTGCTTGGGGGCGTCGCGTTGACGTCGCTAACGGTCTTCAGCATCGCGCCGGCCGTCGCGCAGACCGTCGACGACGTCGAAGAAATAGACGACCGCCGCGACACGATCGTCGTCACGGCGCGTAAGAAAGAAGAGAACATCCAAGACGTGCCGGTGGCCGTCTCGGCGTTCAGCCAGGACGATCTCTTCAACCAGGGCATCAAAGATATCGAGGACCTGTCGCGGCGGACGCCGGGCTTCGTCTTCGACACGCCGTTCGGGCGGCAATTCGACCGGCCCATTATTCGCGGTCAGGCCAACATTCTCGGCGACTCCGGCGTGTCGGTCTTTATCGACAACGTCAACGTCACGCAGTCGATCCGCAGTTTGAACTTCGGCGACATTGACCGGATCGAGATCATCAAAGGCCCGCAGTCGGCGCTCTTCGGACGGAACACGTATTCCGGCGCGATCAACATCACGACGCGTCAACCGACGAACGAAATCAGCGCCGACGTCAGCCTTGAAGCGGGGCAATATGGGCTGATGCAGTTTCTCGGAAACCTCCGCGGACCGCTTATCGACGATAAACTGTTCTTCTCGATCTCAGGTCGGATTTATGAATTCGACTCCGAGTTCGACGTGGATGGAAATGAAAATCCGTCGATCGGCAACGAGTCCTCGCGATCGGTTTCGGGGGTCGTTCGGGCCTACCCGACCGAGAATTGGGAAATCACGTTGCGCGCGGCGTACAACACCGACGACGACGGGCACTTCCCCGTCGGTCTCCTCGGGTTTGAAGATTTGAATATCAACGTGCCGGGGGGCACGGACGTCGGCGGCGGACAGCCGTTCTTCCAGGGCGTCGTCCCGACGTCTTTCCCAACGCCCAGCGGCTCCAGCCAGCTTTCCGATACGCTCGGCGAGGGCGGCGGCATTGAACGCGAAGAAGAATTCTACGCGCTCAACACCAACTACGATTTCGACAACGGCTACAGTCTCTTCGGCACGATCGGCTACACGCGTGAGACGTTCCGCGACGAGCTCGACAGCGACGGGCAGCTGACGTCATTCGCTACGGCGCGGATCTTCGGACCGTTTCCGCTCGGACCGCCGGGATCTCCGATTGGCGTCGGCTTGACGCCGTTCGATTTCACGACGACAGACGACGACGAGCGGGAAACGTTCGTTGCGGAGGCGCGGATCGACTCGCCGGCGGATAAGGCGTTTCGTTGGCGTCTCGGGGGCTACTTCTTCAGAAACGTGCGGCGCGATCGCGATCTTCTCGGGCGCTTCGCCGACGGCACGCGCGAAGCCCAGGCGTTGGCCTCGTTCAACCAAGCGAATGCGGAAATTGCCGCCGCGCTCGGGCAGTTTTTCGTGGTGCCGCTCGCCGAGTTCGAATACGGCCCGGCGAACCCGGAAAATACGACGAACCGGAACATCGCCGTCTACGGATCGGTCGCCTACGATTTGACCGACCGTCTGACGGCGACGGCCGAACTGCGCTGGCAGGAAGAAACCATCAAGCAAGAAGCGTTCGTTCAGGCCACGAACGAAGTGATCCTGCTTGACGGGGTAAATGCGGAGGTCGAAGAATCCTTCACCGCCGTGACGCCGCGCTTCATCCTCGATTATCGGGCAACCGACAATAACCTGATATTTGCGTCCGCCGCGCGCGGCACCAAGCCGGGCGGGTTCAACGGCGAGCAGGGCTTTGAGTTCGGTTTCGGCACATTCGACGAAGAACGCCTCTGGCAGTTTGAAGTCGGGTCGAAGAACACGTTTGCGGACGGACAGATCTTGCTGAACGGCTCGTTCTACTTCTCCACGCTCCAAGGGTATCAACTCACCGAGAACCTCGCCGCGCTCGGCGCCAACACGACCGTCGGGTCGGTGACGGCGAACGTCGGCGACGTGGAAATCTTCGGTCTCGAAGTCGACACCGTCATTACCCCGGACGCGCTCCGCGGGCTGACGGTCGGCGCTAACTATGCGTGGACCGATACGGAGTTCACGGACGGCACGGAAGCGACTCAAGGCGCGGTGTTCGGCGACAGCTCGATCGTCGGACAGGAATTGCCGCGTCAGGCGCGCCATCAGGCGGCGTTCTTTGCCGACTACTCCCTTAATCCGGGCGGCGAAATTGATCCGGTGCTGTCGGTCAACGGCAATTATCTCTCAAGCCGCTTCGCGCAGGTGCAAAACCTTGCGGAGTCGGGCGATGCGTTCGAACTTGACGCGCGCATCACGTTCAATTTCCGAGAGAAGTACAGCCTTGCCTTCTACGGTCGGAATTTGACGGACGAAGATGCGGCGTTGGGCGTTTTACGCTTCATCGACCCGAGCCCCGGCAACGGCAGCTTCCAGGTCAATGGCGTGACGCCGTCGACGGTCTTCCAACTTGCAGCCGACGGTCAATCGCGCGGTTTCCAGTTTAACAACCGGAACGGCCGGCGTTGGGGCATCGTCGTGCGCGCGCAGTTCTAGTCGCCCCTTCGGTGCGACCTGACGGAAAAACGGCCCGGCTCCCTAGCCCGGGCCGTTTTTTATTCTGGGACAAAGCGGATGTTCTTTAGGCAGATGACCGTCATATTCTTCTGCAGCTTCGTCGCGGCGCTCGGCGTAGCGGGCGCAGCCCATGCGCAATCGACGCCGCTTGAAAAGGACCTCGGTCAATTCCTTTCGTGGTTCGAAGGCCGCTACGACAATGCGCTGCAAGTTTTCTGGGAGCCGCAGCGCGACGTTCCGGAGGCGGACCGCCACGAACGGATCCATTCCGTCTTTCGGCGGGTCGACTTGCCGGCGTTCGGCGAGAACGTCTTTTACGTCGAGCAATATCTCGACGGCGATCCGACGAAGATTTATCGACAACGCATCTATGCGTTTACCGCCGACGAAACCGAGGCGGCGATCCGCCTAAAGATTTACACGCCGAAGGATCCGGCGCGGCTCGTCGGCGCCTACCGCGACCCGCAAGCGTTGTCGCGGTTGCGCGTGCGGGACGCGACGACGCGCGAGGGGTGCGACGTCTTTTGGACCAAGCGCGCCAACCAGTTTGTCGGTTATATGAAAGATGGCGCGTGCCGCTTCGTCTCCGAGCGGTCGGGACAAGAAATCGTCATCTCGGACGATCTTGTCCTCACGGAGGATGCGATCTGGATCGCCGATCGGGCCGAAACGGCGGACGGCGCGTATGTTTTCGGCAATCGGGCGGGCGTTCCGCACAAACTCCGCAAAATTCGACCGTTCGCCTGTTGGACGGCGGTCTTGCCCGGCGCGCGGCACGGGGAGAGCGGCGAGGGGCGCCGTGATTGGGACTTCAAACGCGGCGGATGGCTGCATGATCAAAACGGCGTGCTCGCCGTCAGCGATCCGTCGGACCCGGCGCGTCAGATTCGGCTGCGGATGCGCCGCGTCGAATGGCCGTCGGGGCCCAATCGGCCCTCGCTGACCCTCTACCTCGAAGAGGGCGAGAGCACGCGCGCGGTCAGCTATGCGTGGACGGACTATGACGGCGAGCGCATCGGGCTGAACACGCGGTGGCTGCAGGCGAGTTGTACGCACGCCCCAGAACGGGTCTTCGACGACGGGCGGGTCATCGACAACGGGCGCTGAGGCGTCGCCGCATAGCGTGGCGCGCCGCTTATCGCGATATCGCGAGGACGGCCTCGGCCGCCGCGGCGCCGCTCTCCATCGCGCCTTCCATCCCGGTATGGTCGCGCGACAGATGTTCCCCGGCAAAATGGATGCGCTCGCCGACCGGCGCCGCCATCGCCTCGGCCCACGCGCCAATCTGTCCCGGCGCCCAGTGCATGTAAGCGCCGCCTGCCGACGCATTTGTCTCCGTCCAGCGCACCACGCGCCGCACGCGCACAGCGCCTTCGCTCGCCGGCCGCAGCATACGGAGCGTTTCGCCGAGAAGAGTTGCGATCGCCTCGTCGTCGCGGGCGTTAAGCGCGCGCGCCCCGAGCCCGTTCGTCCAGGCGTTGAAGCCCACGATGTCGTCCGTCTCCCGGTCCGTCACGGCGAAAAATCGCTCGAACGGACCGTCCGTCCACATCGTCGCCGGCAATCCGTCGTCCTCCCAAAAGGCGCGCTCGGCTTCAAAGTGGGTCTGGATGATTTGCGTATAGGGCAGCCCGCGGATCGCGGCGGCCTGCCGGGGCGTCGGCCGCGGGTCGATCGCCATCTTTGCGACGGCGGGGAAGGGCGCTGCGACAATGACGTGGTCGGCGCGATAAGCGCGCCCCGCCGTCGCCACCGTGACGCCGCCGCGCTCGGCCGTCACGCCGGCGACGCGCACCCCGGTCCGTACCGCGTCGCCAAGTCGGCCGGCCATCGCTTCGGGCAAGCGTTGCGACCCCGCGACGATCCGGCCCGGCCCGCCGAGTTGGCGTTCAAGACCAAACAAGTAGAGCGAGCGCCATACGTTCGCCATTGAATAGGTCTCAACGCTGTTCGCGTTCAGCGCCGTATCGACGGCGGCGAGCGCGTCGGCGGAAAGCCCCTTGTCGCGCAGAAACGCGGCGGCCGAAACGTCGGCCGTTCCGGCGGCCGAAAGCCAGTCGTCGCTTGTCTTGAACGGGTTCTCCCGGGCGGCGAGGGCGAAGAGCGCGCGGTCCGGCGTCAGGGATTTGAGCGCGTCCGGCATGGGGTTAAGCGGCGAGGTCGCCCACGCATCCGCGCGGACCGCTTGATCGCCGATCATGTACGCAACCGAGGCGCGTTCGGCCGGCTCGAAGGCAATGTCCAGGCCGACCTCGCGCGCGCGGCCGAGCAGGCGCCCGTACGTGCGGCCGACCTGCGCGCCGCCGGCTTCCGGACGGCCGGGCAAGGCGTCGAGCGTCAACATCCGCCCGCCGATGCGATCGGCGGCCTCCAGGACGAGGACGCGGGCCCCGCCGTCGACGAGCGTCAGCGCGGCGTTGAGGCCGGCGAGGCCAGCGCCGACAATAATGACGTCCGCGTCGGTGCGCCTCGCGGCGGCGCCGCCGCCGCCGGCGACAAGCGTCGCGGCCGAGGCGGCCCCGGCGAGAAGCCGGCGTCGCGTCGGGCCGGCAAATCCGTCAGTCATCGTCGGTCTCCTCGAGGGCGGTCATACTCAGTTCCCGACATTGCGAATTCGGCAAGGCCCAGGGAAAATGATATATCATTGGTCGAGGCCGGCAACGCCGCGCCTGGGCTCCGCGGCGCCTCTAATCGGGCCGCCGACGGGCCGAACGACCGCGAAGAGGGGATCCCGCATTGGCTGAACAAGAGTTTCGGAACGGCTGGCCCGTGGTCGCCGCGGCGGCCGTCGGCGTCGGCCTCGGCCTGTCGCCGCTGCCGTTCTATACGATCGGCGTCTTCATTCCGCCGCTGTTGCGTGAGTTCGGCCCGCTAGGCTGGACGCCCGGCGACATCCTCAACGCGCTCGCGATCTACACGTTCGGCGCGTTCGCCGCCGCGCCGGTCATCGGCATCCTGACGGAACGGTTCGGCGCCCGCCGGGTCGCGCTCGTTTCCGTTGTGACGTTCAGCTTTGCGATGATGGCCTTGTCGTTCAATACGGGCTCGCGATCGCTTTATATCGGGTTGTGGTTGTTGCTCGCTTTCGCCGGCGCGGGCACCTTGCCGATCACCTTCACGCGCCCGGTCGCCAACTGGTTTCACGAGCGCCGCGGCATCGCGCTCGGCGTCGCGTTGATTGCAACCGGCGTCTACGGCGCCCTCTCGAAATATTTCGCGCAATATATGGTCGAGATCAGCGATTGGCGTACGGCCTATCGCGTCATCGGTCTGTTGCCGCTCGTCATCGCGCTGCCGATCGTGTGGTTGGGCCTGCGCGACGTGCACGACGAACCCGCGCGCGACGCGGGCGTCACCAAATGGAAAGTGCCGATCCTCGCCGTCGCTCTGGCCGGCACGCTCGGCCTGATCGCCGTCGTCTCGTTACAAGTCGTCCCGCTCGTTGCGCAGAACGGGCTGCGGCTTGAGTACGCCATGGCGTTTGCGTTTATGGCGCTCATTCTCGTCCCCGTGGCGGCGATGACGTTTTTCAACATCGGCGTCGCGCCGCCGACGGCGCCGGGCGGCGCGGACGGGTCGGCCCAGACGCTCCCCGGTCTGACCTTGCCGCAAGCGCTGAGGCAGTGGCGGTTCTGGCTTCTGGCGATCATCTTTGTGCCGATTTCATACGCCGTCGGCGCCATCATTCCGAATATCGAACTGGTACTGACGGCGAGCGGCTTCGGCATGAACGAGGCGGTGGGCCTCGCCACCTTGACCGGGCTCGCGGTGCTCGGCGGGCGCGTGATCGGCGGTTGGCTGATCGACCATTTCTGGGCGCCGCTCATCGCGTTCGTTTTTCTAGCCTCGCCCGCCGCGGCCTTGTGGCTCCTCGGTCAGCCGGGGCTCGACGCGTCCGCAGCGACGCTCGCGATCCTGATGATCGGCTTCGGCGCCGGCGTCGAGTACGATTTTATGGCCTACATGGTCTCGAAATATTTCGGGATGAAGGCGTACTCCGCAATTTATGGCGCGATCTACGGTTTCTTCGCACTCGGCGCCGGGTTGGGGCCGACGATCTTAACGCGCCTCGCCGACGCCAACGGTTGGCAATCGACGCTCACCCAGGCGGCGATCATCCTGTTCATCTCGACTGTGCCGCTTCTTTTCCTCGGTCGGTATCGAACGTTTACGGAGTAACTGAAGGAGCCCGCCGATGAAGGCCCTGACCGCAATCTGTATGGCGATTGTCGGCGCCTCGTCGTCGATCGCGGGCGCGCAGCCGGCCGATTTGCCGGCGCTCTACGCGACGGCGCCGGACGTGTCCGCGGTGACGATCATCGAACGCGCACACGCCGCCTCCGGCGGGGCCCCTTGGGTGCGCCCGACTACGCTCAAAATGACCGGATACGGCGTCTTTTATCGAGGCGGGGAGACGAGGGTTTACGACGACTACACCATGTTGCGCGTCTACCCGAAGGGCAAGGCGGACGCACGAGTCGCGGACGGCAAGGTGCGCATCGAAGGCAAGAAGGACGGTCGAACCGTGTTCCTGATCGCCTTTGACGGCGAGCGCACCTATGACGCAAGCGGTCCGTTATCGGATCAAAGCGCGAATGCGCGCTGGGCCGCCAATTTCGGGTTCGGCGCCATCCGCCACGCTCTTGACGACGGGTGGGCGCAAAAGCGGCTGCCGGACGATCTTATCGACGGACGGCCAGCGCATTTCGTCGAGCTGACGGACCCAGCCGGCGGCGTCACGCGCTTCGGGATCGACGCCGAGACGTACGCCGTTTTGTATGTCGGCTTCGACACCGACCGCGGTTGGCACGAACGGCGCTACTCGAACTTTTTCAAAAAGCCCGGGGTCTCGTGGGTGCAGCCCGGCCGCGTCCGCTTGTTTTACGACGGGGTTAAACAGAACGAGATCATCTGGACGGATTTCGAGGTCGACGCCGAACTTGCAGACGATCTGTTCGTCGTTCCGGGTTAGCGCGGCGCTACTTCCAGATGCCTTTGTCGGCGAGATAGCGCGCCGCGTCGCGCGTGTCGGTCGGGAGATAATCGGCAAAAAGGTTCGGCGGAAACCGGTTTCGATACGCGTCGAATATGGGCCGGTAAAGGTCCATGTGGACGTACGGGATCTTGTGGCGGCGGCGATAGTCGGCCATCGGCAGCGTCGCGTTGACGATCGTCTCGTGCTCAGAATTGGCCTCGGCCATCATCTTGCCGTCGGGCCCGTACACGGCCGATCCGCCCGCGCCGCCATTGTCGGGTAAAAATCCGGGATTGTCCGGGGACACCGCATTGTTGACGATCGCGGTGTAGACGCTGTTGTAAAGCGACGTCGCCTGAATGTCCGTCGGCGTAAAACCGCCGGTCGCGGTGCGCAAAAAGATCTCGCCGCCTTTCATCGCGAACGCCCGGAAGAGCTCCGGCTCGCGCTGGACCGAACTCGTCACGATGTTGCCGACCGGCGTGCGCGTGACCGGCATCACGTGGTCGAGCCCGTAAAGCTCGATATAGCGGTCGAGGACGTCGTAAATCGTCGTTGTGAAGAGCTCGAACCCGGGCCCGAAGACGCCCTTGATGTTGCGCGCCTTCCAATGCTTGTCGAGGACGGCGCCGTCCGGCCCGATGACGCTTGTGATCGACAGGACGTGGTCGGGCCAATCGGCGTCCCGCGCGTAACTGCCGAAAACGATGTAGCAGCCGTGTTCCTTCGCTTTTTTACCGACCGCTTCGGTTTCCTCGCCAGGGATCTCGATCGCGGCTTTCAGCGTGTCTTTCCGTCCCCAGACGGCGCGGTAGCCGGTGATGGGGAATTCGTGAAAGAAGAGGATGTCTTTCCGGCCGCCCCATCCCTGGCTGGCGTCGATCAGGTCGAGCATGTGGCGCAGATTGTCGCCGCGCGTGCGCCGCAACGCGCCGGCGCTCGACGTTTCAACGCCGCGCACCCTTGATTGGACGACGCCGAGGCGCACGACCGGTTTGGCGAGATCGATTGTCTCGTAGTCGCCGTTGGGCGATACGCCGGCCCCGCCGTCCTTGGCGTCCGGGTCCGCCGCCCGGGCTGCGGTCGGCGCCGCGCCGGCGACGCTGAGAAGCGCCGCGGCCTGGAAGAGCCGGCGGCGGTCGATGTCGTTTTGGTCGGCCATGAGTTCCCCCGCCGTCGGATTACTGTCGGTAAAGAACGATGAAGTCGCCGGGCTCCGACCCGAAGAGTTTCGCGCCGGACGCGTCAAAGCCCCGTTCGGTCTGGCGATAGGTTTCGTCGTCGAGGATCGCTTCGGCTTCGATGGCGATCTCTTCGCCGCGACGTTGCGAGAAGATCCGGCATGTCGCCGGGTCGACGCGGCCGCGCCATGCGCCTTCCGTCGTCAGCCGCCAAACCTGGGCGCAGCCTTGGTTTGCAAACGGTTCGAGATCGTCCGGCGTCAACGCGTTCAATGCGGCCGGCCGGTCCCAGCCGTCGACGTACGTCTCCGGCGCTTTCAATTCGTACGTCGTCTGAACGATCGCGCCGTCGTCGGCGCGCGCAAGTTCGATAACGCGTTGGCGATAGAGTTTGCGTTCCGGGCCCGTGTTAAGTTGATAGTAGAGCCACACGCCGGGGAGCGCTGCGGACGCGACCCGCACGCGCCGATCGACGAAATTATTGTCCGGATCGTCCGGCGCCGTTGCGAACGTGTCGGTCATCAAGTCCGCGAACCGTTCCAACGTCTCAGCGTCCGAGGCGACCGCGCTCGCCCACACGGCCGCTACGCTTGCAAAAATTCCGGCGAGGCCGACGCGTCCGCGCATAGTCGTTCCTATTTCGTCCGTAGGCGCTACGATTTTGCGAGCTCTTCGGCGATCTCTTCGGAATACTGGTCGCCGGCCTGCAGCGCTTCGCGGTCCTGCTGGAGGACGCGGAGGACGCGGGCGAGATATTCCTGCATCCATGCGCCGCGCTCGTCGGCGGCGGCTTTGTCGGGGCTGAACGCCTCGATGTCGGCGCGGGATATCGTTCCCTTCTCGTCGAGCAGGCGTTCGACCGTATCCAGACGTTCGCGCACGACCGCCAGTTCTTGCGCGACGGCCATGACGATCGTCATGAGCCGCTCGACGTCGGGGTTCTCCAGGAAAAACGGCCGTTTTCCCTTCGCCTTGGCGCCGGCGAGCGCGAGCGGATCGAGCGACGTCATTGCGCGGCCGCCTGTGCGGCGCCTTTGCGCGCGCCGACGACGTGCCAAGCGGCCTTGCGGCCGTAATCTTCTTGCTCGTCGTCTCCGGCCGCTTCCGGGAACACCTCGGGGTCGACGACGGCCGCGACGCCGCCGTGGATCAACGCCTCGCCGTCAAAGCCCGCCGCCTTCATAAATGCGTCAAGATCGATCTCATGCATCTTCGTCCAGAAGGGCTCGTTGTTGTAGAACGCGTCCCAGTCGCGCATCGCTTGCTCGAACAACAGCATATCATCCGTATACTGGGGTTGTTCAACGTGGAGGACGACGCCGCCCGGCTTTAAAAGCCGTTGCGTCTCTTTGAAGATCGCTTGCATCGACGTGTAGCTCGTCTCGTGCAGGAACATGGTCGATTGGATCCAGTCGAAACTCTCGTCGGCGTACGCGCTTAGCTTTGAGACGTCTCCTTGCACGAACGCGACATTGTCGACGCCGAGCGTCTTGGCGCGCGCCAGGCCGTAGCGCAGCATCGGGGCGCCGACGTCGACCGCGATCACCTCCGCATCGGGATAGGCCGCGGCGATCGGTAAGACGTTGTGGCCGAGCCCGCATCCGATATCGAGAATGCGTTTGGGTTCAAAGTCCGGCAGGTTCTTCTTAACCCAGCGCGCGACGGCGACGCCGCCGCCGTCGTTGAAGCGGCCGAGCATGCCGCCGGTCGTTGCGAAAAGGCCGATGTCGTAGTTCGCCGCGCCGGTCGCATCGCCCTTTGTAAGCTCCGTATGGTAACTGCCGGGCATGCAGTGATGATCGACGGCGCTGACGTACCGCGGCATATCGAGAGACGGGTCGAGCGCCAGACGCCGATCGCCCTCGGTCAGCGCGCCGATGCGGGCGTTGAGATCGTCGGCCTGGCGCAGCGTCACCCAACGGCCCGCTTGTTGGCGTTGCTCCATCGTCGCGCGGCGCAGCGCCGACCACCATTGGAACATCGGGTCTTTCAAGAGCGCCTTGCGCACCTCGTGGCGATTAGCGAACGCGCGCCCCTCCGCTTTGGCGAAGGCCGGCTCCACGCGCGCGTCATACGCGTCTTTGACGCCCGGCATCACCTTCGTGGCCAGGTGCCGATTCATATGCGCGAGAAAGTTGAAGCGGGCGATCTCGTCGTGGCTCGTCTCCGGGAACACGCCGTGGCGCCCCACGACCCGGTAATCGGGCGGACCGTCATAGGCGCGGGGTTCTTGGGGCGCCGTTCCGGCGGGACGGCCGCCGTCAGCTGGCGACATCGGTTATCTCCCTATCGACGGGGCGTTCGTCCGCGACGCACGCATAAAGACCAAGGCACGATTTACACCCCGCCGGCTTGCATGCGGCGGCGT
This sequence comes from Pseudomonadota bacterium, assembly GCA_039187035.1. GTDB lineage: Bacteria > Pseudomonadota > Alphaproteobacteria > Caulobacterales > Parvularculaceae > JAJFFW01. Next base: position 3,769 of record JBCCZS010000043.1, on the reverse strand, counting down.
TTTTAATTGGTATACCATTTCACATCGGTCGCGTTTGAGCCAGATCAATACCAGACGACCGACAGGAAGCCGCAGGCGCGGGGCGGGCGTTTTCGACCGTTCCGAGGATAGGGAGACCGCCCGTGACCGTTCGGATCATCGCGCTTTTTAACCTCAAACCTGGCGTCACGGTCGACGACTACGAAAAATGGGCGAAGACGGTGGATATTCCGACCGTCAACGGGCTCGGCTCGATCGCCCGTTTCGAAGTCTTCCGCGCAACGGGTCTCCTCGGTTCGGAAGACGCGCCGCCCTATGAGTATATCGAGATCATCGACGTCGACGACATGGACGGCTTCGGCAAGGACGTCGCGAGCGAGACCATGCAAAAGGTCGCCGCCGAGTTTCAGGGGCAAGTCGACGATTTGTCCTTCATCATGACCGACAAGGTCGGCTAAGCGGTGGCGCGTTTCACGGGCAAAACCGCCGTCATCACGGGCTCGGGCCGCAAAAAAGGCCTCGGCGAGGGGATCGCCCTGCGGCTTGCGCGCGAAGGCGCCGCCGTCGTGATTTCCGACATCGGCGAACCGCGCGACGCGGCGACGGGTGCCGACCACATCGGCGCCAGCGCGGAAATGGAGGCGGTCGCCGAGGCGGTGCGCGCCGCCGGGTCCGGCGCGGTCTCTACATTTGTCGCCGACGTGCGCGCTCTCGGCGACATGGAGGCCCTCGCCGCCCACGCCGTCGAGGCGCACGGCGCGCTCGACATCTGGGTGAACAACGCCGGCATCGGGTACATCATGAAGCCGCTAATGGAGGTGAGTGAGGACGATTGGCGGTCGGTCATCGACGTCAATCTGACCGGCGCGTTTTTCGGCCTCAAAGCGGCGGCGCGCGTCATGCTCGACCAAGGCCGCGGCGGGCGCATTATCAACGTCGCGAGCCAGGCGGCGAAGTCCGGTTTTCCCCATGCGCAGGCTTACACGTCGTCCAAGCACGGCCTTGTCGGCCTCGTGCGCTCCGCGTCGATCGAGCTCGGGCCGCATGCAATCACCGTCAACAATGTCTGCCCCAATCACGTGACCACCGGCCTCGGCGCGTGGCAAAACGAGTATTTTGCGAAAGTCGTGGGCGCGGCGTCGGTCGAGGCGTATCTTGAGGCTATGAAGAACCGCATTCCCATGCGCCGCCCGGGCTTGCCGGAGGACACCGCCGGCGCCGTCGCGTTTTTATGCTCGGACGACGGACAATACATCACCGGGGAAAGCATGAACGTTTCCGGCGGGGAGGAACCGCACTGATGGGCGCGGGGTGTCGTGTCACGTGCGTCGCGTCGCCGACCGCCTGTGCGGGCGGATGCGGCGATGTCTGAAATGCGCATCCCTGTCGACGCGCGGCGCGATTTCGCCTGGCCGAACGGGGCGAAACTCGCGCTGTCCATCGTCGTCAACGTCGAAGAAGGCGCCGAGCAAAATATCCGCGACGGGGACAAAGGTCCCGAGCCGGTCGACGAGCTTTCCGCCGTGCCGAAGCGCCCGATGCGCATGCACGGCAACGAGTCGAATTATCAGTATGGGATCCACGCCGGGTTTCCGCGCGTCTTAAGGCTTCTCGACGCCTATGGCGTGCGCGCCACCTGGACGGCGGCGGGCCTCGCTTTGGAACGGGCGCCCCAAATCGCCGAGGCGATCGCCGCCCGCGGCGACGAAGCGTGTTGCCACGGGTGGCGTTGGGCGCACCAGTTCTGGATGGATGAAGCGAAAGAACGCGACTTCATCCGAAAAGGGTGGACGTCGATGGAGAAAACCGTCGGTCGGCGCCCTGTCGGCTGGTTGTCTCGTTATTTGCATACGGATAGTACGCGCCGCCTTCTCGCCGAGGAGGGCTATCTCTATCATATGGACGACTACTCCGACGACTTTCCGTTTTGGGATGCGGTCGACACCGCCGACGGCGTCAAGCCGATGGTGATCATGCCCTATGCGCTCGACTCCAACGATATGAAGTTCTGGTTGGCGCCGTCGCTGACGGCCCGCGACTGGCTGCACTATGCGACGGACACGTTCGACTGGCTGGCGCGCGAGGCGGCCGACGAGGGGCCGCGCATGATGTCGATCGGCCTCCATTTGCGCATAATCGGCCGGCCCGGACGGATCGCGGCTCTTGACGGCTTCTTGCGCCACATTGAAGGCCGAGACGATATCTGGGTCGCCACCCGCGAAGAGATCGCGCGCGCCTTTGCGGGCGCCTTTCCCGCGCCATGACGCGGGCCGCACCGTCGCCGTGCAACCGCCCGCCGAGGTGGGGCCTACCGGGGTGGTCGTAATGGTGCGAGCGCGCAGCGCATTGGCGGCCGTCGCAGCCCTCGCGATGCTCGCGGCGTGCGCCGTGCGTGCGGAGGACGGCGCGTCTTATATTGACGAATTGGCCGACCTGTCGGTCGGCTCGTTCACGACGGCGGCGCAATCGGCGCGCGACGACCGCTACGGCGTTGCGGAAGCGGAGATCGTGCGGATCTGGCCGGACCGCGACGACGGTTTGTGGCTCTATCAAGAGCAGGCCTATCTCGGCGATCAGCCCGGCGCAGTCGACCTCGCGATGAAGAACCGTCCGTATTTCGCGCGCGTCGTTCGTTCGGTGGAAACGGCGCCGGGCGTCGTTCGGCGCACCGTGCACAAACTGAAGCGACCGGATGCGGCCGTCGGCGCGTGGCGCGACGCGGCGCCGCTCGCCAATTTCGGGCCCGACGATCTTGAACCGAGCGAATGCGCTATCGTCGCCGAGCGCGTGGCGGACGGCTTTTGGCGCAGTGAATCGGAGAAATGTCCGAATACGTATAAAGACGCCGATTACGCCTTGTCGATCAGCGTCGCGACGCGCGATCGCTACGCCAACTGGGACCGCGGGTTTACAAATGGGGGAACCCATGTGTGGGGCCCCAGGTCAGGCGGCTATATTTTTGTTCGAAAGGAGGGAGCCGGTGATTGATCGCAGAGTGCTGATGGGCGTCGCCGCGGCGGCGTTGGTCGCGTGCGGTGCGGAAAAGCCCGCCGCGGCCGCCGACGAAGCGGCGCGCAAACCGGTCGCCGAAGCCGATGCGGCGCTCGAACCGAACCCGTTGAATTTGCGCCGCACGACGCTCGTCGTGCGGGACATAGAAAACTCGCTGGCGCTGTACCGCGACGCGCTCGGCATGACGGTCGCTTACGACCAGGAACTGACCTCGCCGGGTTTGTCGACGCGCGAAGGGGCCGACGGCGAGAACCGCTCGCGGCTCGTTCTTCTAAAGGCCAATGACAGCTTTATCGGCATGTTGGGGCTTTGGCAGTTTCTCGACCAGACCGACGCGGACCGGGCGCCGCCCGACGCCGCGGATTTTACGCCCGGCGAAATCGTTCTTCTATTCAATGCGGATAATCTCGACACGGTGTTTCCCGCCGCCGCCGCCGTCGACAACGTAACCGTCGTCGGCGAGCCGAAACGGCGCGTCTATCCTTCGGACGCCGGCGATATCGAGGTCATGGTGTCGATGCTGGTCGACCCCGACGGCTATACGCTTGAGCTGAACCGCGTTCTCTCCGATCCGCGGCGACAGCAAAAAACAGAGTAGCCCCGCCGCCCGCCATGAAATTTTGACGCGGATCAAAAAGCGCGCCGAGCGATCGCGTAAATGGTATATCATTTGACGCGGTTACGATGACGACAGGAACGGCGCACCCATGGAAGTTCTTGCGGTAACTGAGTTGCCGATCCTCCGTTGGCTCCAAATCGTCGCCATGGTCTATTGGCT
>JBCCZS010000042.1:0-18193 GCA_039187035.1 Pseudomonadota bacterium | reverse complement strand
GCCTCGGCATCAACCGCACCTGGGATTCGCGCTGGTACGCCAATAAAGGCCAGTACGCTGATCTTTTGCATGAGGACATGCGGATCCGCGAATTCCTGCAAAAGCGGCTCTCGGCAGCCGGCGTGTCGCGGATCATTATCGAACGTCCGCACAAGAAATGCCGCGTGACGATTTACACGGCTCGCCCGGGCGTCGTCATCGGCAAGAAGGGCGCGGACATCGAGCGGTTGCGCCAAGAGCTGCAGAAGATGACGACGTCGGAAACGGTGTTGAACATCGTCGAGATCCGTAAGCCGGAGATCGACGCGACGCTGGTGGCCGAAAACATCGCCCAGCAGCTTGAACGTCGCGTCGCGTTCCGCCGCGCCATGAAGCGCGCGATGCAGACGGCGCAGCGCATGGGCGGGCAGGGCATTCGCGTCAATGTCGCGGGGCGCCTCGGCGGCGCAGAAATCGCGCGCATGGAATGGTACCGCGAAGGCCGCGTGCCGTTGCATACGCTGCGTGCGGACATCGACTCCGGCGTCGCGACGGCGCGCACCACGTACGGCGCCATCGGCGTGAAGGTGTGGATCTTTAAGGGCGAGATCATGGAGCATGATCCGCTCGGCCAGGAAAAACGCTTGCTCGACGCCCAAACGGGCGGCGTCGGCCAGCAGCGCGAGCGCGGCGCGCGCGCGTAAACGATTGCGATACGGACGGCCGGGCGCACGCCCGAGCCGAGAGGAGTAGCGGAGACGGACGATGTTGCAGCCGAAACGGACGAAGTTCCGAAAAATGCACAAAGGCCGCATCAAAGGCGTTGCAAAGGGCGGAACGGAGCTGAACTTCGGCTCTTACGGCTTGAAAGCGATGCAGCCGGAGCGGGTCACCGCGCGTCAGATCGAGGCGACGCGCCGGGCGATCACGCGCGCGATGAAGCGGGCCGGCCGCGTGTGGATCCGGGTTTTCCCCGACGTGCCGGTGACTGCCAAGCCGACGGAAGTGCGGATGGGCAAGGGCAAGGGCAGCGTCGACCGGTGGGTCTGCAAAGTGAAGCCGGGCCGCATCATGTTCGAGATCGACGGCGTACCGGACGCGGTCGCGCGCGAGGCGCTGGCGCTCGGCGCGGCGAAACTGCCGATTAAAACGCGCGTCGTCACGCGCGGCGTCGAATAAAGGGACGGGCGGGCCATGAAACCGGCGCAAATTCGCGAATTCACCGTCGATCAGTTGAAGGACGAACTCCTGAAGCTGAAGAAAGAGCAATTTAACCTGCGCTTTCAAACGGCCACGGGGCAATTGGAAAAGACCGCGCGCGTGCGCGAAGTGCGCAAGGACATTGCGCGCATCAAGACGATTTTGACGGAAAAATCGCGCGCGCAAGCGCCGGCGTAACGGAAACGAGAACGATGCCGAAGCGGATATTGCAAGGACCGGTCGTTAGCGACAAAGGCGACAAAACGATCGTGGTGCGGATTGAGCGGATCTTTACGCACCCGCTCCTGAAAAAGACGGTGCGGCGTTCGAAGCGCTACAGCGCGCACGACGAGAAGAACGAATTCAAGGTCGGCGACCTTGTGCGCATTCAGGAATGCGCGCCGCGCTCGAAGACCAAGACGTGGGAAGTGATCGGGCACGGCTCGAAAGGTTAGTCGCGGAGCCGCCTTGGCGGCGGACGCAAAATAAGGCCGGGACGCGTCCCGGGGAGGGTCGATCATGATCCAGATGCAGACGAATTTGGACGTCGCCGACAATTCCGGCGCAAAGCGCGTGCAGTGCATCAAGGTGCTCGGCGGCGCGAAACGGAAATACGCCTCCGTCGGCGACATCATCGTCGTCTCGGTGAAAGAAGCGATGCCGCGCGGGCGCGTTAAGAAAGGCGCGGTTATGAAGGCCGTCGTCGTGCGCACGGCGAAAGACATCAAGCGTCGCGACGGATCGGTCATCCGGTTCGACCGCAACGCGGCGGTGTTGATCAACAACAACAAAGAGCCGGTCGGCACACGGATCTTCGGCCCGGTGACGCGTGAATTGCGCGCCGCCCAGCATATGAAGATCGTCTCGCTGGCGCCGGAAGTTCTGTAAGCGTTATTTTAGCGGAAAGGCCCCTGACGATGGCGGCGAAGATTAAGAAGGGCGACAAGGTCGTGGTGCTCGCGGGAAAATACCGCGGCGTCGAAGGCGAAGTCCTCCAGGTCATGCCGAAGGACGACCGCGTCCTCGTGCAAGGCGTCAATCTGGTGAAAAAGCACCAGAAACAAACACAGACCGAGCAGGGCGGCATCATCACCAAAGAAGCGCCGATCCACGTCTCCAACGTCGCGTACGTGGATCCCGAAAGCGGCAAGCCGACGCGCGTCGGCTTTAAGATCAACGAGGACGGGACGAAAGTCCGCGTCGCCAAACGCTCCGGCGAGGTCATCGATGGCTGAGGTCGACACCTACGTTCCGCGCCTGCAGACGCTCTATAACGAGACGATCCGCCAGCGGATGAACGAAAAATTCGGGTATAAGAACCCGATGATGACGCCCAAGCTCGACAAGGTCGTTTTAAACGTCGGCGTCGGGGAAGCCGTCAACGATCGCAAGGCGGTCGAGGCGGCGGCGGGCGATCTCGAACGCATCGCCGGCCAAAAGCCCGTTATCACGACGGCGAAGAAGTCCATCGCCGGCTTCAAGGTGCGCGAAGGCATGGCGATCGGCGCGAAGGTCACGTTGCGCAAGCAACGGATGTTCGAGTTTCTCGATCGACTCGTGACGATCGCGCTGCCGCGGGTGCGCGACTTCCGCGGGCTGTCGCCGAAAAGTTTCGACGGGCGCGGCAACTACGCCATGGGGCTTAAGGAACATATCGTCTTTCCGGAGATCGATTACGACAAAGTCGACAAGATCCGGGGCATGGACATCATCGTTTGCACGACCGCGCCGGACGACGACGAGGCGCGCGCCCTGCTGGCGGAATTCAACTTTCCGTTTCGGAAAAACTAGGAACGGGGTCTGGACGAGGTCCGGCGGGAATGCGTCGGAAACCGGTTCGAACGGAGGATACGATGGCTAAAAAATCGATGGTGGAACGCGACCGCAAGCGCCGTCGGCTCTCTGCGCAGTATGCGGAGAAGCGCGCAAAGCTCAAAGCGATTATCGCGGACGAAAGCGCCGAGGCGGAGGATAAATTCGAGGCGGTGCTGAAGCTCGCCGAGTTGCCCCGCAATTCCTCGCCGACGCGCCATCGTAATCGTTGCGAAGTGACGGGGCGCCCGCGCGGCGTCTATCGGAAATTGCGCATGTCGCGGATCGCGCTGCGCGAGCTTGGCTCGGAAGGCAAGATTCCGGGTCTCGTGAAATCGAGTTGGTAAGGGAGATCGACGAAGCATGGCCGTCAACGATCCCATCGGCGATTTGATTACCCGCATCCGCAACGCGCAGATGCGCCGCCACGACATGACTCTGACGCCCGCGTCGAAATTGCGCGGCTGGGTGCTCGACGTATTGACCGACGAAGGCTTCATCCGCGGGTACACGCGGGTTGAAAAGGACGGCGAGAAACCGACCTTCGAAATCCAGCTGAAGTATTTCGACGGCGAGCCGGTGATCTCGAAGATCAAACGCGTCTCAAAGCCGGGGCGCCGCGTGTATTCGTCGGTGACCGAATTGCCGTCGGTGCGCAACGGGCTCGGGATCTCCGTCGTCTCGACGCCGAAGGGCGTGATGTCCGACGCCGCCGCGCGCGACGCGCATGTGGGCGGCGAAGTTCTGTTTGAAGTTTACTAAGGGCGGCCGGCGACGCGCCGTTTAAGGAAAGTCCGATGTCCCGTATTGGCAAAAAACCGGTTCCCGTCCCGAGCGGCGTCACCGTTACGGTGACCGGGCAGACGGTCGCGGCGAAAGGGCCGAAAGGCCAGTTGGAATTCGTCGTCAACGATCTGTGCACGGTCGCGATGGCGGACAACGAAGTCACGGTCACGCCTGTCGACAAGTCGAAAGAGGCGCGATCGATGTGGGGGATGAGCCGCACGCGGATCGCGAACCTCATTGAAGGCGTCGACAAAGAGTTCACGAAAGAGCTCGAACTCGTCGGCGTCGGTTACCGTGCGCAGATGAAGGGGTCGAGCCTCAACCTCGCGCTCGGTTACTCGCACGACATCGAATATGCGCCGCCGGACGGGGTGAAGATCGCCGCGCCGAAACAGACGGAAATCGTCGTCAGCGGCGCGGACAAACAAAAAGTCGGGCAGGTCGCGGCCGAGATCCGCGCCTTCCGTCCGCCCGAGCCTTACAAAGGCAAGGGCGTTAAGTACAAAGACGAATTCATCTTCCGCAAGGAAGGCAAGAAGAAGTAACCGGTTCGCCTAAGGAGCGCTTCAGCCATGGCCGGCACGATAACGCAAAAGCGTCGCAAACGAGCGACACGCACCCGCGCCAAGCTCGCAACGACGGGCAAGGGGCGCGCGCGCCTGTCGATCTTTCGCTCGTCGAAGAACATTGCGGCGCAAGTGATCGACGACAAGACGGGCCGCACGCTCGCGTCGGCCTCAACGCTCGACGCGGCGTTGCGCGAGGGGCTTTCAAAAGGCTCGGACATGTCGGCGGCCGGCGTCGTCGGCAAAACGGTCGCCGAGCGGGCGAAAGAAGCGGGCGTGACGCAAGTCGTCTTCGACCGAGGGGCGTATCTGTTTCATGGGCGGGTGAAAGCGCTCGCCGACGCGGCGCGTGAAGCCGGGTTGGAGTTTTAAGGAGAGGGCGTTATGGCGCGCGAAGACGGACGAGGCGGTCGCCGCGGGCGGCGCGGCGGAGACGACCAAGATCGCGACGAATTCGTCGACAAGCTGGTCGCGATCAATCGCGTGGCGAAGGTCGTTAAAGGCGGCAAGAATTTCGGCTTCGCCGCGCTCGTCGTGGTCGGCGACCAAAAAGGGCGCGTCGGCTTCGGCAAGGGCAAGGCCCGCGAGGTGCCGGAGGCGATCCGCAAGGCGGCCCAGGAAGCCAAGCGCAACTTGGTCCGCGTGCCGTTGCGTGAGGGGCGCACGTTGCACCACGACGCGTTCGGCCGTCATGGCGCCGGCAAAGTGGTTCTGCGCGCCGCGCCCCCGGGAACCGGCGTCATCGCCGGCGGGCCGATGCGCGCGGTCTTCGAGACGCTTGGCGTGCAAGACGTCGTCGCGAAATCGATCGGCACGTCGAACCCCTACAATATGGTGCGCGCGACGGTCGACGCGTTGAAGGACCAGCGCAGTCCGCGTTCGGTCGCCAATAAACGCGGCAAGAAAGTCTCTGAAATCCTCGCCCGACGGACGGGCGGCGGCGAAACCCAGGAAGTCGGCGAAGTCGCCGGCGCCGATGCGTAAGGACGGCGCCGCATGGCCGAGAAAAAGACCGTAAAGATTCGACAAACCGGCAGCCCGATCCGGCGGCCGCAAGATCAGCGCGCGACGCTGGTCGGCCTCGGGCTCGGGCGCATCGGCCGGGTGCGCGAACTCGAAGACACGCCGTCGGTGCGCGGCATGATCCGAAAAGTCGCCCACATGGTCGAAGTGATCGAATAGAACTAGCGCCGCGTGCGTCGCGGCGGGTCAGGCGAGGCGGCGCGGGCGCGCCGTCGCAAGTCGAGGATGCCCCATGAAACTGAACGAACTTCACGACAATCCGGGCGCGCGCAAAAAGCGCAAACGCGTCGGCCGCGGCATGGGCTCCGGCCTCGGCAAAACGGCCGGGCGCGGGGTTAAAGGCCAAAAATCCCGCTCCGGCGTCGCGATCCGCGCCTATGAGGGCGGGCAGATGCCGCTCTACATGCGGTTGCCCAAGCGCGGCTTCAACACACCCAATCGATTGAAGTTCGCCGAGGTGAATGTCGGCCGGCTGCAGGCGGCCGTCGACGCGGGCAAACTCAAAACGGGAAAAGTCGACGCACAAGCGTTGGTCGAAGCGGGCGTCATTCGGCGCAAGCTGGACGGCGTGCGCCTTCTCGGCGTCGGGGACTTATCGGCGAAACTCGATCTGACGGTCGCGCACGCGTCGGCCGGGGCCAAAGCGGCGGTCGAAAAGGCGGGCGGCACGGTGACGGAGACCGTCGTGCGGGCCGCGAAGCCGGACGCGGCGTCTTGAACTGCGGCCCGTTTCGCGCCGTGGCTCGGGCCTTGGCCCGCGACTTGGTTCGCCGTCGGGTCCGCCCCGCCGCGGCGCAGGGTTGCAATCGCGCCGGCGCGCGCCACCTAAACGGCGGTCCGCGCGCGGGCGCGCGCTTGAATTGACGGCAGGGGTCGCATGACGTCCGCAGCAGAACAGTTCGCCTCGAACATCAACCTCGCGTCCTTCGCGAAGGCCGAAGAGCTTAAGCAACGGCTGTTGTTCACGCTCGGCGCGCTGATCGTCTATCGCATCGGCACATACATTCCGCTGCCCGGCATCAACCCGGAAGCGTTTGCGATCCAATTCCAGAGCCAACAAAGCGGCCTTCTCGGAACGCTCAATATTTTCGCCGGCGGCGCCGTGGAGCGCATGGCGATCTTCGCGCTCAACATTATGCCGTACATTTCGGCGTCGATCATTATGACGCTCATGACGTCGGCGATCCCGTCGCTTGAGAAAATCAAAAAAGAAGGCGAGCAGGGGCGCCGCCAGATCAATCAGTACACGCGCTACCTCACGGTTTTCCTGGCGACCATGCAGGGGTATTTCATCGCGGTCAGCCTGCAAGGCCAGGCCGACGGCGTGCCGGTCGTCTCCAATCCCGGCCTCTTTTTTACGGCGACGACCGTGATCACGCTCGTCGGCGGCGTGATGTTTTTGCTGTGGCTCGGCGAGCAAATCACGGCGCGCGGCGTCGGCAACGGCGTGTCGTTGATCATCTTCGCCGGCATCGTCGCCGAACTGCCACGTGCGGCTGCGGGGCTCTTCGCGCTCGGCTCCGGCGCGTCGGAGACCGGTCAAACGCTCCCGGGCGGCGTCATCGTCCTCGTCGTTTTGATGTCGCTCGCGCTGATCGCGTTCGTCGTCTTTATGGAGAGATCGTTGCGGCGGGTGACGGTCCAATATCCGCGCCGCCAGGTCGGTCAGCGGATGACGCAGGGCGAGAAATCGCACTTGCCGCTAAAACTGAACCCGTCGGGCGTCATCCCCCCGATCTTCGCCTCGTCGATTCTTTTGTTGCCGGCCACCGCGGCGAACGCGGTCGGGTCGGATTCGCCGGAGATTTTGCGCAACCTCCAAATTTGGTTTGCGCCCGGCCAGCCGCTTTACATCGGCCTTTACGCGCTTGGCATCATCGGTTTTACGTTCGTTTACACCTCGATCGTCTTCAACACCGAAGAGGTCTCGGACAATTTGAAGAAGTACGGCGGCTTCGTTCCCGGCTATCGGCCCGGCGCGCGCACGGCGGAGTATCTCGACTATCTCGTTACGCGCCTCACGGTTATCGGCGCGGCGTATCTGACCTTCGTGTGCGTCTTGCCGGAGTTTCTGCGGGCGCAATACCCGTCCATCCCGGTTTATCTCGGCGGGACGTCGCTCCTGATCGTCGTGTCGGTGACGCTCGACACGGTCGGGCAAATCCAGGGGCATCTCGTGGCGCAGCAATATGAGAGCCTCATCAAGAAATCGAAACTGCGGGGAGGGCGACGATGATCCTTATTCTCTTAGGCCCGCCCGGCGCCGGCAAAGGCACGCAGGCCAAGCGCATCGTTGAAAAGCGCGCGATCCCGCAGCTCTCGACGGGCGACATGCTCCGCGCGGCGATCGCGTCGGGCTCGCCCCTGGGGGCGCGGGTCAAAGACATTATGGCGCGCGGGGACCTCGTTTCGGATGCGATCATCGAAGAGATTATTTCCGAACGGATCGAAGCGGACGACTGCAAGCCCGGGTTCATTCTCGACGGCGCGGTGCGCACGGTCGTTCAAGCGGAAATGATCGACCGGATCTTGGCCGCCCATCGACGCGCCCTCGACGTCGTCGTCGAACTCGTGGTCGACGAGGAAGAACTGGTCAATCGGTTGAAGACGCGCATCGCCGAGGCGCAGGCCAACGGCGAGCCCTTGCGCGACGACGACAATGAAGAAACGTTCCGCAACCGCCAACGCGTCTATCGCGAGCAAACGGCGCCGCTGATCCCCTATTACGAAGCGCAAGGAAAGCTGCAGCGCGTCGACGGGATGGGGACGCCCGACGCGGTCGCGACCGCGATCGACGCGGTTTTGGACGGCGTCGGCGGTTGACGACGAATTCGGCCGGCGGCGCGCCGTTTATCGGTTGACGCCGCGCCGGCCCTGACTATACGTACGCGCTTCCCCAAATTCGGGCGGCGCTCTTTGCGTTGTGGTTCGCCTCCGTTCTTGGAGGCCGAAAGAAGAGGCGGCCGGAGCCGCGGACTGGAAAGGATCGGACGTGGCTCGGATCGCAGGCGTCAACATCCCGACGAATAAACGCGTTGAAATCGCGCTTCGTTATATTCACGGCATCGGACCGTCCAAGGCCAAGGAAATCTGCGGCAAGGTCGGCGTTCCGGCCGAACGTCGCGTCAACGAGCTTTCCGACGCGGAAGTCCTTCAAATCCGCGAAGCGATCGACCGCGATTATCTCGTCGAGGGCGATTTGCGCCGGGAAGTGGCCGTCAACATCAAGCGCTTGATGGACCAAGGCTGCTATCGCGGCTTGCGCCATCGCCGCGGCCTGCCGGTACGCGGCCAGCGCACGCATACGAACGCGCGCACGCGCAAAGGGCCGGCCAAGCCGATCGCGGGTAAGAAGAAATAACGCGCTCAAGGCGCTAAACATGAAACGGCCGCCGCGTCGGCCGGACGAAGGAAGACGGATCCATGGCGAAACCGCAGGGCGGCCGGGTTAAGCGTCGCGAGCGCAAGAACATCACGTCCGGCGTGGTGCACGTGAACGCGTCGTTCAATAATACGATGGTCACGATCTCCGACGAACAGGGCAATACGATTTCCTGGTCGTCGGCCGGGGGCATGGGGTTTAAAGGCTCGCGCAAGTCGACGCCCTACGCTGCGCAGATGGCCGCCGAAGACGCGGCGAAAAAAGCGATGGAACACGGCCTCCAAACCGTGAACGTTGAAGTGCGGGGGCCGGGCTCGGGGCGCGAAAGCGCGTTGCGCGCGCTGCAAGCGGCCGGCCTCACCGTCAACATGATCCGTGACGTAACGCCTATTCCGCATAACGGGTGCCGGCCGCGCAAACGCCGCCGCGTTTAACGGCCCGGCCGCAGCGCGCCGACCGCCGCGGGCGATCCGGCGGCGTAAAGTTCATTGGGAGCGAGCATGACTCTAGTTGAGAAGAACTGGCAGGCGCTGATCCGTCCGACGAAGTTGGACGTCGTCCCCGGCGCGGACGTGAACCGTAAGGCGACGATCGTCGCGCAGCCGTTGGAGCGGGGCTTCGGCCTGACGCTTGGCAATTCCTTGCGCCGGATCTTAATGTCGTCCCTGCAGGGCGCGGCGGTCACGTCGATCCAAATCGACGGCGTCGTCCACGAATTTTCGTCGATCCCCGGCGTGCGCGAAGACGTGACGGACATCGTCCTCAACGTCAAACAGCTCGCCGTGCGCAGCCACGCGGACGGGCCCAAGCGCCTCGTTCTCGCAAAGTCGACGCCGGGCCCCGTCACCGCCGGCGACATTGAAGAAACCGCGTCGGTCGACATTCTCGATAAAGAGCAAGTGATCTGCACGCTCGACGAAGGTGCGTCGCTGCGCATGGAACTCGTCGTCCAGTCGGGCAAAGGCTACGTCGACGCCGACCACAATCGCCCGGAAGACGCGCCCATCGGGCTTATTCCTGTCGACAGCCTGTTCTCGCCGGTCCGCCGCGTCGCTTATCGCGTTGAAGACACGCGCGAAGGCCAGGTTCTGGATTACGACAAGCTGACGCTTGAGATCGAAACGGACGGCTCGGTGACGCCCGAAGACGCCGCCGCTTACGCCGCGCGCATTCTCCAAGATCAGCTCCAGATCTTCGTCAACTTCGACGAGCCGAGCAAAGACGGCGGGTCGAGCGAGCGTGAAGAGTTGCCGTTCAACCCCGCGCTTTTGCGCAAGGTCGACGAGTTGGAATTGTCCGTGCGTTCGGCAAACTGCCTGAAGAACGACAATATCGTCTATATCGGGGACCTCATCCAGAAGACGGAAGCGGAAATGCTCCGCACGCCGAACTTCGGCCGCAAGTCCTTGAACGAGATCAAAGAAGTGCTCGCGGGGCTCGGCCTCCATCTCGGGATGGACGTGCCGGATTGGCCGCCGGACAATATCGAAGATCTCGCGAAAAAATTCGAAGAGTAACAAGCGCCCGGCGCAACCGTCGGGCTACGGAGCGACAGCATGCGACACGGGATGGCGCAACGCAAACTGAACCGGACGCACGAACACCGCAAAGCGATGTTCGCCAATATGTCCTGCGCGCTAATCAAACACGAGCAAATCACGACGACGCTGCCCAAAGCTAAAGAGCTGCGCCCGATCGTCGAGCGGCTCGTCACGCTCGCCAAGAAAGCCGGCCGCGACGAAAAGAAGTCGCTCCATCTGCGTCGGTTGGCGATCTCGCGGTTGCGCGACAAAGACATGGCCAAGAAGCTCTTCGACACGCTGGGCCCTCGCTACGCCGAACGCGACGGCGGCTATATCCGAATCATGAAGGCCGGGTTCCGCTACGGCGACAACGCCCCGCTCGCGGTGATCGAGTTCGTCGATCGCGACGAAAGCGCCAAGGGCCAAGACTCCGGGCCGGTGGCGGCCGAGGATGACGACGACGACGCGTAACCATTCGCGCGTCGTTTCGGCGACGTTAACCCCGTTCGATTGACATCACGCGCCAGGCGGCGACCATGGCGGTATGGACGCATCGGGTCGTCACCATACCCCGCCTGTCGCCCGCGCGCGCCCGGCCGAGTGTTTCAGCCCCGCCGATTGGGCGTCGCTTCAGGGCGTTTCCCGCTGGAAGGGCCTCGCGCTCGTTGCGCATGCATGGGCGATCATCGCGGCGGCGCTCGCCGCGGCCGTCATTTTTCCGAACCCGCTCGTGTGGCTATTGGCGATTGTCGTCGTCGGGGCGCGCCAACACGGCTTGGCGATCCTCACCCATGAAGCGGCGCACGGTCTCCTGCATCCGGACAAACGCGTGAACGACCAGGTCGGGCGCTGGTTGTGCGCCGCGCCGGTCGGCGTCGATCTCGCGCGCTACCGCGCCTATCACCTCGCGCACCACCGCTACACGCAGACCGCGGCGGATCCCGACTTGTCCCTCGCGACCCCGTTCCCGATCACGCGCGCCAGCTTGCGGCGCAAAATTATGCGAGATCTGACAGGGCGGACGTTCTTTAAGCAGCGCATCGCGCCGCTCTTCGCGCGCCGGCGCGGCGTGCGCTCCTTGAGCGGCGACGGTGCAGAGGACGGGAGCGTGGATGTGGGCGGGGACTCGGGCGCCGTTTTGTTTTTCGCCTGGAACGCCGGGTTTTTGTTGGTGCTCGCCGCGCTCGGCGCGCCGGCCGCGTTTGTGATTTGGGGGCTGGGGCTGGCGACGTGGTTTCCGTTGGCGCTGCGCCTGCGGAACATCGCCGAGCACGCCTGCGCGCCCGCGGCGGCTGATCCGTTCACGCACGCCCGGACGACCCGCGCCAATTTTGTCGAACGGTTTTTCCTTGCGCCGTATGCGGTCAATTACCATGCGGAGCACCATCTCTTCATGTACCTGCCGTGCTATGCGTTGCCGCGCGCGCACCGCTTGCTCGCCGCGCGCGGGCTGACGCCGGCGATGCACATCGCCCCGTCCTACGCCGCGGTCTTGCGCCGCGTAACGGATGCGGCCTCGCCCCGCGTTCAGCCGGCCTGAAGGCGCCGCACGGCGTCATCGCGGCGAAAGAGATAGAGGAGCGTACGCAGCGCTTGCCCGCGCGGCGAGCCGAGGGCCGGGTCTTCCGCCATAATGAGCGCCGCGTCGTCGCGCGCGGCCTTGAGCAACTCGCCATGGGCCGCCGCGTCGGCGATCGAGAATTGCGGAAAGCCGGACTGCGCGGTGCCGAGCGCGTCGCCGGCCCCACGCAGCCGCAGGTCCTCTTCGGCGATCTCAAACCCGTCCTCCGTGCGCCGCATTGTTTCCAGCCGCGCCTTCGCCGTCGGGCCGAGCGGATGCTTATAGAGAAGAAGGCACCGTGAGGGCTTGTCGCCGCGCCCGACGCGCCCGCGCAATTGATGGAGTTGGGCAAGCCCGAACCGTTCGGCGTTCTCGATGACGATGGCGGTTGCGTTCGGCGCGTTGACGCCGACCTCGATCACCGTCGTCGCGATCAGGACCGATAGCGCGCCGGCGTGAAAGCCGGCCATGACGGCGTCTTTCTCGGACGGCTTCATTCGGCCGTGCACAAGCCCGACGCGGTCGCCGAAACGCGCCTGCAGCGCCGCGTGCCGCGCCTGTGCGGCGGTCAGGTCGAGCCGATCGTTGTCCTCGACGAGGGGGCACACCCAATAGACTTGCTCGCCCGTCGCGATTGCGCGGCCGACGCCGTCGACGACGTCGTCGAGCCGGTCAAGGGGGATCGTCCGTGTATCGACGGGTTTGCGGCCGGGCGGTTTCTCGCGGATCGCGCACACGTCCATGTCGCCATAGGCGGTGAGCGCAAGGGTGCGCGGGATCGGCGTCGCCGTCATCACGAGGAGATCGGGTTTGGGCCCTTTGCCGGCGAGCGCCATGCGTTGGTGCACCCCGAAGCGATGTTGTTCGTCGACGACGGCGAGCGCCAAGTCCTTAAAGTCGACCGTCTCCTGAAAGATCGCGTGCGTCCCGATCGCGATGTCGATGTAGCCCTCCGCCAGCCCCCGCAGCTTGGCGGCCCGTTCCGCGCCTTTGTCGCGGCCTGTGACCACCTCAAGCGAAACGCCGGCGGCCTCGGCGAGCGGCGCAAGGCTTTCCGCATGCTGACGGGCGAGGATCTCCGTCGGGGCCATGAGCGCGGCCTGCGCCCCGCACTCCGCCGCGTTCAACATGGCGAGGAACGCGACGATCGTCTTGCCGGAGCCGACGTCGCCTTGGACGAGGCGCACCATCCGCTCCGGCGCGGCCATATCGTCAAAGAGGGTTTTGAGGACGGCTTTTTGGTCGCCGGTGAGATCGAAGGGCAGGGCGGCGAGCGCTTTGCGACGGAGCGCCCCGTCGCCGCGCACGGTCCGCCCGGCGCTCTTTTTGCGGTCGTGGCGAATGAGCGCGAGCGCGAGTTGGTTGGCGAGCAGCTCGTCATAGGCGAGGCGTCGACGCGCGGGCGCATGCGGCGCCAGGGCCGGCGTTCCCTCCGGCGCGTGGGCGTCGAGGAGCGCTTCTTTCCAGCCGGGCCAGTCGTTCTTCTTCAGCCAGTCGGCGCGCTGCCATTCGTCAAGGTCGGGCGCGCGGGTGAGGGCGTTGGCGACGGCTTTGCGCATCACGCCGGGGGTCAAGCCGGCGGTGAGCGGATAAACCGGTTCGAACAGCGGCATCGTCTCGGCGGCGTCGGCGTCGACGATATAATCCGGATGCGTGATTTGGCGCGTTCCGTTGAAGTCCTCGACGCGGCCCGAGACGAGCCGGCGCGCGCCGGGCGGCAAGGCGGCCTTCAGATAGTCGGGCCGGGGGCGGAAGAAGACGAGCGTGACGAATCCGGTCTCATCGGAGACGAGCACTTTGTAGGGGCTTTTCGGGTTCGCCGGCGCATCGTGTTTGTCGACGGTGACGTCGAGCGTCGCAGTCTCGCCGAGGGGCGCTTCCGCGACTGTCGGCCGGGCGCTGCGGTCGACGACGCCTTGCGGCAAGGTGAAGAGGACGTCGACGATTTTGTCGCCCGCCGCCTTCGCGATAAGCGGGGCGATGCGCGAGCCGACGCCCGGCAGGACGGTCGTGTCGGCGAAAAGCGGGTTGAGAACGGCGGGACGCATCGCCTCATTTTAGCGCCGTTTCGCCCGCAAATGTCGAAACGGCGCCGTTTGTTTCCCTGCGCGGACTGGTTTAGCCTTTCGACATGTCCGACCTCGACCCCCGCCGCAAACAGCTGCTCTATCGCGCCCAACACCGCGGCATTCGCGAATGCGACCTCTTAATCGGCGGGTTCGCCGCAGCGCACATTGCGGAGATGAGCGAACCGGAGCTCGTCGAATTCGAAGCGCTGTTAAAGCTGCCCGATCGCGATCTCTACAAAGGGCTGAGCGGCGAAGCCGAGGCCCCGGCGAACGTCTCCGGTCCGGTCTATGAACGCCTGAAGGCGTTCGACGTCTCCAAGACGATCCTCGGATGAGGCCTCGGATGAGGGGTTTCACGCGCCCGCGGCGCTTTTTGCGCGGCGCCGAGGCGATCGCCGCAGCCTTTCTGGTCACAGCCCCTGCGTCGGCGCAGGAAACGGAGACGGCGCCGGCGTCGCTCGAAGACGCCGTGGCGGCCGACTACCCGTATGTCGAGGCGCTTTACAAATACCTCCACGCGAACCCCGAGCTGTCCTTCAAAGAAGAAAAGACGGCCGCGCGCCTCGCCGAGGAACTCCGCGGCCTCGGTTTCACGGTGACCGAAAAGGTCGGCTCGGCCTGGACGATCGCGAAAGCCCGTAGCAACGCCGGCGAGGTGCGCGACGGCGTCGACGGCTACGGGCTCGTCGGCGTTTTGGAAAACGGCCCCGGGCCGACGCTCCTTATCCGTACGGACATGGACGCTTTGCCGCTTAAGGAAAAGACCGGCGTCGACTACGCGTCGACCGTCGTCGACGTCGACTATAGGGGCGTAGAAGCGCCGGTGATGCACGCCTGCGCACACGACACCCACATGGCGATTTGGGTCGGCGTCGCGCGCCGGCTTGTGGCGATGAAAGATGCATGGGCCGGCACGCTCGTCATGGTCGCCCAACCGGCCGAAGAGCTCGGCCTCGGCGCGCTCGCCATGATCGACGACGGTCTTTTTACGAAGTTTCCGCGACCGGATTATAATTTGGCGCTGCATACGTTCGGCGGCCTGCCGGCGGGACAGATCTATCAGACCGAGGGTTTTGCGCTGGCGAACGTCGACTCCGTCGACATCTTCGTCCGCGGCGTCGGCGGCCACGGCTCGCGACCGCATACGGCGAAAGACCCGATCGTCATCGGCGCGCAGATCGTGAACGCGTTGCAAACACTCGTCAGCCGCGAGGTCTCCGCCCTCGACAGCGCCGTCGTGACGGTCGGCGCCTTTAACGCCGGCTTTAAGCACAACATTATTCCGGACGAAGCGCATTTGCAGATCACTGTGCGCTCGTACAAACAATCCGTACGCGAGCAGCTGATCGCCGGCATTAAACGCATCGCCGAAGCCCAGGCGCGCTCGGCCGGCGTGCCCGAAGATAAGATGCCGCGCGTCGTCGTCGACGCCGACCCGTTGATCGCGACCTACAACCATCCCGACTTGACGCGCCGTATTGCGGCGACCGTTACACGAGAGCTGGGCGACGGCGCCGTCTCGCCGCGCGAGCCGATCATGGGCGGCGAAGACTTCGCCTATTTCGGCACGCAGGCCCCGGAAATCCCGTCGGTCATGTTTTTCCTCGGCGGCACCGACCCGGCGGAAATCGCCAAGTACGAAAAGGTCGGCATGAAGTCGCCGTCGAACCATTCGCCGCTGTTCGCGCCCGACCCTGAGCCGACGCTCACCGCGGGCGTGCGCGCAATGACCGCCGCGGCGCTTGATCTGTTAACGCCCGAACGCGCGCCTGCGCCGGAAGGCCTTTGAGCTGACAGCGCCCGACGGGCGCGCTAAGCAGCACCCGCATGAACGGCCCGAAATTCGACGAAGTCAAAGCGACGCCGCAGACCTTCCGGCGGTCCGTCGCGCGCATGTTGGCGGTGCTCGCGCGCCCCGAAATGCGGCGGTGGCGTCTGCGAATGGTCGGGGCGTTCGCGGTGACGGCGCTCGCCAAAGCGGTCTCCGTCGGCGCGCCGGTTCTCATGGGCAAAGGCGTCGATGCGGCCATTGAAGGGGCCGGCGCCGGCGCGGCGGCTGGCGGCTTTATCGGCTTTTTTCTCTTGTTCGGCCTGGCGCGTTTCATCGCGAACGCGCTGCCGCAAGCGCGCGATGCGTTTTTTACCCGCGTCACCCAAGACGCCAACCGGTTGCTGGCGGTCGACGCCTACGCCCACGCGCAAAACCAGTCGCTCCACTTTCACGTGACGCGGCGGGCGGGCGCGATCAATCGGATCATCGAGCGGGGCGCGGCGTCGGTCGAGTTCATGTTGCGGTTTCTCGCGTTCAATATCGGCCCGACGATCGTCGAACTCGCCTTCGCGGCGGCGGTGATGGCGCTCCTTTATTCGTGGTCGATCGCGCTAGCGGCGATTGCGACCGTCGCGGCTTATGCGGTCTTCACCATCGTCGTCACCGAGTGGCGGAACAAATTCCGCCGGGTGATGAACGAAGCCGACACCGAATTGCGGGCGATGGCCGCCGATACGATGGCGAACTTTGAGACGGTCAAGGCCTTCGGCGCCGAGGCGCGCGAGACCGCCCGATATGACACGGCGATCCGCGACTATAGCGACCGCTATGTCCGGTCGATGCAGTCGATGCAAATCTTGAACGCGGGCCAGGAATTCGTCATGGCGGCGGGCCTCGTCGCCGCGGCGTGTCTCGCCGGGTACGGCGCCGTCCAGGGCGACCTAAAGCCGGGGGACATCACGGCCGTCATCTTGATGCTGACGAACATCTACCGGCCGATGAACATTTTGGGGTTCGCATGGCGCGAGATTAAGCAGGGCGCGGTCGATATCGAAAAGTTGTTCGATCTCCTCGATCTGACGCCCGACGTGCGGGACGCGCCGCATGCGGTCGCGTTCTCGCCGCGCGGCGGCGCGATCCGCTTTGAGGACGTCGTCTTCGCCTATGAGGGCCGCGCCGGCGGCGTTTCCGGGCTGAACCTCGACGTCCCGGCCGGCGCGTTCATCGGCGTCGTCGGCCCCAGCGGCGCCGGCAAATCGACGCTCCTGAGACTGCTGTTCCGTTTCTACGATCCGGAAAAGGGGCGTGTTCTGATCGACGATCAAGACGTCCGCGGCGTGACGCAAGACAGTTTGCGCCACGCCATGGGGCTCGTGCCTCAGGACGTCGTCCTCTTTAACGACACGTTGCGGTTCAACCTCGCTTACGGGCGCCCGGGGGCGTCTGATGCGGACGTGTTGGACGCGGCGCGGCGCGCGCAGCTCGGCGATTTCATCGCAGCGGCGCCGGACGGGCTGGATGCCCGCGTCGGCGAGCGCGGCATGAAGCTGTCCGGCGGCGAGAAACAACGCGTCGGCCTCGCCCGCGCCATCCTCCTCGACCCGCCGATCCTCGTTCTGGACGAGGCGACCTCGGCGCTCGACAGCGCAACGGAACGCGACGTCCAGAATGCGTTGCGCGCCGCCGCGGTCGGCCGCACGACGATCGCCGTCGCGCACCGTCTGTCGACGGTCTCCGGCGCCGACGCGATCTTCGTTCTCGACCAGGGCCGCGTGGTCGAAACCGGCGATCACGCAACATTGATCGCCCGAAACGGCCTTTACGCGTCTCTTTGGAAACGCCAATCGACCGACGCCGCGCGGCGGTCCGGGGGCGATCAACCCACGAGTGCGGCGCCGGCCGCGCACTAGCGTCGCTTGATTTTCGTTTGAAAATCTTATCGAAAACGTCTTATTGATAGAGACGATAGATCGATCAGTGCGTCGTCGCCCGGGGGAGCTCCGTGCCCAAGCCCAACCTGACGTTGAAGCAAATGCGTTGCCTATTGGCGGTCGAGGAGACCGGTCATTTCCGGCGCGCCGCCGAGATTTGCGGCATGAGCCAGCCCTCGCTCAGCGTCCAGATCCAGAACTTTGAAGAAGCGTTGGAAGTTCAACTCGTCGAGCGCAGCCGCTCCGGCGTCGCGTTGACCCCCATCGGCCGCGAAATGGCGGCGCGCGCCCGGCGCGTCGTCGATGAAACCCAAGGCATGACCGATCTCGCCGCCGCCTCGAAGGGCGGCCTCGTCGGCACGATCCGGCTCGGCACGTCCTCGACGCTCGGGCCGTATCTGTTGCCGCAAGTCGTCGCCGCGCTTCACCGCGAATACAAATCCCTGAGCCTGTACGTGCGCGAGGGCGCGCCGCGCGATCTCGAATATGATCTCGGGCGCGGCGACCACGACGTGATCATCGCGCAGCTTCCCGCCGCAAGCACCGAGCACGTTTCAGAGAAACTCTTCCGCGAACCGCTTTACCTGGCG